>DATKKB010000023.1:0-82779 GCA_035543095.1 Anaerolineaceae bacterium | reverse complement strand
GTGGAGTATTAGAAAATGCTTCGCATTTTCTAATACCCCACCCCCTCGTATCAAATAAGGATCAAGTTAAACATCCAGATTTCTTACGTCCTTTGCATGAGTCTGGATAAACCTATTGCGAGGGGGGACGGCTTCGCCCATGAGCATGTCGAAAGTGCGGTCGGCTTCGGCGGCGTCGTCGATGGTGACCAGGAGCAGGCTGCGGTTCTCGGGATTCATGGTGGTCTCCCAGAGCTGCTCGGGGTTCATTTCGCCCAGACCCTTATAACGCTGGAGCGTGACCTTATCAGAATTGCCGCCGATTTCCTTGACGATCTTATCTTTTTCCTCGTCGCCAAAGGCGTAGCGGACCTGGTTTTTGTAGGCAACACGGTAGAGAGGCGGCTGGGCGATGTAGAGGTGCCCATCGTCGATTAATTTCGCCATGTAGCGGAAGAAGAAAGTCAGCAAAAGGGTACGGATGTGGCTGCCGTCGACGTCAGCGTCGGTCATGATGATGACGCGCCCGTAGCGCAGGCCGCTGATGTCGAAATTGTCGCCAACGCCGGTGCCCAGGGCAGAAATGAGGGCTTTGACCTCGTTGTTGCCCAGGATCTTATCCAGGCGGGCGCGCTCAGTGTTGAGGATTTTGCCGCGCAAGGGCAGGATGGCCTGAAAATGGCGGTCGCGACCCTGCTTGGCTGAGCCGCCTGCACTTTCGCCTTCGACGATGTACATTTCGGTCTTGTTGCTGTCGCGCTCGGAGCAGTCCGCCAGCTTGCCGGGCAGGGTCAGGCTTTCGAGGGCGGATTTGCGGATGACCAGGTCGCGGGCCTTGCGGGCGGCGTCGCGGGCGCGGGCAGAGGTGAGGCATTTCGAGACGATCGCCCTGGCCGCCTGTGGGTTCTCTTCCAGGAAGGCCTGGAAGGCCTCAGCCGTGACCTGCATGACATAAGTCTGGACCTCGGGGTTCATCAGCTTGACCTTGGTCTGCGACTCGAACTGCGGGTCGGGATGCTTGACGCTGACGATGGCGGTCATGCCCTCGCGGGTGTCGTCGCCGGTGAAGTTCGGGTCCGCATCCTTGAGCAGGCCGCTTTTGCGGGCGTAATCGTTGATGACGCGGGTTGTGGCGGTGCGCAGGCCGGTCATGTGGGTGCCGCCGTCGATGGTGTTGATCGTATTCGCAAAGGAATAGACCGACTCGGCGTAGGCATCGGTATACTGGATGGCGACCTCGATGCCGATGTTGTCAATTTCCTTCTCGACGTAAAAAACCGGGTGGAGCACCTCGCGGTTGCGGTCCAGGTATTTCACGAAGGAGACGATGCCGCCCTCGAAATAAAATGACATCTCGTGATGGCTGCGCTCGTCCACCAGACGGATGAGGACCTTACGGGTGACGAAAGCCATTTCACGGAAGCGGGCCACGAGGGTCTCAAATTTATAATCCAGGTCGCCTTTGAATATTTCGCGGTCAAACCTGAAAGTGGTCCTGGTGCCGGTGGACCGCGGATCGCTTTTACCGATCACTTTGACTTCTTCCTGGGGGACGCCGCGTTCGTAACGCTGGAAATAGAGTTTGCCATCCCGCTTGACCTCAACCTCGCACCATTCGGAAAGAGCGTTGACGGCTGAAACGCCGACGCCGTGCAGCCCGCCGGAGACTTTATAGCTGCCGCCGCCGAACTTGCCGCCGGCGTGCAGGACGGTCATTACGACCTCGAGGGCCGATTTCTGCTTGACAGGGTGCAAATCGACCGGAATGCCGCGCCCGTTATCCTCAACCGTTACACTGCTGTCAGGGTGAATGGTAATGAATATCTTGTCGCAGGTGCCAGCCAGGGCCTCGTCGATGGAATTGTCGACAACTTCGTAGACCAGGTGGTGCAGCGCTTTTAGATCGGTGCCGCCGACGTACATCCCCGGGCGGCGCCGTACCGCTTCCAGGCCTTCCAGGACCTGGATATCTTTGGCAGCGTAAGATGAAGCAATAGGTTGAGTCACAAAAAGATCCTCCAATTCGTGACTGTTCATTTTCTTTTCTGTAAAATGCAAGGGTACCCTTGCATTTTACAGAAAAGAAAATGCGCAATCAAATTAATCAAACATTGGCAGCCGGCCGAGCGACACGCTGTAGGTTTTCCTGCATCCAGCGCATTCCGTTCCCGTAATAAATAAAGCTTCCGGCAAGGAGCCCTGAGGCAATGAAAGCATGACCGGCAACGCCAACAAAGGTCATCCAGGAATTGGACGACGGCATGCGCCATAAAAGATTCATGCCTTCATTCAAAAGGTAAGCCATTACCAGGAACAGGCCGGTGCCTGGCAGGAAGAAGCGCACCAACCGCACGCTCGTGGCGATCGAAAGGACGGTATTCAGCCGAAATAAAAAGATGCCGTGAGCTGAAAAAACCAGCGGCAATAGGAACCAGATCAGTAAAAATCCAATCGCCAGCAAAACGATTTCGGCCAGGCCCGCATTCACGAGAATAACAATCGAGAGAATAATGCTGATGGGAAAAGAAATCAGGACGGCCAAAATGACCAGCAGGATCGACAACAATACAGACTGCTCGAACTGCCACAGGCTGAGGCGGATCGAAAAGGGCTTTTTCAGGCCGAGACTGGCATTGGAGATCGAATTGAAGAACAGGCTTCCAAACAGGGTCCCAATCAGGAAGACAAGGATAAACGATAAAAACGCGCTGATCAAATTGGGCAGCTCGATGATCGAAGGTCCGCCAACCGGCGTTTGCATGCTGCCGGCATTAGCCAGCAGGCTAGGCACGCCAACCGGCCAGGTCCGCAGCCAGCCGAGCATATTGAACTGGTCGAGGATGGATTGGATAAAAACCTTGACGGTCTTGATGACGTCCTGGCTGTCCATCATGCCCGAATCGGTCAGGTACTTGATAAAACTTGCAGCGAACGGCTGTAAAATCGCCTTGACGCGCACGTGCGGGCCTAACCAGACCATCAGGTCGAGGATGATGGGAAATATTATGAGGTAGGCGTGCGCTGCGACAGTATTAAACCCGGCAATAATGGAGGCTACCAGACGCGGCGGACTGACTTTTATCGTGTCGGACTTGGTTTCCATACAAAAGTTAATTTTACCACAACGGGGGATAACGAATGGGGGGCTTAGTGCACGATCAAAATAAACTCTGCCTTGCGTTCTCCGACCTGCTGGAGGACCTCGCCGACCGGCCCGCGGTATATTTTTTCGCGCGGCAGGGTCAGGTCAGCAGCCAGGGTTACCTGGTGGCCCTTCCCAAAGGCATTGGCAACGTCCTTGAGCACAGCCACCAGGCGGTAAGGCGTGTCCATCAGGATGACCGGCATGCGCAGGGCGCGCAGGCGCAATAGCTCGCGCTTACGCTCCTCCGGAACACGCGGCAGAAAGCCGGCAAACACGAATCGTTCCGGTTTAAAGCTCAAGATCGAGAGAGCGGCCATGAGTGAAGAGGCTCCCGGCACAGGGATGACCGGAACGCTCATCTCGGAAGCGTGTTGGATCAAGGCAGCGCCTGGGTCGGAGAACACAGGTGTGCCGCAGTCAGAAATCAGGGCCAGGCTGTCGCCGGTCAGCAGGATCCGGCGAACAATGTCCGGGACGCGTTCGGCTTCATTGTGCTCGTTCAAAGTGATGATTTCATGCGCCGGGATCTCATATTTTTTGAGCAAGGCTTCGCCTTCTCGCTGTTCCTCGCAAATGACGGCGTTACACTGGCGCAGAACATCCAGGGCGCGCAGAGTGATGTCGCCGGGGTTGCCAATCGGGGTTGCAACGACGTAGAGCTGACCGCGGTTTTGCATTTCAAGACTCATTTTTCAAGTGCGGGCGACCGGTTAAAACGGGCTTTTTCATGATCGTATTGTACTTCATTCCAAATAATGTGCTATAGTTGCGACTATGTCACGTCTTACCCGAAACAGCCTCATGCTGGCGGTATTTCTGCTGGCCGATAAAGGCCTGGCGATCGTGCGCCAGCTCATCATCGCACGCCAGTTTACCTTTTCAAAGGAGCTGGATGCCTTCAACGTGGCCAATAACATCCCCGACCTGTTGTTTGCCTTGATTTCGGGCGGGGCACTGGCAATTGCTTTCATCCCGGTTTTGACCGAAGTCCTGACCAAACAAGGCCGGGACGATTCGTGGGCGTTATTTTCACGGATTGCCAACCTGGCTTTCCTGGTTACGGCTTTGCTGGCAGTCATCGTGGGCGCCCTGGCCGATCCGCTGGTGCGCTCGCCTCAATTTGGGGTCGCGCCGGGCTTCACCGAACCCCAAAAAGAAGTTGTTGTTTCGTTAATGCGCTGGAACCTGGTAGCAACGCTCATCTTTTCGATCAGCGGCCTGATCATGGCGGGCTTACAGGCTAACCAGCACTTTTTCTTGCCTGCCCTGGCGCCAATCCTTTACAACGTTGGGCAAATCTTTGGCGCATTGGTTTTATCCCCCTCCCAAGGCTACGTGATCCTGGGAATCCGCCTGCCGGCGCTGGGCCTGGGGGTGCACGGACTTGTGTATGGCGTTATCCTGGGGGCTGTGCTGCACCTGGCGATCCAGATTCCCGGCCTTGTGCGCTATAAGTTCCGCTGGATCCCGCATCTCGGTCTGAATACGGCGCCTGTACGCCAGGTGATGCGGGTGATGGGACCGCGCCTGGTTACCATGCTGTTCGTGCAGCTCACGTTCATCTGGCGCGATCACCTGGCGTCT
Organism: Anaerolineaceae bacterium; assembly: GCA_035543095.1. GTDB lineage: Bacteria > Chloroflexota > Anaerolineae > Anaerolineales > Anaerolineaceae > UBA700. Next base: position 78,071 of record DATKKB010000023.1, on the reverse strand, counting down.
TACCTGCCAACCGGCTCGGTGTCATCCCTGACGTATGGCTGGATGATCATGCAGGTGCCGGAGACGGTGATTGGGACGGCGATCGGGATCGCCATCCTGCCAACCCTGTCTGAGATGGTGGCCAGGGGCGCCTGGGATGAATTCAAAGCCTCGATCGAGCGGGCGGTGCGCGTGCTGGTTGCAATTACGATCCCGGTGGCGGTGGTATTGATCTTAGGCCTGCGGCCGCTGCTGGCGCTGGCGTTTAAACTCGATACGGGAACAACGGACCTGCTGCTGTGGACCAGCCGGGCTTTCCTGGCCGGGTTAACCGGCCAGTGCCTGATGGAAATTGCGATCCGCACGTTCTACGCGCGCCAGGAGCCAGTGCCGCCGCTGATCACGGCCGGGATCAACCTGGGCGTGTATATGTTGATCAGCAGCCTGCTTTACCAGCCGCTGGGAGCCCCAGGGATCGGCCTGGCGGACTGCCTCGCGTTCACGTCACAGGCGCTGCTGCTGCTCTTCCTATTAAATAAAAGATTGATGTCGAAGGTCACCTCGGGCGGGACCTTGCTGCGCGGTCTGGCAGCCGGAATTGCAGCCGGGCTTGCGGCCTGGCTGGTGATTTCGCTCTCCGGCGAGAGGCTGGCAGGGCTGCTGGGATCGGTGGCGGGGATGGCGCTCGGGGCAGTCGTGGCCGTCCCAATCGTCTGGCGAGAGCTGCGGGTCCTGGTCCGTCTTTAGCGGGTTTATTTGAGCGAGTGCGCCGGGCGGGATATTCATCCCGCCAGACGCACTCGTTCAAAAACCGAAAAACCTGATTTTTCAAGGTGGTATAATAGCGCTTATGTCCAGCGAGAACATTGAAGAAACTATTCCAACGCGCCCGGATCCGTCTGCGCCGTCGGAAAACGAACCGGCCATTGAGGAAGCGCCCCAAAAAAAGGTGCGCAAGATTTTTATCATCATCCCGGGAATCATCCTTATCCTGGTTTTTGCTGGGATCGGCGGGTGGATGGGATTTGTTTCCGGCCAAAATGCAAAAGACCAGAGCCAGCTCAGCCAGAGGGCGGTTGATGCAGCCACCCAATTTCAACTGGCGCAGCAAGACCAGGCGGCGGGGCGCCTGGAAGTTGCCCAGCAGCGGTTGGAGTACGTGATCAGCCTCGATCCGAATTTTCCCGGCGCAACCGAAAAATTAACCGAGATCCTGTTTTCGATCCAGGCGTCGGCGGTGCCAACCGCGGTGCCAACGCCAACCCTTACCCCAACCCCTGACACACGGGGCGAACAGGAGATGTTTGCCCAAATCGTCCAGTTCCTGGATGATTCAAAGTGGTCTAACGCGATCGATACCATCGGCGCAATCCGCAAGAAAAACCTGGGTTATCGTACGGTTGATGTAGATGGGCTGTATTACATAGCCCTACGAGGTTTGGGCGTCACCAAAATTGGCTCCGGCGACCTGGAAGGTGGAATTTATGCCCTGACGCTGGCCGAACGCTTTGGCCCTCTGGATAATTTCGCGGCCGGCTACCGCACCTGGGCCCGCTATTACCTGAACGGAGCCAGTTTCTGGAAGGTCGATTGGCTCAAAGTAATCAACTATTTCACCGACCTGGCTGCGGCCATGCCGAACATGCGGGACGCCACCGGCGTGACCGCCAGCGAACGTTTCCGGGTGGCCCTGTACGAATACGCCGGTCAAATTTTCAAGGATGATCCCTGCAAGGCGCGGGATTATTACAAGCAATCCCTGGCAATTGGCAAGGATCCGACGGTGGTGCCGCTGGCGACGGATGCGCAAAACCGGTGCGCGCCGCCAACCGATACCCCAGCGCCAGTCGTGCCGACTGGAACCTCCACCCCGACCCCCACCGGAGTGATTCTCGAAACGCCGACCCCGACTGTCGATACGCCGACCACGCAGCCGACGGTTATTACAGCGACGCCGGGACCCCCGACCGCTACGCCTGTTCCACCCACAGCTACTCCCAAGGCAGCAACAACGGATACGACGGCGCCAACGACAGCCGTACCTCCTACAGCAACGGAGACCAAGAAGCCGTGAACCTGGCGGATAGCCTGGGATTAACCATCGCATACTGGATGCACATCCTGGCTACCGTGATCTGGATTGGGGGCCTGGCCTCTTTATCTCTTTTTGTGCTGCCGGCGGCACGCCGCAGCATGCAGCCGGTCCAATATTCCACTTTTCTGACTTCCATCCAGGGCAGGATTCAGCAAATCGGGTGGTTCAGCCTGATCGTCCTGATCTTCACCGGCATGTTCCAAATGATCTCGCACCCGAATTACCAGGGTTTTTTGGTGATCTCGACGACATGGGCAGAAGCAATTCTCATCAAACACCTGACGGTTGGCGTTATGCTGATCCTGAGTGCGTACATTACGTGGGGAGTGATGCCGGCTTTGGAACGGATGGCGTTCCGGCAGTCTATGGGCAAACCCGGCGATCCGGAAGAGCTTGAGAAGCTGCAGCAGCGGGAAACGGTATTGCTGCGCGTAAACCTCTTCCTGGCGATCATCGTGCTGCTGCTGACAGCCTGGGCCAGGACTTCTTAAGGATTTTAGATGGCTTCAGAAATGCACCTGGTGCATTTCTGAAGCCATCCAAAAAAACTACACCGGCCTGCCAGCAAGATCGTGGGTCATGGCGCCGGTGATCTGAACGGGGGAAATCTTGCCGACCGGCAATTGGCCTTCCACCAGCACCAGGCCGTCAATTTCAGGCGCATCGCGGTACGAACGGCCGATGCTCAGGCCGTTATCAAATCCCTCCACCAGCACGGGTAGAACCTTACCGATCAGTTTTTGATTGCGCGCCAGTGAAATCCCCTGCTGGAGCAGCATCAGGCGTTCCAGCCGCTCTTGTTTCACTTCGGCAGGCACAGGATCCCCGAGCGGTTCGCTGGCAGTTCCGGTTTCAAACGAAAATGTGAACGCGCCGATGTGGTCGAATTGAGTTTCTTGAACAAAATCGAGCAAAGCCTGAAATTCCGCTTCAGTTTCACCCGGATATCCCACGATAAAGGTCGTGCGCAAGGCCAGGTCCGGCATGGCGTTGCGCATCTTTGCCAGGGTGCGGTGGACCCAATCCATGTTGGCAGGCCGGCGCATGCGCTTGAGGGTATCCGGGTGGGCATGCTGGAGAGGCATGTCCAGATACGGTAAAACCTGGGGATGGGAAGCCATCACTTCGATCAGGTGGTCGGTTACATAACCAGGAAAGGCATACAGGATACGGATCCAGGCAAGATCGGGGTCGGCAATGGCCATGTTCTCAAGCAGGGTTGCCAGTCCGTCTTTCAGGCCCAGGTCGTGGCCGTAATCTGTTGTATCCTGGGCGATCAGGTTGATCTCTTTAACGCCCATTTTCTGCAGGGAGCACGCTTCTTGTAAAATGATCTCTGAAGACCGTGAGACAGCCGTTCCTTTGATCAACGGGATGGCGCAAAAGGCGCACGGTCGGCGGCAGCCGTCAGCAATTTTTAGATATGCGCTGCCTCCCTGGACGGCGGCACGCAGCACGCCCCTCTCGTCTGTACCGACCGTAGCGGCATCCGGGAGATGGTACAACGGAGCCGGATCCTTGCGACCTGAACGAAGCTTTTGGACGACATCGACGATATCCATCCAGCGGCGGGTGCCGAGGATGCCGTCGATGCCGTGGACCTGGTCCAACACGCCCTGGCGATAGCGCTCTGTCAGGCATCCGGCGGCAATAAGGTACTGGCCGGACTTTTTCTTGCGGGCCAGGTCTTTCAGCACCTGGATCGATTCCTCGCGGGCAGGCTTGATAAAACCGCATGTGTTCACAATTAGCAAGTTGGCGTGAGCCGGCGCCTCGACCGATTCGTAACCGGCCTGGTGGAGCAGAGAAGCCATTGATTCGGAATCAACTGTATTCTTGGAGCAGCCAAGCGATGCTAGATAGAATGTTTTAGGATTGATTTTCATGGGATATAAGGGGTAATGGTCGGTGAGGGAACCGTAGAAGATGGCCTGAGGGTGGCAGTGGGCGGCAAGGTGGCGGTTTTGGTGGGGGTGAACTGGGCGGTAGGCGTCACCACACCGTCCTTTGAGAAGATGAGAGTCTTGACCTGGCCAACCAATCCAAGATTTCCCAAATCGACCTGGTTGAAAAAAACCTGTAAGGCAGCGGCATTTCCGGTCAATAATTCGATCCGTTTGGAGCCGCTGAACGGATAGGCATTCCCGGGCAGGGCCCGGCCGTCGAAAGCGACTTTGCCATCGACGGTGACGCGCATATACGTGCTCATGCTGGGGACGACGGCGAGCTGGAGCGGTCCGGTGCCGCCGGGAGGCAGCGTAATGGTAGGAGCCAGGGTTTCTGTATCTGCCACCGGGACGCCGCCGGCCGTATCCGGAATGCGGGTGCCGAGGTTGGGCAGCCGGGTCGGAATCGGCGAAGCGATAGCTGCCGGCACGCCCGTTTGAAGGAGCATCTGGTCGATCGAGGGCGGCGTGGCGACTGCCTGCTGGCTTTGCAGGGCATTCACATGCGAGGCCGTCCAGACTGCAAACACGAAAAGGACCACGATCAACCCACTCCCGATCAACAGGTCGGGCGTGAGCAGGCGCCGCCAGGCAGGCGCCACTTTGGCGGGCTTACGCTTACCGGTAGGACGTTTTTCAGCAGCGGGGATGGCAACTTCAATACGGCGGGTCTGGAGGGCTTCTGCAAATCTAAGGAGCAATGCATCTGTATCCAGCTCGAGGAAACCGGCGTAATTGTTCAACATGCCCCGGCCCTGGACCGGGGAGGGGAGTGCATCCATCCGCCCTTCTTCGAGGGCGGCCAGATAGCGTTGGCGGACATGGGTATGGCGCTCGACATCGGCCAGAGAAAGGTTTAAATGCTCGCGCTGCTGGCGGAGCTTTTCGCCGATTTGGACAAGGATTTCCGATGAGCCAGGAGGAATTTTCTCCTCTTTGTGGGGCTGCGTTTCCGGTTCCGGAAGCTCGACCGGCGTATCATAATCCGATTCGGCCAGCGAAAGCAGTGTATCCGAAGGGGTTTCTGTCTCTCCTTCCGGTTCCGGAACAAAGGTTTCAACAACGGGCGGCGGGATGATTTGAGGCGGCTCGGGAGCAGGCTGGGTGCTGACTAGCGGCGACTTGCCGCCCCACCGGTCGAGGAGGGGTTGAATCGGAAGCCCGAGATACCCGGCGTACAGCCGCAGAAATCCCTTGCCCTGGACCTGGGAAGGTAAGACATTTAATTCGTCGCATTCCAGGGCTTCGAGATACCTTGTGCGAATGTGAAGCTCAAGCGAAACCTGGTCGAGCGATTCGCCGCGCGCCAGGCGAGCTTTCAAGAGAATTTCGCCTAAAGATTCTGCCATGGACTAATCATAACCGATAAATCAAAACCGGCCTGGCAGCATTTCGCTGGTTTTGGCCGGTTTCAGTGTGCACAGAGGTTGTAGGATAAACTTTAGTTTGTCCTACAATCAGCTTTCCGGGATTCGGAAGGATACATCCTACATGTTGCACGGAAAGTCAAGCTGCAGGCTCGGTGGACTCATCCGGAGCCGGAGTCGCCTGGATCGCTGGGGCCGCCTGAACGGCAGCGGCAGGAGCCGCCGGAGCCGCCTGGACCGCCGGGGCGGCAGCAGAAGGCGCCGCTGGCGCTTCACCTTCGCGGTAGACGACGACCTTGATTTCAGGAACCAGGTCGACCGTCAGGCGAATGCGGGCTTTATGCTCGCCCAGGGTGCGGATGGGCTCGACCTCAACCTGGTGACGGTCGATCTTCGTGCCCAGCTTCTGGTTCATGGCGTCGGTGACCATCTGGGCCGTGATTGAGCCATACAGCTTGCCGGTCTCGCCAGCGCGGCTGGTGAAGGTGAAGACTTGCCCGTTAATGACCTGGGCAACTGCGCTCAGCTCGTTGTTCAAGATTGCGCGGCGGGCGGTAGCCTTGGTGCGGATGTGCTCGACCTGCTTGAGAGCGCCCTGGGTAGCCAGGACGGCCAGGCCCTGCGGTAGCAGGAAATTACGCCCGAAGCCATCGGCAACTCGCTTTACGTCACCAGCATGGCCGAGCTTGTAGACATCTTTGAGTAAAAGTACTTTCATCTTTCGTCAAGCCCTTTCAGCAAGATTTGTGCTCATGGGATTTGGAGCGAAGGGTACAACGCTCCGAGCCGTAGGATTTTACCAGAGGAAAGGTGGAAATGCAAGTTTTCGGGAAGAAGTTTAAATTCTTTTAATTTCTCCTTGGTATAATTACAAGTCATGCTTTAATCGATAAATATAGAAACTTTGCTCTATTTAGTATTGATTTCGATAAAACATTTGTGCTATAATCGGGACGACTCCCGTTTTTGGAAGGTCAGACATGACACAAAATTCGATTAGGGTCGTAGGGGCACGCGAACATAATTTAAAGAATATCACGGTTGAAATCCCGCGGGATAAACTGGTAGTTATCACCGGGCTGTCGGGTTCGGGTAAATCCTCGCTGGCGTTCGATACCATTTTTGCAGAAGGGCAGCGCCGGTACGTCGAATCGCTATCGGCATACGCCCGCCAATTCCTGGGCCAGATGGACAAGCCGGACGTGGATTACATCGAAGGGCTTTCACCGGCGGTCTCCATCGACCAGAAGGCGACCTCACACAACCCGCGCTCGACCGTAGGCACCGTGACGGAGGTATACGATTACCTGCGCCTATTGTTTGCCAGGGTCGGCATTCCACACTGCCCGGTGTGCGGGCGCGAGGTGACGAAGCAGTCGGCGCAGGAAATCGTCGACGCGCTCGAACGGTTGCCTGAAGGAACAAAGCTGATCATCCTGGCGCCCATTGTGCGGGCCCGCAAGGGGACTTATCAGGCCGTTCTGGAGGAAATCCGCAAGGCGGGTTTCGTGCGGGTAAGAGTTGATGGTAAAGTTTATAACCTGGACGACGAAAAGGAAATCCAGCTCGAAAAATACAAGATCCATACCATCGAAGCGGTGGTCGACAGGTTAGTGGTCATGAAGACAGACGAGGCCGAAGAAGCGAGAGCTTTCCGCTCGCGCCTGACCGATTCTGTCGAGACGGCGCTGAAAGTAGGCGAAGGCTATGTAACGGCCCAAAATGTATCGTTTGAGCCGGCGATCGATTTGCAATTCTCGGAGCACTTGGCCTGCCCTGAACACGGGGTAAGCCTGGCTGAAATCGAACCGCGCACGTTTTCATTCAATACGCCTCACGGGGCCTGCCCGGACTGCCAGGGATTGGGAAGCAAGCTGGAGATCGACCCTGATTTGCTCATCCCCGACACGGACCGTTCCCTGACCGAAGGAGCGATCGTGGCGATGGAATGGAACTCCGGCAGGGAACAAGGCGGTTATTACTGGCAGCACCTCGAGGCAGTGGCAGAGCATTACGGGATCGACCTGAATGCGCCGGTGCGCACGATCCCGAAAGAGAAGCTGGACCTGGTACTGTATGGCACCGGAGGGCAGGAAGTCACCGTCCAGATCAAGGGGCGCGAGCGAGCTTCGACCTACCGGGCGGCCTTCGAAGGAGTCATTCCGAACCTGGAACGGCGCTACCGGGAGACCAACTCCGAATATATCCGCAATAAAATCACCGAGTATATGAGCGACCGGCCTTGCCCAACCTGCCAGGGCAAGCGATTGCGCCCGGAGGCGCTGGCGGTAACAGTCGACAACCGCAATATTGTGGAAGTGACCGATTGGCCGGTCAACGTCACTTTGAAATGGATCGGCCAACTTTTCGGCGATGAGTCACCCCTCGCAGCCCGGCAGAAATCGATTGCGGAACGAATTTTTAAGGAGATCATCGACCGGTTGGGATTCCTGGTCAACGTCGGATTGGATTACCTGACGCTCAGCCGCTCGGCGGGTTCCCTTTCAGGCGGAGAGGCCCAACGCATTCGCCTGGCGACCCAGATCGGCTCGCGCCTGATGGGAGTTTTGTACGTGCTGGACGAACCTTCGATCGGTCTACACCCGCGGGATAACACGCGCCTGCTGAATACGTTGAAGGGGCTGCGGGACCTGGGGAATACCGTATTGGTGGTCGAGCACGACGAAGAGACGATCCGCATGGCGGATTGGGTGGTCGACCTCGGGCCGGGGGCTGGAGAGCACGGTGGGAAGCTGATAGCGGAAGGCACGGTCGACGACATCCTTAAGAATCCTGATTCTTTAACAGGGGCTTACCTATCCCGGCGGCTGCAGGTGCCCATCCCTGAAAAGCGCCGTACCGGAAACGGCAAACACCTGCGGGTGATTGGGGCCAGCGCCAATAATTTGAAGGACCTGACGGTAGACATCCCGCTCGGCAAACTGGTTTGCATCACAGGCGTATCGGGGTCCGGTAAATCCACTCTGATGGTCGATATTCTTTACCGGGCCCTGGCGCGCGAGCTTCACGGCGCGCACACCAATCCGGGCGAATACAAAGCCCTGGAAGGGCTCGAATACATCGACAAGATTATCAATATCGACCAGTCGCCAATCGGACGAACGCCGCGCTCAAATCCGGGCACGTACACGGGCATGTTCGACGAGATTCGCAACCTGTTCGCCGAACTGCCTGAGAGCAAAATGCGAGGCTACAAAGCAGGCCGCTTTTCGTTTAACGTGCACGGCGGGCGATGCGAAGCCTGCCAGGGACAGGGTCAGCTGCGGATCGAGATGCAGTTCCTACCGGATGTTTATGTGCCTTGCGACGTGTGCCATGGCGCTCGCTTCAACCGTGAAACGCTGCAGGTGCACTTCAAGGGCAAATCCATCGCCGACCTGTTAGATACAACCGTTGAAGCTGGAATCGAGCTGTTCGAATCATTTCCAGGGATCATATCAAAGCTACGGACGCTCAACGAAGTTGGATTGGGATACATCAAGATCGGCCAGCCTGGACCCACCCTGTCCGGCGGCGAGGCGCAGCGGGTAAAGCTGGCGCGTGAGCTGTCTCGCCGGGCGACCGGGAAAACACTGTACGTACTGGACGAACCCTCGGTAGGGCTGCACGCGGCTGATGTGCACAAGCTGATCGAAGTGCTGCAGCGGCTGGTAGAAGCCGGGAATTCGGTCTTGATTATTGAACACAACCTGGATATTATCAAGGTAGCGGATTATATTATCGACTTAGGCCCAGAAGGTGGCGATCGGGGAGGCGAATTGATTGCTGCTGGCACGCCAGAAGAGGTGTGCGACGTTGAACCTTCTTACACCGGGCAATTCTTGAAAAGCTACCTCCAGGAGAACCACGCTGAGGTCAACCTCGCTGAATCCGCAAATATCAGGTAGAATAAAATATCGATGGCGCATGCGCGTCGATAGAGCTGCCGGGAGGGAAATCATCTGGCGGCCTGGAATCTCATGGAATGAAAAGGTACTGTAGATGAAAAATTCCCCACAAAGTGTTATCGAGAGCTACAAGAGGCGCCAGAGGATTATGCCCTGGATCATCGGCATTCTGGCTGTCCTGCTGGTAGCGGCAGGGGTGATCATCCTGGTGATTTCGCTCGGCCAGGGTGGATCCATCATCCCGCCACCTGCAACTGCCACAGCGACTGTGACCAACACCTTTACCGTGACTGCCACGGTGCCTTCTGCAACCCCCACTGCTACTTCTACCCAAACTCTCACTCCGACAGCTACCGTGACCGTAACCCCGCTGGGCCCATTTGAATACACCGTTCAGGATAAAGACACCTGTTGGGATCTGGCAATCAAATATAAGGTTGACCTGCCTGCGCTGCTGGCGTTGAATAATTTTGCGGTCGGCACATGCCCGATCGCCCCTGGTCAAAAGATCATGATCCCTGCGCCCGGGCAAACCCTGCCGACGGCTACGCCTCAGGACGTTTCAAAACTTCCAGCAGGTACGCTCATTACCTATACGTTGCAGCTTGGCGACACACTGCGAGCGATAGCTTTAACATATCACAGCACCCAGGATGCGATCATGAAGGCCAACCCGACCATCACCGATGCCAACAAGCTGGTTGCCGGGCAGACGATCAAGGTGCCGGTCAATATTGCCACGCCGGTGCCAACACTTGGGCCGACGAGCACGAAATCGGGTCCAACGAGCACAGTTGCGCCACCGACGGCTACCGTCACCAAGACACAGTAAGTCTCAAAATCAATTTAAATCAGTTGGAAAAATAGAAATGGGCTGCCTGGCAGCCCATTTCTATTTTTCCAACTGATTTAAATTGATGGGCCTTCCAGGCCCTTACGAATTTCAATTATTACAGCGGGCAGATTTTCATTATTCAAAGCTTTGTTTAACGCCAGGCGGGCGGGGATGGAATTTATCTGGCCAAGCGCCCATGCGGCATGCAAGCGGATCAAGAGTTCAGGCTCTGCGAGCAGGGCAGACTCGAGATCAGGAACGGCAGCCGGATCACGGCTGTTCCCGAGGGCGACGCAAACGTTGCGCAGGTAGCCACGACGGCGGGCACGCAGCACGGGGTTGTTTCGAAATTTTAGGTTAAAAGTCTGCGGGCTCAATTTCAGCTCTGCTGTTAAAATCGGGTTGGCCACGCCGGGTCGGGGGGCGAAAGCGGCGTCGCCGGCGGCGGGGGTGAAGCGCAGGTTCCAGGGGCAGACCTTCTGGCAGATATCGCAGCCAAAAATCCAATCGCCTATCTGGGACCGCAGCTCTGCCGGAATTGCACCTTTATTTTCAATGGTCTGGTAAGAAATGCAGCGATTGGCGTCGATGGTACGGTCCGGAAGGATGCAGGCGGTCGGGCAGGCCTCGATGCAGCGGCGGCAGTTCCCGCAGCGATCGAACGGAAAGAGTTGATCGGGCTCGAGCTCAACGTCAACCAGCAGCTCGGCCAGGAAGAAGAACGAACCAGCCTGGGGGGAGATAAGACAGGTGTTCTTCCCGATCCAGCCCAGGCCGGCCTGCTGGGCCAGGTCGCGCTCCAGGATGGGACCCGTATCGGTATAACGCCGTTGGCGAACCTGGCGTCCCACCAGTCCGGACAGCCGTTCAGCCAGGCGATCCAGGCGGGGCGGGATAACGGCGTGATAATCGTCGCCCCAGGCGTATGCTGCGACACGGCCGTGCATCTCGCGGGCCTGAGATTCACTGGGAGAAGCAAAAGGAGATGAATAGGCCAGCGCCAGGCTGATGATGGACCTCGCCTCGGGCAGGAGCAGGCTGGGGTCGCGGCGGCGCTGGACGCGGTCGGGGGCGGACAAATAGGACATACTGCCGTGCCGACTCTGGTCGAGCCAGCGCGCAAATTCGGAAAAATGAGCCGGCCGCTGCGGCAGGACAACCCCCGCTAAAGAAAAGCCGAGGGTTATCGCCTCGGCCTGGATATCATCACGGATTGACATATTACAGTTTTAACTACTTCACTTCAAGGTTGAAAGTAAAGAAGCCGAAATTTACTCCATCATTATTTGTCATGACCCAAATACTGTTGTACTTGCCAACATTAGCTGGGGCGGTCATATGGACAGTCAGGGTCACAGTCTGGTTTGGGATAATCGTTCCCGGGAGAGTAAAATCGTCAACCCCAAAGCGGTTTCCGCCGTAGAAGCGGACCCGGTAGGTATTTGGCCATGTGGTAGTGCCGACATTTTTAATAACCCAGGACTGGGTGAATTGATCGCCGGCTTTGAATATAGTGCCATCCTTGACCGTCTGTGAAATGTAAAGCATCTTTTCAGGCGCTGTAGGGACCTGGCCAGTGTTGGTGGGAAGGACGACGAGGGTAGCTGCTGCCGTGCCGGACGTGGTGCCGGCTACGGTGGCCTTGCCGGTCGGCTGGGTCCCGGCGGTGGTAGGGCTCACGGTGCCCTGGGTTAAAGCGGCAGTGGGCGGAACCTCGGTCGGCAATTCAGTATCGGTGGCTTTCGGCGTGAGGATCGAAGCGGCTCCTGTTTTCGTCATTTGGGCCTGGACTGTCTCAGCAACCTGCGTGTAGATTAACTTTGGGTCCGTCGTGGCAGTGGGATTTTGGGCAGAACCGCAGGCTGCTAACAATGACAGCACAACCAACAGGCCAATTATGGCGCTGATACGTTTGATCTTCATCTTTAAGATTCCTCCAGAAGATTAATGACTGTCTGAATTGTCTACCAGCTTGTGATTATTGTCAAGATAGAGTTTGTTTGAATCAGGCGCTGTTAACAAAGAACGCTTTATTCTGAAGATGGTAGAATTAATTGAAGCCCTGAGATGCAAACAGAAAAAGAGTTCCCGCTTAGTTTGATTTTGTTGATTCCGGTGCTGATTGGATTGACATTTAACCTCGCACCGCGCTCTCAGGCGCTGGAGGACGAGATTGTGTCAGTCCAAAACGCTCAACGCAGCCAGAATCCAGCCGGTGAGGCCATGCATATGGGGAAAGTCTTGGCGTGGGAACCCTGGCGATTGAACTTGTGGGCAGAGGCAGGGATCAATGCCAACGAAGCCCGGGATTATGCTATTGCAGTGCGATATTTTCAAACTGCTTTACACTTAGGAGTACTTTCTGACGTGGGTCTGATCAGCTTAGGTGAGGCGTATCTACAGTCAGGCGATTGGTTAGGGGCAGTCACAACCTGGCAGGAATTGGTGGATGCAGGGCGAGCCGATGAAGGCCTGTACGAGAAGATCTTCGCGGTGCAGATGGATCACCAGGCGTATGCCGGGGCAGTCCACACTGCCGAGGAATGGATTGGGCAGTTCCCCCAAAATGCACAGGCAGCATTTAAGGTGGGTTTGCTGGAATGTGTTCTCGACCCGCAAAATGCCGAGGCGGCCTTACAAAAAGCAGCCAGCCTGGATGCCGGCCTGGCGCCGCAGATCAACACGCTCTCGAAGGCAATCGCGACGGCCTTGAAGGAGAGCCACGCAGGTTACCAGCGGGTAGTGATCGGGCGCGCCCTGGGATCCCTCGGGATTTGGGACCTGGCGCGCCAATCGTTTGAAAAGGCCACCGAAGCGACGCCAGATTATGCAGAAGGCTGGGCTTTCTTAGGAGAATCCCTCGAACAACTGAACCAGGATGGATCGCAGCAATTGAAACATGCAGAAGCGCTCGACCCGAATTCGATCATTGTTAATGGGCTGATAGCCTTGTGGTACCGGCGCAACGGCCACCCTGAAACTTCCCTGGAGCAATTAAAGAAAATCGCAGCAAAGGAACCGGACCAGGCGGTCTGGCAAATTGAGCTCGGAAATACAGCTTCCATGATGGGCGACCTGTATGGGGCATTGAAGTACTATCAAAAAGCGACCGTTTTGGATCCTTCCGATCTACAGGTCTGGCTGACACTTGGAGGTTTTTCGGTGGTGCACCAGTTTCAGACGCGCGAGGTCGGGTTACCGGCCGCGCGCCAGGCGCTTATCCTGGCGCCGGACAGCGCTACAGCTTTGGATCTGATGGGGCGGGTGATGCAGGCGTTGCAAGACATGAAAAGTGCGGAACGATTCTTGCAACAGGCTATTGAGAAAGATGCCAGTTACGCCGCCGCACATTTACATTTGGCCCAACTCTATCTTCAGCAAAACTTGTTTGACCAGGCTTATCCGTTTCTGATGCAGGCTTCAAAGAACGCCGGGAACGACACTGAAACGGGTCTGCTGGCGAAACGTTTGCTCAATCAATATTTCGGCGGGCAGTAAAGGCTAAATTTAATAATCCGGAAGGCCGGGTAAAGCTATTTAGAGGAAAATCTGGCAGGTGGAGATTAACCCTCCTGTGTAGCTTCCCGAGCAATCTGCTGGAGGCTTGTTGATGAAAAAGTTGGCCTTGCTATGTGTGATAATGGTGATGATTTCTGGATGCGCGCCTCTGACAATCGACCAGAATGCCAATGCGGCCGTTTCATCCGGAAACATCTTGTTCAAGGATGACTTTTCCGATCCAACCAGCGGATGGGAGACCTGGAGCGAGCCGAGCGGGTCGATGGTGGCCTATCAAAACGGCGGCCTGCGCATCTATATTGCCGAAAAGCAATTTGATTACTGGTCGCGGCCCGGCAAACGGGTAAGCGACGTGTACATGGAGGCAGATGTCATCAAGCTCGGCGGACCCGACGACAATGATTTTGGCTTTATCTGCCGCTACCAGGATCGCGATAATTTTTACGCCCTCCTGGCCAGCAGCGACGGTTACGCCGGAATTTTGAAAGTCAAGGACGGCAATTATCATATTATCAGCGGCGCTGAAATGGCCTATTCGGAATCAATCCGCAAGGGTGGCACACAGAATCACCTGCGAGCTGATTGTAACGGGGCCGATTTAAGCCTGTCGGCCAACGGACAAAAGATATTGGACGTGCAGGACCAGGATTTCAAGACAGGTGAAATTGGCCTGATAGCCGGAACGGGCGATACTGGCGGCGCAGACCTTTACTTTGACAACTTTTTGGCGTATAAACCTTAGTGGTATGAAAGTATTTGTCGATTCGATTGGATGCCGACTTAACCAAAGTGAAATAGAAAAAATTGCCGCCCAGTTCCGTTCTGCCGGGCATATTCTGGTAGGCAGCCCGGCGGAAGCAGAACTGGTGGTCGTGAATACCTGCGCCGTGACGGTGGAGGCTGCTTCCGATTCGCGCCAGAAGATCCGCCAGGCAAGGCGGGCCGGCAGCGCCGACATCGTGGTTACCGGCTGCTGGTCAACTTTGGACGCACCCGCGGCAGCAGCTTTGCCCGGCGTTATATCCGTAATCCCGAATACCCGTAAAAAGGACCTGGTTTCGGAAATTCTGAAAACCCCGGCGGCGGAGATGGACCTGGAACCATTGGCTCGCCGCCCTCTGCCAGGAATTCACCAGCGGACGCGGGCATTTATTAAAGCTCAGGACGGCTGCAACAACCATTGCACGTTTTGTATCACGCGGGTGGCGCGCGGTGGCGGGCAAAGCCAGGGGGAAGAAGAAGTGATCGCCGACGTACGCACGGCTCTGGCAGGCGGGACAAAGGAGATCGTCCTGACCGGCGTCCACCTTGGTTCGTGGGGTCACGATTTTGTCCCACCTTCGCGCCTGGAGCGTCTGGCGCAGGCGATCTTGACCGAGGCTGACCCAATCCGGCTGCGCTTCTCGTCGCTCGAACCCTGGGATTTGAAAGCAGAGTTTTTCGGCCTGTGGCAGGATCCGCGGGTGTGCCGCCATTTGCACCTTCCACTACAGTCCGGATGTAAGAACACGCTGCGCCGTATGGCGCGCAACGTAACCCCGCAGGGCTTTGCAGAATTGGTCCGCCAGGCCAGGCAGGCTTCGCCGGAGATGGCGATTACGACAGATATTATTGTCGGTTTCCCTGGGGAAACCGAAGAGGAATACGCCGAGAGCCTGGCATTCGTTGGGCAGATGGAATTTAGCGGGGGACACGTGTTTAATTATTCGGCCCGCCCGGGAACGCCGGCGGCGCGCTACCCCAATCAGGTGCCACCTGACATCCGCAGAAAGCGGAGCGCTGAAATGCGGGCAGTCTTAAGCAAGTCGGCGCTGCGGTTTAAACAGCGTTTCCTGGGACGAAAAATGGGCGTGCTGTGGGAATCCGCCTCGGCCTTTAGCCCCCAAGGCTGGAAGTTGGAAGGACTGACGGATAATTACCTGCGAGTCACCGCCTTTGGCGGTCAGAACCGCTGGAATGAAATGGACGAGGTTGAGCTCGTTGAAATTCAAGACGACGAAATTTGGGGGAAGATCGTCTAATAATAATGATATTCCGGCTGACGAGGCCAGCCGGAATATCCCTCAGATTCACTTACAGAGACAAATGCTGGATAGTTTCTTTGAGGACGGAGGCAGATTTGAGCAGTCCGGCGACTTCTTGCTGGCTGAGGTCGAGGTTGAGGACGCGCTCGACCCCGCCTCGATCGACGATGCTGGGCAGGCTGAGACAGACGTCGTTAATGCCGTATTGACCCTGGATCAGGCTTGAGATCGATAGGACGGTATTTTGATCCCGCAAGACTGCTTCAACGATTCGCAGTAATCCACTGCCGATGGCGTAATACGTGGCGCCTTTGAGCTGGATAATCTCGTAGGCGGCGTCGCGCGTCTGTTTGAAAATTTGATCCAGCTCCGGGTCGTTGCAGGCAAACCCGTTCAAACTGCAAAAATCGGGGATGTGTGTACCGGCGATGTGGGCGAGAGACCAGGCAGGGACCTCGCTGTCTCCGTGTTCGCCGATGATAAAGGCGTGCACGCTGCGGGCATCAACGCCAAAATGCTGGCTGAGAAGGTAGCGGAAGCGGGCCGTATCCAGGATGGTGCCGGAGCCAAAGACCTGGTTCGAGGGCAGGCCGGAAAATTTCAGGCTGGCATAGGTTAAAACATCCACCGGATTGGTCGCTATCAAAATCACGCCATCCGGGTTATTTTGGGCTACTTTTGGGATAATCTGGCGGAATATTTCAGTATTGCGGCTGGTCAGATCGAGGCGGGTTTCACCCGGGCGTTGAGCCGTGCCGGCGGTAATTACGGTGACAGTGGCTCCGGCACAATCAGCGTAGTCGCCTGCCCAAACGTGACCTGGCTGGGCCAGCGGAACGGCGTGGTTCAAATCCATCGCCTCTCCTTCAGCTTTGGATTGGTTGGCGTCGATCAGAACAATTTCTGAAGAAAGACCGCTCAGTAAAAGAGCGTACGCGAACGTGGCGCCGACAAAACCGGCACCAACAACTGCAACACGGATGGGTTTGTGCTTGTAGGTTTCCATTTGAATTCCTGCCCTTTCTATTTATTTCTATTCATTGCATCATTACGGTTTTTTACTTCGTAGATCCATTAACACTCACAGACAAATACAAGTAAACGATGTTGGGTTATAATTTATCGGCGAGGTTATTCACGCCTTTACGAATGATTGACCACTTGATGCATTATTATTATAATCGGTCGGTTTAGGTATTGGTATCGAAGACGGGCTCGGGCCGGTCTTTATTTTTTTACGCTAACTTGTTTGTGAAAGTCGATTGCTTCTATGAGCTTTGAAGATAATAATGGCACGACGGTACAACGGCGGCCGACCGAATATAAGCCGCCGCGTAACTGGCGTAGCTGGTTAATCGGGCACCCGCTACAGACTGCGGACGCTCCACACCAAACAATAGGCAAATTCATCGGCCTGGCGGTATTTGCCTCTGATGCGTTATCCTCAACCGCATACGGTCCCCAGGAAATGATGGTGGTCCTGGCGATCGCAGGCTCGATCGGTCTCAACCTTGTCTTTCCGATATCAATTGCAATCACCATACTGTTAGCCATCTTAACTTTTTCCTACGAGCAAACAATCCATGCTTACCCGGGCGGCGGTGGTTCGTACATCGTTTCAAGGGATAACCTGGGAGAAATTCCAGCCCAGGTGGCCGGAGCAAGCCTTCTGACAGATTACATTTTGACGGTTGCAGTCTCGGTATCTTCCGGGGTAGCCCAGATCATTTCTGCATTTCCAGGGCTATTGACTTACCGCGTTGCAATCTCAGTAGGATTGGTTTGTTTTATCATGCTGGTCAACTTGAGGGGCGTAAAAGAATCGGGCAGGGCGTTCGCAATCCCGACCTATTTCTTCCTGGTAATGATTTTTCTTACGATCGGGGTTGGCTTCGTGCGCATGTTCTTTGGCACGCTTGGCACGATGGTCGATCCTCCGCAGGACCTGGTCGTTCAGGTGGCTCAGCCGTTAACCCTGTTCTTGATTTTACGCGCCTTCGCCTCCGGAACTACCGCTCTGACCGGAGTTGAGGCGATTTCCAACGGAATCACGGCCTTTAAAATGCCTAGCAGCAAGAATGCCGGGCAAACGTTGATCTGGATGGCGCTTATTTTGGGCACAACTCTGTTAGGGATCTGTTTCCTGGCCCAACACATTGGCGCTCTGCCATCGGAAGGTGAAACGATCATATCGCAATTGGCCCGAACGACATTTGGCAACCGCGGTTTGTTATACCTGGCTGTAATTTCAGCCACGACGGTCATCCTGGTCATGGCTGCCAATACATCTTTTGCTGATTTTCCGAGGTTAAGCGCCTTACAGGCCAATGATGGATTCTTGCCTCGCCCGTTATCGTATAGGGGCAGCCGCCTGGTGTATTCACGCGGAATCGTGGCCCTGGCAATGATCGCCAGCTTTTTGATCATTGTTTTTGACGCCAGCGTGACCCGCCTGATTCCGTTATACGCGATCGGGGTTTTTCTTTCATTCACCCTTTCTCAAACCGGTATGGCCCGGCGCTGGTGGAAATCGGGTCATTTACTCCCAGGTAAAGAAATACAGGAACGCGGCTCTGTCCTGGTTCACGACCCTAAATGGAAATTTAAAATGATCGTGAATGGGATCGGTGCGGCCATGACGGCGGTCGTAACGATTGTATTTGCGATCACCAAGTTTCCGGAGGGCGCCTGGGTAGTGGTCATCATTATCCCCTCCCTGGTGATGATCTTTCTTGGGATTAACCGGCATTATAAACGGGTAGCGCACGCATTATCCCTGGATAAATATGGCGCTCCGCCGCGCACGCAAAGGATACGCGTGATTTTAGCCATCAGCGGGGTCCACCGTGGAACCATGGCGGCCTTGCGCTACGCGCGCATGCTTTCGGATGACATCACGGCGGTGCACGTTTCGATTGATCCACAGGAGGCTGAGAAGCTCGAAGCGAAATGGGATAAATGGGGAGACGGCTACCGGCTGACCATTCTTGATTCACCTTACCGCACATTTATCGAACCGCTGCTGGAATACATCGAGGACCTGGATGATCACCGGCAGCCGAATGAAATTATCACGGTCGTGGTGCCGCAGTTTGTTTCAACCCAGCTCTGGACCGGCGCATTGCACAGCCGCACGGCTGAGACCCTGCGCACCGTTCTGCTTAACCGCACCGGCGTTGTCGTGACCGAGGTGCCGTACCGGGTTGATTGAGGATTCGTTCTGATCTGCGCCCTTCCAGGGGCTTAAGATACCTGCGGAGTCTATGGTGGTATTATTTAAATTGTTCAGTTTAGCGAGGAAGAAATGAGGGTGATTGTTGTTGGATGCGGGCGAATGGGGGCGGACCTGGCTTACCGCCTTTTCAAGCGCGGGCATGATGTGGCAGTCATCGATATAGATGAAACTGCTTTTAATGCGCTGCCCCCCGATTTTCAGGGCCGATTCTATGAAGGCGATGCAATGGCCCAGGAAGTCCTGCACCGATCTGGGATCGAGGCATGTGACGTGGTAGTTGTGACAACCAGTTCGGATGCTGAAAACCTGGTCATTGGGCACGCCGTGCGGGCGCATTACCACGTTCCGAATGTAATTGCCCGCAATTACGAGCCGCACAACCGGTCGTTATACGAAGCGTTCAACCTGCAATGCATCAATGCGACAAGCTGGGCCGCCCAGCGACTGGAGGAAATGGTCTACCACACCGAAATCCGGACGGTTTTTTCAGCCGGAAACGGCGAGGTTGAAATTTACGAAGTGACCATACCGGAATCCTGGAACGGCCAACCGATCGAAAAATTGATAAGCTGCCAGGACTGCGTGTTGGTCTCGCTCACCCGTTCCGGCACTGCGTTTCTACCCAGCAGTGATACGGTGCTCCAGGCGGGAGATCTGCTCCACTTCAGCGCGACGCTGGATGGAACGGAAGCACTGTGGGCTAAAATTTCCAGACCCCCGGAGGAGGATTAACATGCTGGTCATTGTAGCAGGTGGCGGACGCACCGGGGCGCAATTAGCGCGAGCGTTATTACGCCAGGAGCACGAAGTCCATATCATCGATAATCGGAGAGAGGTGCTGGCGCGCATCCATCGTGAGCTGCCGACCGAGAGCATCTTCGAAGGGGATCCGATCGATCCGAGCGTGTTGGAAAGGTCAGGCATCCGGGAGGCTGACGCAATGGCAGCCTGCACGACCAGTGATGCGATCAACCTAGTGCTGTGCTACCTGGCTCGCACCCAATACCAGGTGCGGCGCACGATCGCCCGCGTGAATAATCCCAGGGATGCCTGGATGTTCGACGCGACCTTCCACGTCGACGTGGCTCTCAACCAGGCCGAGATCCTGGCGCATTTAATCCAGGAAGAAATGTCCATGGGCGACATGATGACACTCTTGAAACTACGCCGCGGGAATTATTCGTTGGTAGAAGAGAAGATCCCAGAAGGGGCGCCGGCGATCGGTATCCCGATCCGAGATTTGGGGCTGCCGGACCACTGCGTCATTGCGGCTGTCATCCGCAAGGGAGAAGTGATGATCCCGCGCGGCTCGGCCGATTTTCAAGCCGGGGATGAAGTCCTGGCAATTACAGATGAGGATGGGATGAAGGAGCTCGCAAAGCTGCTGGCATCGCCGGTTGAAATCAATCACGTCCATAACCACAGCCACGAACACACTGGGATTTGAGTTTTGATTGAAAAGCAGCCTGGGATTTGACCGGCTACGAACATCAGGTTATAATACGACTTCATCATTATAAGCTGGGCCTGGAAGGAATTGGTATGTTTTTAAGCGAAAAATAAAACATAGTAATTCCCTCCTGGTTGAGCAAACACGATGGCAGAAATTTATTTGATGAAAAGGATTTTGAATGCCTAAGAGAACTTATCAGCCCAAAATTCATCACCGCATCCGCGTCCACGGTTTCCGCAAGCGTATGGAGACACAGGACGGGCGCGAGGTTTTGAAACGCCGCCGTTTGAAGGGCCGCCTGCGCCTGACTACAAAAATGAACAACCATGTAAAACGGATCCGCTGGTAGGATTTTTTCTGTAATAGATCAAGAATCGGCATTTTCATTAACCAACATGGGATGGTCAGCCTGTCCAACTTACCTTTTCGACAGGTGTAAGGGTGAAACGAAAGTTCCGCCTTACGCGGTCAAATGAATTCAAGCGAGTGCGGCGTTCTGGCAAGTCTTATGCCCACTCGCTAATTGTGTTAGTTACCTTACCAAATCAAGAGAATACCCTCCGAGTCGGTGTGGTTGCAAGTCATTCAATCGGAAATGCGGTAAATCGCAATCGAGCAAAGCGGCGCATCAGGGCAAGTGTTGACGCATTTTTCCCGGCGATCCAGAACGGATGGGACCTGATCTTTTTGGCTCGCAAATCGATCGGGCGCGCAGATTTTGAGCAGATCAACGCGGCCATTAGAACCCTTCTGAAAAACGCCGGTTTATTGGTAGAGATGTAAAATGGATGCCAGGAATGAATATCCGAATGAACCCCGCTTGCGGGACCTGCCGCGGAAGATTGGCAATTTTCCCCGGATGCCGTTGTTAGCTCTCATTCGTTTGTACCAGGCAGTCGTTTCGCCATCACTGCCGCCCGACACATGTCGTTTTTATCCGACCTGCTCGCATTACGGGTACCAGGCCATTTATAAGTACGGCGCCATAAAAGGGACGGCCATGGCGGTATGGCGAGTTCTACGGTGCAATCCGTTCAATCCAGGCGGTTATGATCCGGTTCCTTGAAGCCTAGCCACAATACAACTCAAGATAGCGAAGTCAAAAGTATGAATTATTCAAAATTGAAGTTGATCGTTGTCGTAGTTTTTGCCAGTATCCTGTTAAGCGCTTGCGGCACGCTGCCGTCGTCGAGCTGGCCTGGGGTAAGCGTTACACCAAAAGGTGATTTTGTATACGTTGCAGACGCCGCAAGTGTCTTTAAAGTAGACGCCACGAATGGCAGCCTGGCCTGGCGTTACCCGGTAAAAGCCGATGCCTCCAAGCAGTACTATGCTGCCCCAGAATTAAGCGATTCCCTGGTAATTGTTGGCGATTATGGCAATTCGCCTTCCTTACTCAGCACAGAAACAAAAAAATTCTCATTGATTGGACTTGATTCCATGACCGGTGCTGAAAAGTGGACAAATACGGACGCTAAAGGCCAGTGGGTCGCCAGCCCATTGATTGTTGGGAATATGGTCATCGCTCCCTCCGCAGATGGCACTTTGTATGCTCTTTCGCCTTCTGACGGCAAGGTAGTATGGAAATTTAGCGCGAACGCGGCTTTTTGGGCCAAACCTGTCAGCGACGGTGAGCTGGTGTACGTGCCTTCGATGGACCATTTCCTGTATGCAGTCAACCTGAGCTCCGGCACCCTGGCCTGGAAGGTGGATCTGGGAGCATCCGGGGTCTACGGCCTGGCGGTGGGCGATGATGGGACGATCTACCTGAGCACGCTCGGCAGCGAAGTCCTGGCAATCAAGTCGGACGGCAGGAGCATTCTCTGGCGTTTCAAGACCAAGGGTAGTGTATGGGCTGTGCCGGTTCTAAAAGATGGCGTCGTATACATCGGCGACGCGAACAATAAGGTTTATGCAATAACTGCCAGCAACGGCCAATCGAAATGGGAAGTGGATGCACCAGGGCCGGTTCTGTGTGCGCCGGCCATGACCTCGAACGGGCTGATCTTTGCCTCTGAAACCGGACAGGTCTTCCTGATGGATTTCAATGGTAAGTTGGGCTGGAATAAAACAATTAATGGTAAACTGTATTCATCGCCCGTTGTGGCCGGACAGCAAGTTGTCGTCGGCGTCACAGGCGGCGATAAAAATGTCCTGCTGGTTGCCTATGACTTTACAGGCAAGGATTCCTGGACATTTACGGTGCCACAGTAAAGGTAGGTTGATCTATGGATATCTGGACAATACTGATTTTGCAGCCGTTCACCAATGTGCTCCTGTTTATTTATTCCGTGGTGGGGAATTTTGGAATCGCCATCATTCTCTTCACGATCATAATCCGGCTGCTGACTCACCCGCTGATGGTGAAACAGATCAAGAGCGCCGCAGCCATGCAGGAGCTGCAAAGCAATCCGAAGTGGAAGGAAATCCAGGTAAAGTATAAGAACGATAAGGAAAAACTGGCCCAGGAGCAGATGAAGCTGCAAAAAGAGCTGGGAGTCAACCCGTTCGCATCCTGTCTGCCGCTGCTCATCCAATTCCCAATCATCATTGGGCTTTACCAGACCCTCCAGCAAGCCATTGTAACTTCACCTCTCCAACTTCTAAGCCTGACACGCCACATCTATCCCGGTTTCTTGAACGTTGCCAACATCATACCGATCGATAGCCGGTTCCTGTGGATGGACCTGGGCCAACCCGAACGCCTGTTTATCCCGGGCCTTCCATTTGGTATCCCAACCATGGCGATCATCGTGATGGTGACGACATGGATGCAGAGCAGGCTGATGCAGCCTCCGGCGGATCCCAATAACAGCCAGGCGAACATGCTGGGCGGAATGATGAATATCTACATGCCGCTCCTGATGGGCTATCTCGGCTTGACGCTGGCTTCCGGCATTTCGCTGTATTTCATTACTTCGAACCTGATCGGCATCGGTCAATATGCGATGCTCGGCAAGGTGAACTGGAATAATCTCAATCCTTTCTACAAACCGCAGCCGGTTGCAGCCGTCAAAGGCGGGGTAAAGGCCTCAAAACCGATTGCAGATTCCTCGCCCAAGGAAACCAGAAGCCTGCCTGAGTCTTCATCCAAACCTGCCCTGACGCATAAATCGAACGGCTCCGGGGCTGCCAAGGCAAAGAAAGCTAATATGACCAAACCAGTCAAGAGCGGGTCGTCGAAATTTAAATAAATCAACCTGGTTGGTGCTTGAGGAAACCATGAGCTCGGAAAAAACTACTCTTGAAATCATTGCCCCTTCTGTGGAGGATGCAATCAGTCGCGGATTAGGCCAGCTTGGCCTCCCCCGAGACTCGGTAAAAGTGGAAGTGCTGGATGCGGGCAGTCGTGGCCTGTTTGGCCTAGGCGGGCGCCAGGCGCGTGTCCGCCTGACCATCTTACCGGAAAACCCGACCAAAGAAATGGAAGAGATAGAGGATCATTCGGAGCAACTGCTTGAGGAGGCGCCGCTCGAATCTGAGTTGGAGGAAACCCAGGCTGCAGAAACGGTCAGCGGGGACGAAAATGCAATTCACATTGCCAAGGAAGTTGTGTCTGAGCTGCTCGAAAAAATGAGGGTGCGCGCCAGGGTGGCGGCCCGGTATGTCCAGGCACAGGAAATGAGAGACGAACCGGTCATCCTGGTGGATATCCAGGGCGATGACCTGAGCATCTTAATCGGCAGGCGGTCTGAGACGCTGAATGCGCTGCAATACATCACCAGCCTGATCGTTGGGAAGGAAGTCGGCCATTGGGTGCCGCTGCTGATCGACATTCAGGGCTACCGGGCGCGCCGGGAACGCTCCTTACGCCAATTGGCTCGCAAAATGGCCGAGCAAGCCATTCACACCGGACGCAAGCAAGTGCTAGAGCCCATGCCCGCCAGCGAGCGACGGGTAATTCACTTGGAGCTGCGCGATCACCCGGATGTGACCACCGAAAGTATCGGCGAAGAGCCGAACCGGAAAGTTACGATTTTCTTGAAGAAATAATTTAACATCCGCAAGTCTGCGAAAAAGGCGCTTCTTTTGGTACGTCACCGAAGGAAACGCCTTTTTCTTTGGCAGGATCGTGGGGTGTGGATATAATATAGTTCTGGAGGTGGACATGCGAGCCGTTGACATCATCATCAAAAAACGCGATGGGGGAGAATTAACTCGCGAGGAGATCGAATTTTTCATCCAGGGTTTCACGCGAGGCGAAATTACCGATTACCAGGCTGCAGCCTGGGCAATGGCGGTCTTCCTGATCGGCATGACCGACCGTGAAACGACCGATTTGACCCTGGCGATGACGCATTCCGGCAAAGTGCTCGACCTCTCCAATGTGGTTCCAATCGCGGTCGATAAGCACTCGACCGGCGGGGTGGGTGATAAAACAACCCTGGTGGTCGAGCCGACCGTGGCTGCCTGCGGGCTGCGGGTCGGTAAAATGTCGGGGCGTGGGCTTGGCTTCAGCGGGGGGACGCTGGATAAAATGGAATCTATCCCCGGATTTCGCACCAATCTAAGCCAGGCTGAATTTGTCGACCAACTGCGCCGGATTGGGCTGGTGCTGACCGGGCAGACCAGCGACCTGGCCCCTGCGGACGGGAAGCTTTACGCCCTGCGGGATGTAACCGGGACGGTCGATTCGATCCCTTTGATTGCCTCGTCGATCATGAGCAAGAAAATTGCAGCCGGGGCGCAGGCGATCGTCCTGGACGTGAAGGTCGGGGTTGGGGCATTCGTGCAGACGATTGAAGATGCCCGAAAACTATCCGAATTAATGGTATCCATCGGGAGGTTATCCGGGCGAAGGGTGGTGGCGCTCCTGTCGGACATGAACCAGCCGCTGGGCCATGCAGTCGGGAATTCGCTCGAAGTGTTGGAAGCTTTGGAAACGCTGCGCGGTGGCGGTCCGCGGCATTTTCGAGAGCACTGCTTGGTAGTAGCAAGCTACCTGCTAGTGCTGGGACAAAAAGCAGCGAGCCTGGACGAGGCTCGCGAGCTGGCCGAGTCGGCATTAAAGGAGGGGCGGTCATTGCGAGCATTCCGCCAGCTCGTGCAGGCGCAAGGCGGAGATGTTACGTACGTCGATGACCCGCAAAAATTCCCAAAGGCGCCTCTCATTGAGATTGTGCCGGCTCCGCGAGGCGGATACCTGGCGGGGATCGATGCAAGGGAAGTCGGCGAGACCTCGGTCGACCTGGGAGCCGGGCGAGCCAGGAAAAGCGATCCGATCGACCATGCGGTTGGCATCGTGATCCACCATATCATCGGCGAGCGGGTAGAAAAGGGCGAGGAACTTTTTACAATCCATGCCAACAGTCCCGAAAAGCTGGCAGCGGCGAGAGAGCGCCTGCTGGCAGCCCACAGGTGGAGCGATGAAGCGTGTCCGGAGCTGCCGTTGTTTTATGGAACGGTTGGGCAGTAGTGTGTCAAATGTGCAGCCGATCTTTGTAGTTGCGACTTTAGCCGCAATCAACAGACGGTAACGACTGACCTGCATGGGGTGCTGCGCGAAGTCGTTACTACGAAGTTTAACTTTGACGAGTTATAGATCATTAATGGATTGCATTTTTTCTTTAATTATGGCATAATCCGAGCATAAGCTGGCCGGCCCCGCGTAGCGGGCGGCCACGCAAAACGAACGAGCGGAGTTTTAGAAAATGCTTCGCGTTTTCTAAAACTCCACCCCCTCGTATCAAAAAAGGTTCATTCAAGGCAGGAAACGCTGGCTCAAAATTGGGCAAAAAGCTGCCTGCCGGTTGAAAATAACGGCGATGATGGAAAAGAGTAAACTCAGGCGGCGCTGGCAGCGAACCCGGAACGAGTGAAAGCCGGGGCAGGGCAGCGAGTTGAAAATCCTTCCGGAGCTGCAAACTGAACGTCCGATATTTTTTTTATCGGGCAAGTAAGGGAGCCGGGTTCGCACCCCGTTATCCAGGGCGGCGGTTTATCCACAATTCGGATGCACCGCGCGAGGAGCCTGCCGGCTGGCAGGAAGCAGGGTGGTACCGCGAGATTCGCTCTCGTCCCTGGTGTGGGATGAGGGCGTTTTAATTTCAATAGAGGAGTTCGAATGTTCAAACCAGTATCGCCGAAATTCAATGTCAACATGGTCGAAGAGGCGGCCCTTCGCTTCTGGAAATCGCATGACGTTTTTCATAAGACCATGGAAGAACGCGAGGGCGGCCCGGAATACGTATTCTATGAAGGGCCGCCGACCGCCAATGGAAAACCGGGCGTACATCACGTTCTGGCGCGGGCATTCAAGGATCTCTTCCCGCGCTACAAGACGATGCGCGGGTTCCACGTTAGCCGGCGGGGCGGGTGGGATACTCACGGGCTGCCTGTGGAGATCGAGGTTGAGAAAAAATTAGGGTTTAAGAACAAGCGGGAAATTGAAGCTTACGGCATCGCGGAATTCAACGAGCTGTGCCGCCAATCGGCGTTTACATATATCCAGGATTGGGAACGGCTGACCGACCGCATCGCCTATTGGGTCGACCTCAACGATGCCTACATCACTTATAAAAACGATTACATCGAATCGGTCTGGTGGATTCTCAAGAATTTTTGGGATAAAGGACTGCTTTACCAGAGCTTCAAAGTGGTGCCTTACTGCCCACGTTGCGGCACGCCGCTTTCGGACCACGAGGTTGCCCTAGGATATGACGACGCCACCGATCCGAGCGTGTTTGTGCGCATGCCCCTGGTGGATGCACCAGGCACATCCCTGCTGGTCTGGACGACGACCCCGTGGACGCTGCCGGCAAACGTGGCAGTGGCGGCTGGGACAGATGTCGAATACGTGACAGTGGAGCGCGCCCTGCCCGAGGGAGGCAAGGAACGGCTTATCCTGGCCGAATCGCTGGTTGGAAAGGTCTTCGGTGACGAGCCGGTGAAGGTTGTTGACCGGTTCAAGGGAAAGCAATTGAAGGGAAAGCGGTACAAGCCACTCTTCACGTTCATGCCCACCGATAAGCCGGCGCACCGGGTCATCCTGGGTGATTTCGTTACAACCGACGACGGCTCCGGATTGGTGCACATTGCGCCGGCCTTCGGAGCTGAAGATATGCAGGCTGCGCTGGAAGAGGACCTGCCGATCCTGATGACGGTGGCAGAAGACGGCACCTTTAAAAACGATATTCGCCCGTGGGCTGGCAAATTCGTCAAGGATGCCGACCCTTTCATCACGCAGGATTTACAGGCGCGCGGCCTGCTCTTCCGAGAAGGCACGATCACCCACACCTACCCGTTCTGCTGGCGATGTGGAACGCCGCTGCTGTATTACGCCCGGCCGACCTGGTACATTCGGACCAGCCAGTACAAAGAGAAGCTGGTCGAATTGAACGACGAGATCAACTGGTATCCGAGCCATATCAAGAACGGGCGTTTCGGCAACTGGTTGGAAAACAACGTGGATTGGGCCTTGGGCCGTGAACGCTATTGGGGCACCCCGCTGCCGGTATGGGAATGCGACAAATGCCACCACCAGTTGGGCATCGGTTCGCGCCAGGAGCTGTCGAAACTGTCCGGACGCGATCTCACGGACCTGGATCTGCACCGGCCTTTCGTGGACGAGATCAAAGTTCCCTGCCCACAATGCGACGGCAGCATGAAGCGCGTGCCTGAGCTGATCGACGTATGGTTCGATTCCGGCTCGATGCCGGTGGCGCAGTGGCATTATCCATTCGAGAACCAGGCGAAATTCAAGAGCCAGTTCCCGGCCGATTTCATCTGTGAGGCTGTTGACCAGACCCGGGGCTGGTTTTATTCGTTGCACGCCATCAGCACCCTGCTTTTCGAGCAAGAATGCTTCAAGAACGTGATCTGCCTGGGGCTGATCCTGGATGGCGAAGGCCAAAAAATGTCCAAGACGAAAGGCAACGTTGTCGACCCCTGGGAAGTCATCAACGAAAACGGGGCCGATGCCATGCGCTGGTACCTTTTTACGGCAACCCCGCCAGGCCAGGAGCGACGTTTTTCGAGCAACCTGGTGGCAGAAGTCATCCGTAATTTCACGCTGACTCTGTGGAACACGTACTCTTTCTTTGTAACCTACGCCAATCTGGACGCCTGGAAACCCCAGGCTGATGTTGAGGTAGAATATTCGCCCCTGGACCGCTGGCTGCGATCGGCCCTGCACACGCTGGTGCGCGATGTGACGGCAGCATACGAAACGTACGACGTGCTCGGGGCCACCCGCCCAATCGAGACGTTCGTCGATCAGCTCTCGAACTGGTACCTGCGGCGCTCGCGCCGGCGCTTTTGGAAGAGCGAATCGGACAACGATAAGCAGGCAGCTTATGCTACGCTGTACGAGGCGCTTGTGACGCTGTCAAAACTGCTCGCGCCGGCCATGCCTTTCATGGCTGAAGAAATATACCAGAACCTCGTGCGCAGCTTTCACGAGCATGCGCCGCTCTCGGTTCACCTGGATGAATGGCCCGGCTACGATGGAAGCCTGATCGACGAAAAATTGAACCGGGAAATGGCCTTGACCATGAAGCTGGCTTCTCTGGGCCACGCCGCCCGCAACAAGGCCAACCGCAAGGTCCGCCAGCCGCTGGCTGAAGCCGCCTATGCGGTCGGGATCCTGGAAGAAGAGAAGATCGTCGAGCAGTATGCCGATCTGCTGGCAGATGAGCTCAACGTGAAAAAGGTACGGGTGCTCAAAGCAGCCGGCGAAGCCGTGGCTTACAGCCTCAACCCACTGCCCAAGCAGTTGGGCCAGAAATACGGCGGGCGTTCTCCGAAAATCCGGGCCGCCCTGCTGGCTCTGCCGGCTGAACAGGCTTCCCAGGTGCTGATGGAAGGCAAGAGCTTGCCCCTGACTGTTGATGGGGAAAGCTACGAGATTCTGCCGGAAGAAGTCGAAGTGCGGATCCAGGCCCGGTCCGGCTTCGCGGTGGCTTCGGATGGAGCTTACCTGGCAGCGCTGGTGACCGAATTGACCCCGGATTTGGTGCGCGAAGGCCTGGCTCGTGAGTTCGTACGGCGGGTGCAGGACCTGCGCAAGCAGGCCGACTTCGACATCTCCGACCGTATCCGGGTATACTATTCCGCCACGCCGGTGTTATTGGAAGCGATCAACAGCTTCAGCGATTACATCAAGGCGGAGACTCTGGCTCTCGAGCTGGCCCCGGGGGAGGTCTCGTCAGATATGCCGGTCAGCACGGATGAATTTGATAACGAGCAGGTTACCATCGGAATCGTAAAGGCCTTCAACTAAAGATAAACACAAGCAGCGGAGGTTTTGGGAAGCAACGGCTTCCTGAAACCTCCGTTTTGTTTTAATAGTCACCACAGCGGATGAGAAATGGCAAAAAAAGGGCCAAAAATAAGGGATTATTATAGAAATAGTCTCTACAGAGGATTTACTAATCTTGATCAAAAGGTACAATATTGATATGAATTATAATGGATCTGTTAAGGTCGATCATCCGTATTTAGCATAAAGGAGATCGTCATGGGAACAAAAAGCTCGAGTTTGAGCAGCACGCGTTATGGAATCATAATCATCACGGTGATCACAGCCCTGGTCCACCTGTACCTGGCCATCACTTCGAATCCCTTCGACATCGTTTTCTTTTTAAATTTTCTGGGTTACCTGGCCTTGTTGGCAGCTTATATCTTACCTATACCAATTCTCAAGGATTACAAAGGCCTGGTGCGTTGGGTATTCATGGCTTTCGTGGTGGTCACGATAATTGCCTGGATCCTGGTTGGATTAAGGGTATGGTTCGCTTATATCGACAAAATCCTGGAAGTGGCTCTGGTGGTTTTGTTGTGGTTTGATAAGCCATAATTTGCGGCGTCATTGGAGTTGAAAGGAAAATGAGCAATGCCTGATGATTTAGAAATACACCGAGCCGTTTGCGCGCGTGTGCCAACCGCGGTTGGAGAATTCCAACTCTGCCTTTACACGAATAATCACGATAAGAAGGAGCACCTTGCGTTTATCAATGGGGATGTCGACGACCAATCTTCGGTCCTGGTCAGGGTTCATTCGGAATGCTTTACGGGCGACGTGCTCGGCTCGCAGCGCTGCGACTGTGGAGACCAGCTTCACCGCTCGATGGAATTAATTGCCCTGGAGGGGCGCGGGGTGATTATCTATTTGCGGCAGGAGGGACGCGGCATTGGGCTGGCAGAAAAGCTGCGGGCGTACAACCTGCAGGATGAAGGATTAGATACAGTTGACGCCAACCTGGCCCTGGGACACTCGGTGGATGAACGCGATTACAGCATGGCAGCCGCCATTCTTAAGGACCTGGGGGTCAAGTCGGTCAGGATGATCACCAACAACCCTGACAAGATCGTCGAAATGGAGAACCGCGGCATTAAGATCGACGAGCGGATTGCCTTGATGCCTACGGTTACGGCCGATAACGCCGCTTATCTGCTGACCAAAATCCAGCGCATGAACCATTTGCTGGAGCTTGACCCATTCTCGTTTGCCTCCATCGCCTCCAGGCTGGATGCCCGGAATGGTCAACATTGAGACCTTCCTGGCTGACGCGAGACGCCGATCGGTAAATTCAGACCGGCCAGAGGTCACTTTAAGCTACGCCCAGAGTTTAGATGGATGTCTGTCAATTGAACGCGGGTGGCAAACGCGCCTGAGCGGTCCGGAATCCATGCAGATCACGCACCGGCTGCGGGCAGCGCACCAGGCGATCCTGGTTGGGATCGGAACGGTACTGGCAGACGATCCAAAGCTAACCGTGCGCCTGGCGGTAGGGAAGAATCCGCAGCCGGTGGTAATCGATACGCGGTTGCGTATCCCGGATTCTTGTAACCTGCTCAGCCGTTCCGAGGGATTGCCGTGGGTCGTTTTCGATGGCAAAGCTGATCCTGCCCGCCAGGCAGAGCTTGCGCGGAAGGGGGTGAAATTAATCGCCTGTGAGACAGACGCTGATGGGCGAATAAATTTGCGCATAGCCATGAATAAATTGCGCCAGGATGGAATTGCATCCTTGATGGTCGAAGGCGGGGCGGGCATGATCACCAGTTTTTTGGCCGACCGGCTGGCCGATCTCGCGGCTATCACGATCTGCCCGGTCTGGATCGGCGGTTTGAGCTCAGTTGAACGGAATCTGGCCCAGAGAAACTGCTGGCCGGCCCTTGAAAATGTGGTTACAGAGAAGGCTGGAGAGGACATGCTCGTGTTCGGTCAGGTAAAGGAACGACCCCTATGAAAAGGACCGCGCTTTATTTTGTTGCGCCAGAGAGAGTTGAAATAATCGAAGAAGAGATTAGCGCGCCTCAGAAGAACCAGGTGATGGTTCGGACGCTGGTCAGCGCCATCAGCCCGGGCACCGAAATGCTGTTTTATCGCGGCCATGTGCCTGAAGAGTTACCAATGGATGTATCGATTGCGGCGCTGCAAGGAAAAAAGGCGGTATATCCGTTCAAATACGGTTACGCCAGCGTGGGAGAAGTGGTAGAGATTGGCGAGGATGTGGCGAAAACCTGGATCGGCGAACGTGTGTTCTCGTTCCACCCTCATGAAAGCCTTTACCTGGCCGACCTTTCCGAAGTGATGATCGTGCCGGAGGAAATCCCAACCGGCGGGGCGGTTTTTTTGCCGACCATGGAAACGGCCGTCAATTTCACGATGGATGGACATCCCATAATCGGCGAGGCGGTCGCAGTCTTTGGCCTCGGGATCGTGGGCTTGATGACGACTTCCCTGCTAAGTGGTTTTCCGTTGGGGATTTTGCTTACCTTTGATCGTTATCCGTTCCGCCGAGCGGAAGCGCTCAACGTGGGGGTGGATGCGAGCTTAGACCCGGCCGAACCAGATTCGGCGGAGCGAGCTGCTGCAATCTTAAAGAAAGCGGGCTGGGAGAGCGGGGTCGACCTGACCTTTGAGCTTTCAGGGACGCCCAGCGCGCTCAACCAGGCCATTGCTGTGACCGGCTTCGACGGGCGGATCGTGATTGGCTCGTGGTACGGCAAGAAGACAGCCGAGATTGACCTTGGTGGAAAGTTCCACCGCAGCCGGATCCGGCTGATCAGCAGCCAGGTGAGTACAGTCTCGCCGGCATTAAGTGGGCGGTGGGATAAACAGCGGCGGCTGAAGGTGTCATGGGAACAGATCTTAAAAATTCGCCCGCAGCGGTGGGTGACCCACCGGTTTCCGTTCGCCGACGCGCCGAAGGCTTACCACCTGCTGGAAGAACACCCGGAAGAGACGCTGCAAATATTGTTCGATTATCCGATGGGAGAGTAGGGGAATTGAGGATTGCGGAAAAGAGACCACGGATAACGGGCGACAGACGACGGAACACGTACGATGGATGATGGACGATGGAATAAAGATGAGGAAAGGGCACGTTTCATGTTTTACGTTTCACGATCCAATGCTCTTGGAAATCTGACCGGACAGTTGCTTGCCAGAATGGGCGGATGAGAGAGGTGAAGCGGCGGGTGATCAGGTCGGGGTCGCGCAGGCAGGCGAGGTCGGCGGCAGGAATAGCGGGGGCAAAACGTACCTGGATGGTTACAGGCCATAAGGTTGGCGTCAAGATCATGGCAATAAGCTGAAGGGTGGCTCCCAATCGCTGGCGATCTTTGGGGCGGCGGCGCAGCCAGGTGAGCGGATGAAACGTGGCCTGTGGTGCCAGGACGCCGCTGACGATGGCCGGCACGATTTGAGCGGATGGCATCAGGCGAACGAAAAGACCGATCGAGCTCGACCAACTTGCGAGGGATTCGACCGCGCCTTCCAGAACTGCCGGGTCGGGCTCGATTTCGCCGGCGGGAAAAGTCAGGATGGCGCCATTGGCCCGCAAATGGGCGGCTGTTGAGCGCAGGACGCCCAGGCGGGCTTCGGGCTGGTCGGGAACGTAGATCAAATAGGGTTCAACCGCTTTCAGCGCCTTCAAGAACGGTCGTTCTGCAGCCACAATGCGCACGTCCGAGCGGGGCAGGCCGGCGAATAACGCCAGCGTATCCGCCATGCCGGGATGGTTGGAAAGGATCAATACCGGACCGGCGGAAGGAATATTTTCTGCGCCCTGCGTGACCAGGCTGATTGAGAGATGCTGGAGGAATAAACTCGATCCCTCTCGCAGGCCGCAGTTGGCTACATCTCGATCAAATTCGAGCACCTGGTGGGCGAATTTTTCGGCCGAGCCGAGCAAGGGCCATTCCAGCAAGCTTCGCCCGAACTTTACTTTTTCAAGCCCAAAGGAGGTCAGGGCATCCTGGAGATTGATCTGGGTTAGCAGGTGAACGGCTTGCGGGTCGATGGGAGGCATGAAATCAATTATAACTAGCGATGTGAGGAGTAACGAATGAATTCGTTACTACGAAGTTTGGCGTAAAGGATTGGTGGTGGTTTATTGGAAAACGAATGGGTGGATAAAAAGTGAAAATTTAATCGCTCTGAAATGACTTCATACGCGGGTTAAAATAAGTTTTGAAAGGAAGGAGGATTTTCATATGTATCGTGTGGCGGTGCGCAGGAATTTCGTGGCCCAACATTTTCTAATCGGCGGGGATTGGGGAACGGAAAATCGAAAACATTCTCACCATTACATGCTGGAGCTTGAGCTGGCAGGTGAAGAGCTGGACGAACATGGTTACCTGGTGGATATCGTGGATATTGAAGCGAATCTGGACTGGCAGGTGGCCTATTATCGCGATCTGACCCTCAATGAGCTGCCGGAATTTACTGGATTGAATCCATCGATCGAGCATTTTTCGCGAATTTTGTGCCAAAATCTATCTAAAGCGATCCGGGCGAGCAACATCTGCCGGATAGTGGTCAGGTTGTGGGAAAATGAGATTGCCTGGGCGGCTTACGAATTGGAGCGTTGATTGAAGGCTGGCCTGGTGATCTACGCAGTGCTCGAAACGATGTCGGGGGGCTACCTTTACGACCGCCGCCTGGTAGAAACCCTGCGGTCAGCAGGAGATACGGTCGAGATTATCAGCATGCCCTGGCAGAATTATGCCCACCATCTCGGGCACAATTTCCAGGCGAGATGGGCTCGGAGCCTGATAGACCTGGACGCGGACGTGCTGCTGCAAGATGAATTGAACCATCCCTCCCTGTTCCGAGTTAATCTGGCAATCCGTGAATTGGTTACTTTTCCAATCCTGGCAATAGTGCACCACCTGCGCAGCAGCGAAGAGCACCCGCAGCCGTTACGCTGGCTTTACCGGCTGGTTGAACGATCCTATTTGCAAACCGTTGATGGGTTCATATGGAACAGCGAGACCACCCGCCAGGTTGTCCAGGGAGTGGCGGGATTTTCCCGCCCGGGGGTGGTGGCGTACCCGGGCGGCGACCGGTTCGAAGGACTGCCGGAAGCAGAAATTACGCGGCGCAGCCGACGACCAGGAGCGCGCCAGTTGTTGTTCGTCGGCAACCTGATTCCAAGGAAAGGGCTGCATCGTTTGATCCCGGCCCTGGGAACGCTCAAGCAGGCAGCCTGGACCCTGAAAGTTGTCGGCGATCCCTCTGTTGACCCTGGTTATGCCCAAAAGGTTCTGCGGCAGGTGGAAGAGACAGGGCTTGTGGATCGGATCCAGTTTTTAGGCAGGCTGAGCGAGGATGAGCTGGAGCAAGAATGGCGCTGTTCCGATATTTTAGTACTGCCTTCGTCTTACGAAGGGTTTGGGATCGTAACGCTTGAAGGGATGAGCTTTGGCTTGCCGGCAATCACCTCCAGAAGTGGGGCGGCGCACGAATTGGTCGAGGACGGTGTGAATGGATTCCTGGTCGATCCGGCCAATCCGGATGCCCTGGCGAAGACGATCTGGATTTACCTGAGCCAGCCGGAGACCCTGCTCAAGCACTCCCTGGCGGCACGCTGGCGATTTGAGAGTTTTCCAACCTGGGATCAAACGACCCATAAAATTCGCCAGTTCCTGCTTGAATTTCAAAAGGACTCCCACCGATAATGAAGCAGGGTGTGTATTCAACGAATACCAGCTATTTTTATTAAGGAAATTACAGAAAGTGGGACGCATGGAGTATTCATTTCAACGCTACCTGGCTGCAAAGAAGACGGTTGATGACCGGGCTCTCAATCTGCGAGCCTGGACTGCGCTTGCCCGAGAGCTGGCAGCCATTCAAGCAGAAAGACCCCTGCAAGCGCTGGAAGTCGGAGCAGGAATCGGGACGATGGTGGAGCGCATGCTCGCGGCAGGTTTCCTGCGAAATGGCGTTTATATGGCAATGGACGAAATGCTGGAAAATATTGTCCAGGCGAAGGTTACAGTGGGAAAATGGGCCGAAAATAACGCCTGGCGCGCTGAACCGGAACCGGATGGCCTGCGCCTCACAAAAGCAAGCGATTCAGTCCAGGTTATATTTGAGGATTCCGAAATCCATGAATTTTTAGAACGGAACCTGTGGCATCGTACCTGGGATGTCCTGATCGCAAACGCTTTCCTGGATCTTTTCGACCTGCAAGGGCTGCTGGCCAGGTTAAAAGGCCTGATCCGGCCGGCCGGGTTAGCCTATTTCAGCATTAATTTCGACGGGGTGACGATCTTTGAGCCGGTTGCAGACCATGGATTGGAGGAAAGGATTTTGGCGCAATACCACCGAACGATGGACGAGCGCACGATCGGCGCAGAACGTTCCGGCGACAGCCAAGCCGGCAGGCACTTATTTCATTATTTGACAGCAGAAGGTTTCGAGCTGGTCGAGGCAGGCAGCGCGGATTGGGTGATTTTCAGCCGCCAGGGGATCTATCCGGCGGATGAAGTTTATTTCTTGCATCACATTATCCACTTCTTCGAGGAATCCCTCGACAAGAATTCGGAAATTTCCCCGGCGGAACTATCAGGTTGGGCTGCCATGCGGCATGCCCAGGTGGAGCGAGGTGAACTGGTTTATATCGCTCACCAAATGGATTTCCTGGCGAGAGCGCCTGAATGAGGTAAAATAAAGGGACTTAATCCCTGGAGGAAGTGTTGAAACAATTCTTAAAGAAATACGCAGTTTTATTTTTGATCGCCGGCACCATCGTGGTCCTGGACCAGGTTACAAAGAGCATGGTAAAAACCAACCTGGGAATAGGCCAGATCTGGTCGCCGTGGGATTGGCTGACACCGTACGCTCGTATCGTGCATATTTTTAACACCGGGGTTGCGTTCGGATTATTTCAGGGCCAGAACGCAATCTTCAGCCTGCTGGCAATCATCGTTTCAATTGCGATCATTTATTATTATCCGCGCGTGACCGCCAATGATTGGATCCTGCGGGTCGCGCTGGGGCTCCAGCTTGGGGGAGCGCTCGGCAACCTGGTCGACCGGATCACCCAGGGCTACGTGACGGACTTCATCTCCGTCGGTGATTTTGCGATTTTCAATATTGCTGATGCCAGCATTACGGTAGGGGTGGCGGTGCTATTGCTGGGGATCTGGCTGCAAGAACGACGTAAAAAAACAGCCGAATTGAGCAAGGTCGCTGAAACCCAAAACCCGGGAACAGACGACAAAAGTGGGGCGGGCGAGTGAGCGACGGCCAAAACATTTTCAAATTTTCGCAGCTTGAACCGCAGAGATTGGATAAATTCCTGGTTCAAAGTTTACCCGGGTACTCGCGGGCGCACCTGCAGGGATTGATCCTGGACGGCTTCGTGCAGGTGAATGGGATGCCGGCTCGGAAAAGCGGCCAAGATTTAGAAACCGGCGACGTAGTGGAAGTGCGGATTCCGCCGCCTGCGCCCAGCGGCATTGTGCCGGAAGATATTCCGTTACAGGTGGTTTTTGAAAACGAATCATTAATAGTTATCAACAAGCCAGCCGGTATGGTCGTCCATCCGGCAGCCGGGCATGCCACCGGCACACTGGTGCAGGCGGCCCTGGCGCACGCTCCAAAACTGGAAGGAATCGGCGGAGAACAAAGACCGGGCGTCGTGCATCGACTGGACAAAGATACCTCAGGCCTGATCCTGATGGCCAAGGATGACAGGACCCACCGCTGGCTGCAGGACCAATTCAGGCTGCGGAAAGTGCGAAAGGTCTATCTTGCCCTGGTTGACGGGCATCCGCCGACACCGCAGGGCCGGATCGAAGCCGCTATCGGGCGAGATCCGGCGCACCGCAAACAAATGGCGGTCGTACCAGCTCAAAAAGGGCGTGAAGCTGTTTCAGAATATTTCACGCGGGAAAGCTTCCCTCAGCATACCCTGCTCGAAGTCCACCCGTTAACCGGGAGGACGCACCAGATCCGGCTGCACCTGGCCTTCATAGGTGTTCCGATCGTTGGCGACTTGATCTACGGGCGTAAAAAACCGTCCCTGGCAATTAAGCGTCACTTCTTGCACGCGTCCAAAATCACCATCACCTTGCTTGGCGAAAGCCAGCCCAGGTCGTTCGAGGCGCCCTTGCCGCCCGACCTGCAGGAAATCATTAAGAAACTAAAAATGAAATCATGAAAATAGTCGATCTGCGTTCTGATACCGTGACAGTTCCTACGCCAGCCATGCGGGCAGCAATGGCAACGGCAGAAGTCGGCGATGATGTAATGGGAGAAGATCCCAGCGTGAACAGGCTGCAAGAAGTAGCGGCTGAGCGGATGGGAAAAGAGGCCGGGCTGTTCGTGCCTTCGGGAACGATGGGCAACCTGGCAGCAATCCTGGCGCACTGCGGCCGGGGAGATGAGGTCATCATCGGCGACTTGAGCCATACCTTCTTGTTCGAAGGAGGTGGGGTGGCCGCACTGGGAGGCGTCATGCCCCACACCCTACCCAATCTGCCGGACGGGAGGCTCGATCCTGGGGCGATACGCAATGCAATCCGCCCGGATGACGTGCACCAGCCGGTTTCGCGCCTGCTGGTGCTGGAAAATACGCACAACCGCTGCGGAGGAACCGTGCTGGATGCAGCCTATTTTGAGCAGGTCCACGAGATCACGCAGGCTGCCAGGCTCAAGCTGCACATTGATGGAGCGCGCATTTTTAATGCAGCCGTGGCCCTGGGTGTCCCGGCGAAAACACTCGTGGCGACAGCCGATTCGGTCACGTTTTGCCTCAGCAAAGCGCTGTGCGCCCCGGTCGGGTCAGTGCTATGCGGATCGACCGAATTCATCCGAACGGCAAGGCGCATTCGCAAGCAACTGGGAGGCGGCATGCGCCAGGCCGGCATCCTGGCAGCAGCCGGCCTGGTGGCGCTGGATGAGATGGTCGACCGGCTGGCTGAAGACCACCGGCGGGCGCGCCTCCTGGCAGCCGGGCTGGAGAAAATCCCCGGCATCCTGGTTGAAACGAAAGTTCCTGCCTCGAACATGGTGTTTATTTCACTGGAGGAAAAAATCGGTCTGAGCGGGGTGCAGGTGTGCGGCAGGCTGGCCGAAGCCGGCGTAAAAGTCGGTACAGTTGGCGCCCGGCGCTTCCGGTTAGTGACCCACTACTGGATCGATGACGAGGGCGTCGAGCAAACGTTGGACGCCTTTCGCAAGATACTTTGATGAAATGGGGCTGCCAGAGGCAGCCTTTTTCTTTATATGTTATGAATCGGATAGAGCATTTTTTGAATCTGATATAATATTTAAGAAGAGATTAATTCCAGCCCCGGAAAAAGGAAAATTATGGAGACTTTTGTGACCGTGGAGCAAATTGACCAGGCGGCTGAGGCTGTCCGCACCCACATCTCAATTTCACCGAAAACTGGGATGATCCTTGGCTCCGGGCTGGGTGAGCTGGCGGAGATGGTTGAGCAAGCCAGCGTCATTCCGGTGGCGGAGATACCAAATTGGCCTGTGTCGACCGTGCTGGGGCACCAGGGGAAGCTGGTCGTCGGGCAGATTGAAAGACAAAGCGTGCTGGTTTTGCAGGGGAGGGTTCATTTTTACGAAGGCTACAGTATGTCCCAGGTCACGCTCCCGATACGGGTGATGAAACGGCTGGGCGTGGAAAATCTCATCGTTACCAACGCAGCCGGAGCGATCAACCCGGCATTCAAACCCGGCGACGTAATGCTGATCAACGATCACATCAATATCATCGGAATGTCAGGTGAAAATCCGTTGAGAGGTCCCAACCTGAGCGAATTTGGGGAGCGTTTCCCGGACATGAGCCAGGCGTACGACCGGCAGTATATGGTCCTGGCTCGCAGGGCTGCAGAACGCAGCGGCGTTCCATTGCACGAAGGCATATATGCTTGCCTGGCAGGCCCAAGCTTCGAGTCGCCGGCTGACTTGAGGTTCTTGCGGGCAGCAGGCGCGGATGCGGTCGGAATGTCAACTGTACCAGAAGTGATCGTGGCAAGGCACTCCGGCATAAGAGTCCTGGGATTGTCCGGAATAAGCAACAAGGCGAACCTGGATGGCTCAACCATCACGACCCACGAGGAAGTCCTCGAGGCGGGGAAGGTCATTGCGCCAAAATTGAAATCGATCATCCTGGGCGTCCTCGGACAACTCTAACCCCCTGGCAGAGAAGATCAATAACCTCCAGTCCCTGGCTGGAAGGAGCGCAGTCGTTGTCTATTGAAGATCTTTTGCGTTTTTTGGAAACGTATGAGATATGGATCTATCTTCTTCTGGGGATTATCTTCCTTTTGTACCTGCGAAAAGTTTTGGATTCCTGGCACGAATGGCGCGCATCCCTCTTTGGAATCGAGCGAGAAATTGCTCAAAGGGGGTTTAGCTTTAATTTGACCATATTGATCCTGGTCTTGTTCCTGGGGATGGCCCAATTCATCTTGATTTCTTTTGTGGCGCCGGATATGCCGCGCGTGGACATCCTTCCGACGCCGACGATTGACCTGCTGGCTACCCCAGTTACAACCCTGGCGGTTACTCTGGCACCAGCTACGACCCCCACCAGCGTATCCCTGCCAACCTTGGTCGTCACCGGAGCGAATGGATGCGTGGCGGGAACGCTGGAATGGACCTATCCCAAGAACGGAGGCCAGCTCAAAGGATCGGAAATGCTCAAGGGCACGATCCAGGTTCCAAACCTGGGGTTCTACAAGTATGAATATAGCTCTGCGGGATCGGATAACTGGGTTACAATTGCGGCAGGCAATCAAAAGGTGACGGATCATGATTTGGGTACGTGGGACACTTCACAGCTTGTTCCAGGGGATTACCGCCTTAGGTTGGTTGTGGCGGATAACAAAAATCAGGCCCTGCCGGCCTGCATAATCACCGTCCGTATACTCTCGCCTTAAATCAGGAGTGATGAATGCCAGAGATAGAAATCAGGCACGCAGTAGTGTCAGACATCCCAAAATTGCTTGAATTGGAGCACTCCTTTCAAACATCTTACGTCTGGCAAATGGACCGATCTTTCGATAAGGGGCAATGGACGATCAATTTCCGCGAGGTGAGGCTGCCCAGACCCGCCAAGGTCGAGTACCCGGTCCCAACTGAAATCCTGGGAAGTGAATTAACGCAGCGGTCGGGACTGCTGGTTGCTTTTATCAGCAATGAACCGGTCGGCTACATCGGGATTAAGGCCATCCAGGTGTCAGAGACTGCCTCGGTGATTGACCTCGTTGTCAAGGAGGAACTGCGGCGTAAAGGAATCGGATCGGCCCTGCTCCTGGCAGCGCAAGATTGGGCGTCGCAGCGCGACCTGCTGCGGATGGTGATTGAAATGCAGTCCAAGAATTTTCCCGCTATTCACCTGGCATTGAAGATGGGCTATGAGTTTTGCGGATACAATGACCAATATTATGCAACCCGCGACATCGCGTTGTTCTTTTCAAGGTTTCTCCGGTAAAATCTTATTTGTAAAAAGGCTCGAAAAGTATGATTGAAAGCTGGCAGGTAGTATTGCTGGAATTGCTGCGGACGTTCAACCAGATTTTGACCGCAGGAATATCAATTACTGCCTTTTCCTTACTGCTGTATGCATTGACGTTCAATCTGCGGGACCGGGTCGCCCGGTCTTTTGCGTTAATATTAATTTGCGTTGTGATCGTTTTTACAGCCGATTCGTTCAGCGCCACGGTTAGCGTGCCGTGGGAGATCGAGCTGTGGCTAAAGATCCAATGGGTGGGGATCATCCTGCTTCCGGCAACCTACCTGCAATTTTCGGACGCAATTCTGGCGACGACCGGCAAGGTGAGCCGGGGCCGGCGGCGTTGGGCGGTCCGTCTTTCCTATTTTGCTTCCGGCATTTTCCTGCTTAGCCTGGGATTTGATTCGTTTGTTGGGTCGATCACAACCGAAAACACCCCAGCGCCGCACCTGGAGCCGACCCAGCTAACCCTGGTATTCATTCTGTATTACCTGGTCTTGATGGTCACTTCGTGGATTAATTTCTATAGGGCTTACCGCCGGACGACCAACCCTACCAGCCGCAGAAGGATGGTTTACCTGATTACGGGCGCCCTAGCCCCGGCTTTGGGTTCATTTCCATTTTTGCTGTTTGGGTCGGGTTATGCGGCCTTTCATCCGCTGCTGTTTTGGATCGTCGCGTTTTTGACGAATATGCTGGGCGGCGTGTTAATCGTGGTGATGGCCTATGCGGTGGCATTCTTTGGAGTTCCCTGGCCCGACCGGGTGGTCAAAGCGCGCCTGTTCAAATGGCTGATGCGCGGCCCGCTGACGGCATCTATCACATTGGGCCTGGTGACAATCGTGCGGCGGCTGGGCGAAGGTTTTGGTTTCAGCTACACCGCCCTGGTGCCGATCGTGATGGTCGGCAGTGTGGTGCTGCTGGAATTTTTGATCACCCTGTTTGCGCCGCTGGGGGAACGGTTCCTATTCGACGGCAACGACCATACTGAGCTCGAATTACTGCGCACCCTGGAAGACCGGCTGCTTTCCAAGAATGACCTCAGCCAGTTCCTGGAAATGATCCTTTCAGCGGTGTGCGACCGGATGCAATCTCCGGGGGCTTACATCCTGGCGATCAACTCGGAAGGCCTCGAGCTGGTGGTAAAAACTGGCACGGTGGAAACCCTTGACACTGAAAACCAGGATGAAGAAATCATTCACCTCCTTTCAAACCACAATGATGCGGATGGGATCGTAAAGTGGAAACAAGATTATTTGATTCCCCTGGTCAATGAAAAGACAATTAATAAGGAATTATTAGGGCTGATCGGCGTGACCGGGGTCGAGGGGATCCGGCTGGAGGAGGAACAGACCGATGCCCTGCAGATCTTGATTCACCGGGCAAGTCTTGCTTTGCACGACCGGCAAACACAGCAGCAGGTGGTTCAATCCCTGCTCGAACTCTCCCCTCAGGTCGATTTGATCCAACGGCTGCGGGCGGCAAGCCGTTACAACCCATCCAATATCCTCGTTTCGGGCAATCCCCCTGAGACGGATACGGTGCAATGGGTGCGAGATGCCCTGACGCATTATTGGGGCGGCCCCAAGCTGACGGACAATCCACTTCTTCATCTAAAGGTCGTCCAGGATGCCAAACTGGAGCATGATGGAAATGACGCCAACGCCCTGCGGGCAATCCTGCGCGAAGCAATCGAAAAAGTGAAACCGGAAGGAGAAAGAAGATTTACTTCCGAGTGGATATTGTATAATATTCTTGATATGAAATTCATGGAGGGGCGGAAAGTCCGTGAAATTGCACTTCGA
Organism: Anaerolineaceae bacterium; assembly: GCA_035543095.1. Classification (GTDB taxonomy): domain Bacteria; phylum Chloroflexota; class Anaerolineae; order Anaerolineales; family Anaerolineaceae; genus UBA700. Next base: position 35,197 of record DATKKB010000023.1, on the reverse strand, counting down.
CTGGCCATGTCAGAAGCAGACCTGTACCGGAAACAACGAATTGCAATTGAAACAGTAGCAAAAATTTTCGTGGAAATGGAGGTCGATGCTCAAAATAAAGATGCAAAAGCCGAAAAAGTCTTCCCAGCCGAAGTAAATTAGATTAAACTATTATTAGAACGAATAATTATTTGTATCAGGGGAGGGTTTCAATGTTGTCAAAGTCAGTAGAAAACCATTTAGAGAATGGGACACCTGAAATCGATGAGGGTTGGTGGGCGGCGGTTTTAACGGATGAAGGTTCAAGCCAGATTATTCTAAAAGAAACGCAGGCAAAGCCTGTTGCCACCTGCACGACCAAGTTAGATTGGGACCACGTTAAATCGCTGTACGATCACGATGAAGTGATTGAGCTGCAGGTGCATGGCTACAATCGTGGGGGGCTGCTGGTCCAGGGTCCGGGAATTCAAGGTTTCGTGCCGGTCTCGCACCTGGTTGAAATGCCAGGGCAGGCCAGCGAGGAGGAACGCCGGCAGATCCTCATAAAGTACGTGGGGCGAGGCCTGTGCTTGAAAGTGATTGAATGCGAGCCAAGCCAGGAAAGGATCGTTCTGTCCGAACGGGCAGCTCTGGCAGGAGAGGGTCGCAGGAAACAATTATTCCAGCAATTGAAACCGGGTGAAATCGTGTCTGGGTCGGTCACGAATGTGACTGAATTTGGGGTGTTTGTCGACCTGGGCGGAGTAGAAGGCCTGATTCACGTGTCAGAGCTTTCTTGGGGCAGGGTACAGCATCCCTGTGATATCCTGCAAGTCGGCCAGATCGTGCAAACTCAGGTCTTGCAAATCTCCGAAGAAAACGCGCGGGTGGCGCTCAGCCTCAAGCGACTTAATTCAAATCCCTGGGAAACGCTGATCAAAAAGTATAAGCCAGGCGACGTAGTGGCAGCAACCGTGACTTCTGTGATGCGGTTTGGAGCCTTTGCTAGATTGGAAGAAGGAGTCGAAGGGCTGATCCACATTTCTTCCATCAATATGCCGCCCGGCGTCAAAGAAATCGAAAAAATCTTACACGTAGACCAGCACGTTCAAGTTCGTATCCTCCATATTGAAATTGAACGGCGTCGGCTGGGATTAGGCCTGGTCAATGCTGAATGACTAAGCTCGCAAATAAAAAGCAGCCAGCCCCTGCAACTTCAAGCAGGACGAAAACACCGCAGCTTCCAAAACCAACCGGGAGCTTTATCGACCGGATCATAATGTCCTGGAATGGATTCGAGCGGTTTGCCTGGGACATCGTTGGGGTTGCGCTGGTGGCACTGGCGGCCATTCTCATCCTGGGCGTTTACAATCTCACCCATGGAACGCTTTTAACAACCCCGGTTGATATTATACGCAAAGGCTTTGGATGGGGAAGTTTTTTGGTGGCCATATTTGTCGGCAGCCTTGGAATCCTTGCCATCCGGCGCCGCAGCGAAGGCCAGCGTCTGTTTCCGTTAGGTCGGTTCATCTTGTTGGAGATATGGGGTTTCATCCTCCTGGCCAACCTGGCTGCGTGGGGAGGGGCTTCACTGGACCGGGCCCAGGCCGGGTTGGACGGGGGCATTATCGGTTGGGGCCTGTTGAGCCTGGTTGAAAAAGTGGTGCCATATCCCTGGAGCTACGCCCTCCTGGCACTGCTCCTGGTCATTTTCACCCTGTGGGCTTTCGGAATTGCAGAATGGTTTTTCAGGTATTTTGAAAAATGGCTGCTTACACCGGACCGCCCGGTTGACCTGAGCAAGGAAGAACAGAGTTTTATCCAACCTGTTCAGGCGACTGTGGGCGAAAGCCAGGCGGCTCAATTGAGCGACGTTCACACGCCAGGTGCGGAGCTTCAGCAAGGTGGTGGGGTGAGGCGAGATGCGCGCCTGCCCCCCTTGAATATCCTCAGCCAGGACCGCCCAGATTCACCAGACGAAGAGCAAATTCAAGAAACAGCCCGCCTGTTGGAAAAAACGCTGGCTGAATTTGGCATCCCGGTCCAGGTGATTGGCTATCGGGTAGGGCCGACCGTGACCCAATTTGCAGTTGAGCCGGGATTCACCGAAAAAGAGGGACCGGATGGAGAGGTCTCGCGCCAAAAAGTGCGCGTTTCGCAGATTTCGGCGCTGCAGCGCGATTTAGCGCTGGCGCTGGCAGCCGAGCGGCTCAGGATTGAAGCCCCAGTTCCCGGCCATTCATACGTGGGGATCGAAGTGCCCAACCCTCGCATCTCAGTCGTGAGACTACGTTCTTTGCTCGAATCGGATGCCTTTCAGCGCATGACTTCCGGCCTGGCTGTCGTTCTGGGACGGGATGTCTCCGGGCAGCCGGTGGTAGCAGACCTGGCGCGCATGCCACACCTGCTGGTCGCCGGGACGACCGGATCAGGCAAATCGGTTTTCATCGAGGCTTTATCGGTCTGCCTTGCAATGAACAATACGCCTGACGATCTTCAGATGGCAATGCTCGACCCAAAAATGGTCGAGCTGGTGCGTTTTAACGGGCTGCCGCATTTGCTGGGAAAGGTGGAGACGGAAATCGACCGGATGCTGGGCGTCCTACGGTGGGCCCTGGCAGAGATGGACCACCGCTACCGGCTGCTGGAAGAAGTCCACGTGCGAGACCTGGACGGTTATAATCGCCGGATGGAACGGCGCAAGCAGGCGACCCTGCCGAGGATCGTGATCATGATCGACGAGCTGGCAGACCTGATGATGACGGCGCCGGACCAGACGGAGCAGTACATCGTCCGGCTGGCCCAGATGGCGCGGGCTGTGGGCATCCACCTGGTCGTGGCAACCCAGCGCCCATCAACGGAAGTCGTGACCGGCTTGATCAAGGCGAATTTTCCGGCGCGGCTTTCGTTTACCGTGGCCAGCTCAATCGATTCGCGGGTTATCCTGGACACGGGCGGAGCAGAAAGCCTGCTCGGCAAAGGCGACCTTTTATTCTTGAATCCGGAGCAGGGCACACCGATCCGTGCCCAGGGCGTGTTCGTGAATGACCAGGAAATCGAGCGCCTGATCAATTTCTGGCGGAGAATGGCTCCGAAAGAAACCGGGGCCGTAACACCGCCCTGGGAGGAGCTTCTCCTTGATGACGAGAACGATAGCGATATGCTGATCGAGGAAGCGGTTAAAATCATCCGCCGGTCGCAGCGCGCCAGCGCATCGTTGCTGCAAAGACGGCTGCGCATCGGCTACCCACGAGCGGCCCGGCTCATCGATGAGCTCGAGTCGATGGGGGCTGTGGGGCCGGCTCAGGGCGGCGGAAAAGAGCGCGAGGTGCTATTACCGCCCGGCGACGACGATCAGGAAGTAGACGAAGCCAACCCGGACGTATAAAGATGATCGTATTGGTTATCGCCAATCCCGTTTAAACGAACGGGGTTGTGAAGGTATTGGACGAAGGGTTCATTTTTATTCTTTAGGGAAGGTATTTCTTGACGAAAAACATCCTGGCATTTGGAAACCCTGTTTTTGACGTAATCACCACCCCGGCGCTCACTCGCAAAGATCGCGTCCTATCGGGATGTTCGACGAACGCATGCCTGGCAGCCAGCCGGTTGGGCGCGCGCACGACCCTCGTTGGAAGCGTTGGAGCCGATTTCAGGTCACGCCTGGAACGTGAGCTGGTCCAGTGCAGCGTGGGATACTGCCTTTTACCTTCGGCGCAAACCGGCGGATTTTCCCTGAAATATTACGACGATCACGGCAGCCGTGAATTGACTCTGCTGGGAATTGCCGATGCGATCGAGCATTACGACGGTCGATATGAGGATTATGATTTTATCCTGATCGGACCGATCCTGGGTGAAGTAAGCGCCAGTTTTGTGAAGGAAATCTGCAATTCAGCCTGCCTGCCAATCTTAACAGACCCGCAAGGGCTCTTGCGCAACCAGAATAACGGCCGGATTTACCACGAAATGACCCATGATTTTATAGAAATTGCCAAATTTTCTACGATCCTTAAGGCAAACGAACTGGAAACGAAGGTTGTCACCGGGATTGACCCGCGCCAGGACCCTGAACGGGCAGTCAAAAAGCTGTTCGATTTTGGCTGCAAAATTGCCGTCACAACCATCGCTGAAGCGGGTTCAATCATCTATGATGGGACACGCCTGTACCCTATCCCTGCCTTTACAACGAACGCCATCGACCCGACCGGGGCCGGAGATACGTATGCAGCCGGGTTCATCGTGAAATACATGGAAAACCCCTCGGATTTGACAGCCGTTGGCTGTTTTGCTTCGGCAGTGGCTTCTGTGATGGTTGAGAACAGCGGACCTGATTTTCCCTTAACCTATAATGAAGCTGAACGCAGGCAGAAGTCCTTGATGCAGCAACCGAAAGTCCTGAGATTATAGGAGAAGAGCATGCTGACACGCTGGAGGCCACTGTACGAAAAGATGTCCATTCCATTCGGGAAAGCCAGCCTTAAGTTCGGACTGACGCCGGATTTCTGGACTTTGTTCAGCCTGTTTGCTGCGGTCGTTGCGTGCGTGGCCCTGGCAGTAACGTCTTACTGGCTAGGGCTGATGGCGCTGGTCGTTATGAACCTGGCTGACATGCTGGATGGAGCGACAGCGCGGGCGGGCAACATGGCAACTGCCTTTGGAACCATTCTGGACCACTCCTGTGACCGGTATGCGGAGTTCCTGCTGTACGGCGGCCTGATGTTAGGCGGGGCGATTTCTCCAGCGCTGGCTCTGTTCACTGCATCCGGGGTAGTGATGGCTTCCTATGTCAGAGCAAAAGCCGAATCGGCCGGAGGCTTGAAATCCTGCGTGGTCGGATTGGCGGGGCGCCAGGAAAAATTGATTCTGACGACCTGCGGAGTGATCCTGTTTGGATTTAATCTTGCTATACCGGGACAGGTGTGTATATTCCTGGCAGGCCTGATCTCTCATATTACTTTTATTCAAAGGCTTTTATATGCCCGAAGCCAGATCTTAAATCCGGCTATAAAGTAATTTGTGGATTTTTGTTCAATGCGGGTGATCCCCTGCATTGTACAAAAATACAAAACTAAGTCCATGAAGTGATAAAATTAGGTTCTTCTGTGTAAACGCGAGCGAGAAATGGTAAGAAGGGATCGCGATTATAAAGAAGAGACTAAGGTTAGTCCGGAGTACAAATGTCGATCGATCGTTATGGAATTTTAATCGGTGATACCCGCATAATCTATTTTTATGCCTTAATCATCATGTTCGGGGTGGTGGTGGCGGCCTTCCTTTCGGCCCGCCGCGCCGCGAAATACGGGCAGGACCCTGAGCGGGTGTGGGACATCCTCACCTGGGTGATCATCGCGGGTGTGATCGGAGCCAGGCTTTGGCACGTGCTGACGCCTTCGCCGGCGCTGGTGGCCCAGGGTATTACAACTCAGTATTACTTCACCCACCCGCTGGAGCTTATCAATACCCGCCAGGGCGGCCTTGGAATTGCGGGAGCGGTCGCCGGAGGCGCCCTGGCGTTATTCATTTATACTCGCGTCAAGAAAATAAGCTTCTTGGCCTGGGTCGACATCGTTGCACCCGGGCTGATCCTGGCTCAAGCGATTGGGCGGTGGGGTAATTTCGTCAACCAGGAGTTATACGGAGCGCCGACCACTTTACCCTGGGGAATCTATATCGACCCGGCTCACCGACTGCCCGGTTTTGAGAATTTTTCCTACTACCATCCTACCTTTCTGTATGAATCGCTCTTGAACGTAGCCGTGATGTTCCTGCTGCTTTATATAGAACGCAGATTTTGGGGAAGACTTAAATCAGGCAACATTTTTCTTGGCTACCTGGTGGGATATTCGATCGTTAGAATCTTGATGGAAATGCTCCGGCTTGATTCGTCGCAGGTAGCCGGCTTGAATGCAAACCAGACCCTATACGCGGTGATCGGCACCCTGGCGGTTTTAACGTTAATTGTGCGTCATGTTTTTTCGGTCCGTGAACAACCGCCTGTGGTAGAAGAATAATTTCACCGTGAAGATCGTAAAGATATTTCTTTTTCGACGCACAACCCCCAGGTAATGGGGGTTGTGCGTCTTTCATAAGCCTATCTCAAAAAGCCCAAATTCTTAATAAACGTTGCGAAGTTGTTAAGCGCGAAGTATCCTGAATTCGTTATGATTATAAGGACAGGTGAATGGATGATTTGGGCGGAAAACTTAACGAAATATTTTGACGATTTTCTTGCGGTCGATCAGGTTAATCTAAACGTCCGGGCCGGACAGGTCCTGGTGCTCCTAGGGCCGAATGGAGCTGGAAAAACGACCACCGTAAGGATGCTTACCTCCATCCTGACGCCAAGCAATGGACAGGCGCGGGTGGCAGGTTACGACGTAGTTAAGGAGCCCGACCGGGTACGCGCCAGCGTGGGAGTGCTGACTGAACACCATGGATTGTACGGGCGCATGAACGCGCTCGAATACCTGGAATTTTACGGCCAGCTTTATGGGCTGCCAGTAGAAGCTATTCGCCAACGGTCGACGGAGATGCTTGAGCAGTTTGGGCTGGCGCCGGTCAGCAAACAGCGCCTGGGTAAATACTCGAAAGGTATGCGCCAGAAGCTGGCCCTGGTGCGTTCCATGCTGCATAATCCACCGGTGCTGCTTTTAGACGAGCCAACCTCTGCCATGGACCCTGAAAGCGCCCGCACCGTGCGCGATGCAATCCAGGTGTTACGCTCTAAGGACCGCACGATCCTGTTGTGCACCCACAACCTGGCAGAAGCGGAAGAATTGGCAGACCAGATCGCAATCATTCGACAGGGAAGAATCATTCATTATGACAGCCCGGCAAATCTTAAATTAAAATTACTCGGACCAACGGAATACGAGGCCCTCATTGAAAACCTTCCGCCAGGCTGGATACCGGAATTGCCGATCGGGGTTCGCCTGACGGGGCGCAGTGGGAACACTTTGCGATTCGAGGTTGACGCCCCGGCTGAGGCCAATCCATTCCTGCTGCGTTTATTGATTGAGAGAGGGCTGAAAGTCATTTCATTTCAGCAAGTGCCGCACAGCCTGGAAAATGCCTATTTGCAGGCCGTCGCGCAAGCCAACCAGGAGGAACTGCATGTGGGCTAGTTTCCAACCGGCCTTGATTGTTGCCCGGCGAGAGGTGCGCGACCAGTTCCGGGATTGGCGGATCATTTTCCCGATCGTGGGGCTGACCGTCTTCTTCCCGTTCCTGATGAATTTTACGGCCACCCAAATCCTGGATTTTGTCAAAGCATATGGAGCAAATATCATTGGGGAGCGCCTGGTTCCGTTCCTGATGATGATCGTGGGGTTCTTCCCAATCTCGGTCTCGCTCGTGATTGCACTCGAATCTTTTGTGGGTGAGAAAGAACGCGGCAGCATCGAACCGCTTTTAGCTACTCCCCTAAAAGATTGGCAGTTATACCTTGGAAAATTGTTATCAACCACCGTGCCTCCCTTAATCTCAAGCTACCTGGGAATGGCAGTTTATACCGCCAGCCTCGGATTTCAAAGAGTCCGCCTGCCAGATCCAGACCTGATGGTCTTGATCCTGGTGTTGAGCACCGTCCAGGCCCTCGTGATGGTCAGCGGGGCGGTAGTCGTTTCAACCCAGGCGACCTCGGTACGGGCAGCGAATTTGCTGGCAAGCTTTATCATCATTCCGATGGCAGTCCTGATCCAGGGCGAAAGCATCATCATGTTCTGGGGAGACTACCGAATTTTGTGGCTGGTCAGCCTGGGTCTGGTGGCGTTAACCTTCCTGCTGGTCCGGCTCGGCCTCGCTCATTTCCGGCGTGAGGAACTGCTTGGGAGAGAGATCGACGTATTAAATCTGCGGTGGGGCTGGCGGATTTTTAAGAAAGCATTCACCGGAAACGCGACCACCGTGCGTGATTGGTACGCCCATACCCTGCCGGCGGCAGTTCTAAAACTTAAACGATCGTTTTGGGTCACGGCGGGCGTCACGCTCGTAGCTGCGTTTGTGGGAGCGTTGCTGGTCGAAAAATACCCGAACCTCGTCAACGCTGCCAGCCTGGCAGAAGTTGATAGCCGGACCCAGGGCCTTTTACAGGCCTGGCCTTTATTTTCGGTTGGCACCCTGTTAACCATCTGGTGGCAAAATGTGCGCGCTTTGCTGATTGGGATGCTGCTGGGTGCGTTCTCGATGGGCATCCTGGGTTTACTGCCGGTGCTGGCTACGATCGGCTTCCTGGGATATATCCTGGGATTATTGAATTTAAATGGTGGACCGGTGCTGGCTTATTTTGCCGGTTTCATCCTGCCACACGGCTTGCTGGAGGTGCCAGCGGCGATTCTCGCCAGCGCGGCCGTGCTCCAGGCTGGCGCGCTGCTGGCAAGCCCCAACAATCATAAAACTGTCGGCGAAGTCTGGATAGCATCTTTGGGTGAATGGGCTAAAATAATGGTGGGAATTGTGATTCCGCTTCTGTTTGTGGCAGCGGCAATTGAAGCCTGGCTCACACCACGGATAGCATTCTGGATGTTCAAGTAGGTCTTTGAATTGTTTCTTTATTACCTGTAAAATAAAGGAGTGCCAGCGCTTTTCACAGGTAATAATTGAGACAATCGACCGTTGGAGGGTTGTATGGGACAGTTGATCATTCTGGGGTCTGGATATGCTGTGCCTGAGGAAGGTCACGATAACACTCATTTATTCATTCAGCAAGGGAATCACGGGGTGCTGGTCGATTGTGCAAGCAATCCGACGGTTCATTTGAAACAGGCCGGGATTGCCTTCAACCAGATCACCGACCTGATCCTGACCCATTTTCATCCTGACCATGTTTCGGGAATGCCATTGTTGCTGATGGATCTATGGCTGTTGGGCCGGAAGCAACCCTTAAATATTTACGGACCGCTGCATGCGATCGATCGCGCCGAAGCGATGATGAAATTGTACGACTGGAAGAAATGGCCCAATTTTTTTCCGGTCATGTTCCATCGCTTGCCGGAGCATGAAATGATCCTGGCCCTGTTCAGCCCGGTGTTAAAAATCTTCACATCGCCCGTCAAACACCTCATCCCAACCATCGGCTTGCGGATCGAATTCCTGCCTGAGGAAAAGGTGGTCGCTTATTCTTGCGATACGGAGCCCTGTCCCCAGGTCGTCGAGCTGGCAGCCAGGGCGGACATCCTGATCCACGAAGCCACCGGGGCCAGCGTGGGGCATTCTTCGCCGGCTCAGGCAGCCCAGATTGCGCGCCAGGCCGGAGTCAGGGAGCTGATCTTGATCCACTACGCACAGGCAAAAGGGCCGGAGTTGCTCGATCCGGCCAAAGAAGTATTTGACGGCTCGATCAGGCTTGCCAAGGATTTTATGAGGCTGGAATTTTAACAGTCAAGCCGGTATATCTTACCAACCACTCAGAAATTGTTCCCATTCGGAATTCTCAGGCAAATGGCGCCCGAAGATATAGATCGGCGAGGCCGGCGGTTCTTTCGGTATTTTGTACAGGTGCATTCCCGATTCTTCTAATGTTCGGCCCCCTTTGCGATGGTTACAATGAGAACAGGCTGCGACCACGTTGGTCCAGGCGTGTGGTCCCCCTAGATGGCGCGGCAGGACGTGATCGATGGTCAAATCCATGGTGTGCTTTCCGCAATACTGGCAGGTGTATCCATCCCGGCGAAAAACCTCGCGCCGGGTCAGCTTAACACTGGGACGCGGACGGTTGACCATCAGGTTCAGGCGAATTACGGAAGGGCGCGGAAAGGATTGGTTAACCGAATGGATTTCCCCCCGACCATTCAAGATCAACATGGCCTTATCCGCCAGGATCAATCCAAGCGCTCGCCGCATATCGCAGACATTGATAGGCTCAAAATTGGCGTTGAGCACCAGAACCGTTTCTGCCATAAATGCTCCAATGAGTGTTGATTATAGCACGACTGTTCCCTCAGGAGTAAGTCTATGAGAATCATCATTCCAGGTGGAAGCGGTTTAATCGGACAGGCGTTGATCCCGGCTTTAACTGCGGATGGGCACGAGACCTGGCTTTTAAGCCGAAATCCGGATTCCGTGTACATTCCGGCAGGGGCAAAAGCATGCTTGTGGGATGGCAAAACGTCACAAGGATGGAGCCACCTGCTGGACGGAGCGGGCGCGCTTATCAACCTTACGGGAGAAAACATTGGGGCGGCCCCGTGGACGGAGGACAGGTTGAAGCAAATCCGTCAAAGTCGCACGAATGCCGGGCAGGCAATCGTTGAGGGGATGAGGCAGGCCCGGAACGGGCCGAAGGTCCTGCTGCAACAATCTGCGATCGGCTGCTACGGTGTCAGCCCGGACAAGACTTTCGATGAATCGTTCCCATTCGGCTCAGACGTGCTGGCTCAGATTTGCGTCGATTGGGAAGCATCCACCCGACCGGTTGAAGAAATGGGCGTTCGCAGGGTCGTCCTGAGGACCGGGTTGTACTTGACCCGGCGCGGTGGCGTGCTTGAGACCATCGCGCTGCCTTTCCGGCTATTTGCAGGCGGTCCGCTAGGCAGCGGGCGGCAGTGGTATTCCTGGATCCACGAACGGGATTGGATCGAAGCCGTCCGGTTTTTGATCCGCTCCGAGGCAGCCCAGGGAATCTACAACCTGACCGCCCCCGAACCGGTCACGAATGCCGAATTCGGGCGGACGCTGGCGTGGGTCCTGCGCCGGCCTTACCTGATTCCGGCGCCGGCGTTTGCGCTACGCCTGGCGCTCGGAAAAATGAGCATGTTAGTGCTGGAAGGACAGCGGGTGCTTCCGAGAAGGCTCCAGGAAGCAGGTTTCCAATTCAAGTACCCGAAGCTGCATGATGCCCTGGAACAAATCCTGCGATCCTGAATTGATGTAGATGAATTTATTTTTCAAAAAAGGCTGGGAACCCCCGGCCTTTTTTGAAAAATAAATTCAGTGTTCCAGAACATCTCTCATGATGGTATTTCCCATATTCTGGGCCAGGACGGGATCATCCTCTTCTAAAACGAGCGCCAGGGCTAAAGGAGCCCCTTTCCAACTTGGGATTGTCCCGGATAGATACCAGGTAATGCGGCTTTTGGCCGTCAGGGCGGAAGCGGTGGTAAACCAGGCAGGAATCTGGGTGCTTTGAAGGAACGCGGCAGCCATCTCACCCTGGCTGAGAATGCTCGTGGATGGAGAGGAGTAGGGCAGGATGATCCATCCCTGTTGGGGGCTGAGCACCGCCGTGGCGATCCTGGGAGACGGCCTGTTTCCGCCAGTACTTAACATGGCAGCCGCAAGCGCCATCTGGAGCGGGCTGACGGTAATCCCGGTCTGGCCCAGAGCGGCCTGGATAGAATCGGTTAGCTTCTGATTGACGACGGGAGCGACGGGCAGGGGAATTTGCGGCTCAGACGTAAAGCCGAGCGTACCGTAAAGCTGGAACACTTTATCGGGATTCAAGCGTTGCCCCATTTCAAAAGCAGCGCCGGGGCATCCGTTCTGGATTGCAATGGCCCAGTCAGGTTGGGAGGGGGTCAACAGCGAGCATCCCCAGGATTTCGATTCATATGTGACCGCGGAATTAATCGGCTGAGGCGTAAGCGGGCCCTGATTCAGATTCAATGCCAGCAGGAAGGGTGCCAGGGCTGACCCCACCGGGTATTGGCCCTGGGTAGCACGGTTAAGAAATAAAGCCCGGCTGTCCTTCACCCATTGGTTCCAATTGGCATCGAGTTGATTGGGATCAAAGTTGGGGTAAGAGGCCATAGCCAGGATTTCACCGGACTGAGCATTAAGCAGCACGGCTGCGCCAGTATGGCCTTCGAACAGACGGTCGATTTTTTGCTGGAGGGCGAGATCGAGCGAAAGGCGCAGATCGAGACCAGGCGGATTTTGAGCGTACAGGAGGTTGGCGAGAAAAATGGTAGAAGCCGGATAGCCCTGCTCGCCGCGCAAATAGGGATCAAAAGCGGCTTCAAGGCCAGCCTGACCGTAGAGGGGATGCGTATAGCCAATAACGGGACTGAGAGATGGATCCAGAACAGTCCGCGTGTAGGCGCCCGGTTGGCCGGTGGTGACGGCGATGGGCTGGTTGTTTTGATCCAGGATGCGCCCGCGCGTAACGTAACGTTGCTCGATCGCCCAGCGGGGATTATCGTTGCGGGACGTCAAATTTCCACTCTCAATGAAGCCCCAAAATCCGGCTGCAGCGGCAATAGCGGCCAATCCAGCCAATAATAACCCACCGACTACAATGACCGGCCGGGCTATTTTATAGAACATAATCTCTTCTTCGCTGCGATTGCTGATGATCAACAGAAGCAGCCAGGCCATTAGTGAGGTCATGAGCGAAGATCCGCCGTACGAAACAAACGGGAGGGTAACGCCTGTCAACGGCAGCAGGCGCAAGTTGCCGGCGATGATCAAAATGCTTTGAGAGACCAGATAGACAGTGAGGCCTGAAGCCAGGTAGCGCTGGTAATGGTTGCGAGCCCGGATCGCAATGATCAGGCCGCGGCAGGTGATAAAGGCCATCAGGAGGATAATTCCGAAGGCCCCGATCAACCCTGTCTCCTCCGTAATGGCCGAAAAAATAAAGTCGGAGTGTGCCACTGGGACGATGCCCGGGCTGCCAAGCCCGATTCCGCTGCCAAACAAGCTTCCAGTAGCCACGGAAATCAAGGATTGGACGATTTGGTAAGCACGCCCCGTAGCATCAATCCAGGGGTTGATCCATGCATCCACCCTCAGCTTGATGACATCAAACAGGCGGTAGCCAACAAATACGGCCGCCAGGATGATGCCAAAACTAATGTAAAGCAGGCGCAGCTTGCCGGAAGCGATGTAAATGATAATCGCGTAAAGCCCGATGAAAAGTATGGCGGTTCCGAGGTCGTGCTGGGCAACCAGAATCGCCAGGGCGGCCCCGGTTAGGACCAGGGTCGGGGCAAGGAGCCCGATGAGGCTAAAATTCAAAGGCAGCCGGTCGGCCAGGTAAGCAGCCAGGTAAACGATCAGGAGCAGCTTGAGCGGCTCAGAAGGTTGAATGTAAACCCCGCAGCAACCCAACCATTCCTTAGGGCCGACGCCGCCGGGATACGTGCCGAAGAAAAACGTGAGGACAGTCAGGGTTAAACCGGAGACCAGCCAGAGGTATTTATAGCGCCTGAGGAAAACGATCAAGGACGAAAAGCGCAGAAGATATCCTGCCAATCCCAGGCCCAATCCAAGCCAGATGGTCTGCCGTATGCCGAACATCTCATCCAGGCGCCAGATGGTCAGCAGACCCCAGCCAGTCAGCAGGGCGCAAACGGGAAGCAGGTACGGATCGTGCTCGGGCAGGTAGCGCGCAAGCTGACGCTGTACGAATAAAAAACCAAGTGCCCACACGGCCACCCCGATCCAATGCATCCAGCGGTAGGAAACGTCCCAGGTGTGCAGGCGTACTGAGGTTGAAAGAGTCAGGCAGGCGGCGTAAACCAAAACAAAAATGGCCGCCACAACCATCAGGCGGATTTGGATCGTTTTTTTCTCAACTGCTGAAGGGCGCAATGACTGAATCAACGGGAAAACAATTCCTGGTGGGAAACGGATTGTTTTTGGAACCGCAGTGGAAATCCCACTTCTGGCCTCACTTCAGATATTTGTTTACCAGGAGATCCAGCTTCTGGATGGTTTCGGGAGGGATGCGGTCACGTTGGGTGATAATGGCATTTTCAAGCGCGTGCTCGCAATCGCATTGGATTGTATCATCGAGAGTCTCGACCAGAATCTGGATGGCGTTTTGCGCCAGCTCGGTATTGCGCATTAAGGTTCGCACGACCATCTCAACGCTGACAGGCTGCTCGTTGATGTGCCAGACGTCGTAATCGGTGACGTGAGCCATGGCCGCGTAGCACATTTCTGCTTCTCGCGCCAGAAATGCTTCTGGACATGCCGTCATTCCGATGATTGAAATGTCCCATTGCCGGAAGATGTTGGATTCGGCGCGCGTCGAGAATCGTGGCCCTTCAATGGTGATGAACGTGCCGCCCTTATGGACCGTTCCATTGGCCGCAATGACTGCGTTCAGAACTTGCATGCTCAGATTTGGGCAAAACGGATCGGCAACCCCGATGTGAGAAACGATGCCCTCGCCGAAAAAGCTGCGCTGGCGGCTGCGCGTGAAATCGAAAATCTGGTCAGGAATTACGATGTGGCCGGGCGCATAATCCTCTCGCAGGGATCCACAGGCGCTGACAGAAACGATCCGGTGAGCGCCAATTGATTTGAGCGCGTAAATATTCGCCCTGTAGTTCACCTCGGTAGGCGAAATATGATGCCCGATGCCGTGGCGAGCCAGAAACGCCACCGGACGGCCGGACAGCTCGCCCAAAGCGATGGGGGCGCTTGGCTTGCCGAAAGGCGTATCCAGGTCGAGCATTTTTACATTGCGCAAGGCCGGAAAATTATACAGGCCGGACCCACCAATGACTGCAATTACGGGATTTTCAGGCATGAGGCCCTCCAAGAATTGGATCAGGAATTTTTATCAGAAGGTTTACCACTAAAATTAATTTGAAAATATAACTTGCCACAGCGCAACTCATCCCCTTCAATGAGGACGGTGGCTGTAAAAACGCGCTCGTCGTTTAAATAGGTGCCGTTGGTGGACTGCAAATCTTCTACCCACCATTGATTGTGGTGGTAGCTCAGGCGCGCATGGCGAGCTGACACCATTTCATCCGTCACAGCCAGCTCGCAGGAGGAATCGCGCCCGATAATAATTTCGGGATTGGTAAACTGGTGGGTCAACACCTGTTCATTGCTGTTCCAATTGACCGTTATGGGAGCAATGCGCTGGGTACTCACCAGCAAACTTTGAGCACGCAGCTCGCGCCAGATGGTGTAAAGCGCCCAGGCCAGGAACGAATATAAAGCCAGCGCCAGAATAACCCGTAAAATGAGGACGATGATTGCGCTCATGATCCGCTGTGGTTTCCGGGGCCGAGATGTAACTCGGAGGTGTTGCCGCCGGTAGATTTATGATCTGAGGTAGATTCCTCTCCGTAAATAATCGAGACGCCGGCTAATGAAATTACATCACCAGGCCGCAAATAGCACTGGGTGATCTGTACCCCGTTGACAAACGTTCCACCGGTTGAGTTGAGGTCACACAGGATGTACTGGCCGCGCGTCAGGCGCAGTTGGGCGTGGCTTCGGGAGACTCTGGGATCGTCAAGGATCACCTGGTTTTCGGGCCGGCGGCCCAGGTTGATGACCGGCATCTGCAACGGATAGACCTGATTGCCATTCAAAATCAGGAAAGCGTTTACTGTTTGCTTTTCGCTCGATACCTTCGTCTCCTCATTTGATGAAATGGTCATGACCCCGGTCTGTTCTACTGCCGGGCGAGGTTCAAACGGCTCGATCTTCAACTTGCCGGTAGGTATCGAAGGATCAGGGATGAGCTTGAAGGCGGGCGGCGCCGTAAAGAATAACCCTGCGTCTTGCGAAGCTTCGAAAAGTACTTTCGATAGGGCCGGTAGAAAATTTACATCGGCTTGCCAGGTTTGCAGCATTTCCGGATTGGCAGTTATTGAGTATTGGTTGCCCGGTGTAAATTGGCCGGATGCATCCTGAATCAAGGTGCGCTGGACTGCCTCCACCAGCAGGTGCGAAAATAAAGTCTGGCGATTGTTCCAGGGAAAAATAAAGAAGGAATTTTCGATGAAAGACTGCAAGCGGTGTTCGATCTGATCAAGACGGGATTTCATACCGTATAATTATAATAGATGATGAACGGGTCGGGCGAATCTTGCGGTTTTCAGGAAGTGGCACACACGGCCGATCGGGCATTGAACTTGTGGGCGGGACGGCTGGATGGGCTGTTTGTCCAGGCGGCAGCGGGGATGTATTATTTACTGGATATCCGTTTACAAAAGGACTCTCCAATTATAACGAAGATCAGCCTGGTGGAGACAGATCCGGAAACGATGCTGGTTGCTTTTTTGTCCGAGCTTCTGTATTACCTGGAACACGATCGGGCGGCCTTCGATCAAATCCAGGTGCAAATCGAAAATGGCCATCTCGAGGCGAAGCTGAGCGGCGGCAGGGTGATCGCGCAGAGTAAAGAGATCAAGGCCGTCACCTTTCACAATCTGAAAATCGAGCAAAATGGCGACAGGTTCGAAACGACAATTGTGTTTGACGTGTAGACAGGGTGAGATATGATTTCCCTCCAGAATTTCAAAAAGATCAGCGATTTTGAATGGGAGATTCCGGCATCATTTCGAAAAGAAATGAGCGTGCCAGTGCGCATCTTTGCTACCCGCAAGCTGCTCGAATCCTCGCTGGATGACCTATCGCTTGAGCAGGCGATCCATGCAGCCAGCCTGCCCGGCCTGGCAGGACCGGTGGTGGTTATGCCGGACATGCACCAGGGATATGGATTTCCAATCGGGGGCGTGGCAGCGACGCGCTACCCAGAGGGTGTCATTTCGCCTGGAGCGATTGGGTACGACATCAACTGCGGGGTCAGGCTGATGGCTTCGAGTATCCAGCTCGAGGAGGTCGAACACCTGATGGATGACCTGGTGACCGCCCTGGACGAGAACTGCCCGAGTGGGGTGGGCGCGCACAAAGGCGGCCTGTCCGAAGCGGAGCTCGACCAGGTCTGCCGGCAGGGGTCTGCCTGGGTCCAGAAAAAAGGATACGCCAGCGAGCAGGATGTACGCCGGACGGAAGAAAGGGGCTGCCTGGAAGGCGCCGACCCTGGCAGGGTGAGCAAGCGCGCCAAGGACCGCGGGCGGGACCAATTGGGCACGCTGGGCTCAGGTAACCACTTCCTGGAAGTGGATGTGGTGGCGCAGGTTTTCGATGCGGAAGCGGCGCAGGTTATGGGACTACAGGAAGGCGCCCTGGCTCTCCAGATCCACTGCGGCTCACGCGGCTTCGGCCACCAGATTTGCACAGATTACGTGCATGATTTTCAACCCGTCGTCAGTCGACTGGGGATCCGCCTGGCGGATCGTGAGCTGGTGTGC
Organism: Anaerolineaceae bacterium; assembly: GCA_035543095.1. GTDB lineage: Bacteria > Chloroflexota > Anaerolineae > Anaerolineales > Anaerolineaceae > UBA700. Next base: position 18,233 of record DATKKB010000023.1, on the reverse strand, counting down.
GCACCGCTCAATTCCCCCGAAGGTGAGGCTTACCTCGGCGCGATGAGGTCAGCGGCGAACTATGCGTTTGCAAACCGCCAGATGCTGGCGTACCAGGCCAGGTTAGCTTTCGAGAACGTGCTGGCCGGAAACCGACGCAATCCGCACCTCTACCAGGTTTATGACATAGCCCATAACATGGCCAAAATCGAGACGCACACTATCGATGGCGAACGAATCAAGGTCTGCGTTCACCGCAAAGGCGCCACACGCGCCTTTGGTCCCGGAACACCTGGGCTGCCGGCAGAATATCTTCAGATTGGGCAGCCGGTGCTGGTGCCTGGGAGCATGGGCACAACCTCCTGGGTTCTGGTCGGCACAGCTACAAGCATGGAGCGTTCGTACGGCTCCTGCTGCCATGGGGCGGGGCGGGTGATGAGCCGCAGCCAGGCTAAAAGGCAAGTGCGCGCTGAAAAATTGAGGTCTGAATTAGAATCGCAGGGAATCCACGTGCGAGCCGGCAGCCTGCCCGGCCTGGCGGAAGAAGCTCCGAAAGCGTATAAGGATGTAGACGAGGTGGTGCAAACCGTATGCGGGGCCGGAATCGGGCGCAAGGTGGCGCAACTGAGGCCGGTTGCAGTCGTTAAAGGGTGAAGGCGCAATCAGACTGGCGTTTGGTCGCTGACCCGACCCACGCGGGCATTTGTGAGCTGGATTAGGGCTGTAACCGGTAGGCAAATGTTCAATCCGCGCTGGCCGCCTGAAATGTGAATCTGATCGTGCTGGCGGGCCGCCTCATCCAGGATCACCTGAAAACCTTTGTTGATCAGTGCCAGGGGGGAAATTCCCCCAGCCTGCAAGCCTGTCACCTGCTCTGCTTCCCGTTCGGTGGGTAGGCGCATTTTTTTCTCGCCGAGTAAGGCCGCCAAAGCTTTCAGGTCGACTTCATTCGGTCCCGGAATGACTGCCAGGACGGGTTTGCCGGGCCTTTCGCGCATAACAACGATGGTTTTATAAACCAGCTCAGGCGCAACGCCCAGCAGGCGCGCTGATTCGAGCGCCCCCAGCTTTTCAGCCGGCAGCTCGAAAGCCGTGAATTCTATTTTACGGCTTTGCAAAAGCCGGGTGACGTTGTTGGTGATCATCGGACAATTAACGTATGTAGATTGGATTGCTGAAAATCCAGGAACGGCGGCGACCCAGGTAATCGATGTAACATTCGACCCGGTATATACCGCGCTGGTTGACGGTCTGGGTCAAGATCTCGCGGTCGTTCCAGGCCTTGAACACCTTGCCGTCTTTAATCAAGCGGCATTCGGTCGGCCCGGGGAGGCGAATCTGGATGGTGACGCCGTCGAACAGCTCGATTTCGTCCCCCATCAAGGCTGTGCCTTCGCGATTGCGGGCAGTGAAAGAGAAGCCGCGGGTGGGTGCAGGCAGGTCGTAGCCAATGAAAAAATGACCCTGGCGCAAGGCATTGATGACCATTTTGCGGTCGGATAGCAATTCGCCGCTGAAAGGCTCGGGCACCAACAGGTGATTATTGATGCCGCGAAAATGAAATTCGTACGGGAAGATCCTGCGGTGCAAAGGACCCAGGTGACCCACGAGGTTGTGGGCATCTGAGCCGCCCAGCGCAAAGACCTTTTTGCCCTGGGCAGACAGCTCGTCCCATTTCTGGATGGCGGCGAGTCGCGGACCCCGGGCAATATATTGAGGGAAAAAGGCATAGAAAATAGCGTCGAATCTCGAATGGATGACTTCTTTAAATTCGCTGAGCCCGTTCCATAATTCGAGGCCGGTGAAGCCACGCACTTCCCAATTCACCCAGGTGATATCGGTCTCGTTTAACATTGGTAACGCTACTTCAAAAGGATGGGCGATAAAGGCCAATCCTTCGGATTTCTGGACCTGGTCGATCAGGCGCTGCGGGTCATCTGCGTAAGTGCACATTTCTCGCCCGGCGCCGAAAACCAACAGGTGATTTTTCTGCGGCAGGCGCAATCGATCATGGACTTCCTCACCAATCAGGAGCAGCACCTTTTTGCCGTCTTTTTGATGATATCCATCCAGACCACCAACAAAAACGTTGTGGTCGGTAACAATCACTGCGTCCAGGTTGGCCCGGAGAGCCGCTTCGGCAATTTGAGCGTGCGTGGCGTTTCCATCGGAATAAGTGGTATGCATGTGGACGTTTAGGACGAGTTCTGGCATTTTGATTGACGTTTTCGGGCAATAAAAGGTATAATCGTGGTTGCGTTTTACTTCAGGAGGAACTCAGTGGCTCTTAAAGACTATTTCGATATTGCGCTAATTGTAACTGCGATCGCATTGATTATAAGCGTTATTCTGCAAAACAAGGGTGTCGGCCTGGGTGGCCTGACGGGGAATGATTCGGGCGGAGTTTTTACGCAACGCCGCGGAATCGAGAAAACTTTATTCTATGTCACCATTGGCCTGGCAGTGTTGTTCTTTATTCTTGTGTTCGTCACAGTGCTTCTGAGTAAGTAGGGGATAAGCGCGGGCGCGATTGAACCTATCCCGCTTTTCACCGGCGACTAACCTGCGGGGAGGTCGCCATTTTAATATCAACAACCTATGAAAAAATTACGCTGGCAATTGATTATCATCTTCCTGACCGGATTGGTCGTAGGCGTATTACTGCTGGCTGAGCAACAACCGACAACGCAGGTGATCAGTACACCGGCACCCGAGCAAGGAGGTGTGTATACCGAAGCATTGATCGGTTCAATGCAGCGCCTGAATCCCATGCTTGATTTTGCTAACCCGGTTGACCGCGACGTGGACAGGCTACTTTTCAGCCGTTTGATCACCTTCGACAGCCGCGGGATTCCGCAGCCGGAACTCGCTGAAACGTGGAACGTTTCCAAGGATATGACCGTCTATAACGTTGCAATAAAATCCGGCGTAAAATGGCACGACGGGCGGCCCTTGACGGCGGACGACATCATATTTACGATCGATTTGTTACGTGCCGGAGGGACCTTCATTCCGGCTGATGTCCAGGCATTTTGGAAGGAAGTGGACGTCCAGGCATTTAACGATACAAATTTACAATTTAAGCTGCCCGAAGCCTTTTCCCCCTTCCTCGATTATCTCAATTTCGGAGTCCTGCCCAAGCACATTTACGGCGATAAGAAATTGGATGAAATTGCCAACATGCCGGATAACCTTCACCCGGTAGGGAGCGGCCCCTACCAGTTCGACCGGCTCGTCGTTGAGAACGACAAAATTACCGGTGTGGCGCTGTCGGTGTTCGGCGATTATTATGGAAAAAAGCCATTTATCGAGCAGGTCATTTTCCGCTACTACCCTGATGGCCCATCGGCCTATAAATCTTACCAGGATGGGATCGTCCAGGGGATCGGGCAGGTAACGGATGATATTTTGCCGGCGGTGTTGGCTGACCCGGCCCTCTCGGTTTATTCCGCCCGCCGGCCTGAAATGGCGATCGTCCTGCTCAACGAAAAGGATCCGCAGGCGACCTTCTTGAAGGACCCGATCGTCCGAAGGGCGCTTATGGAGGCGATCAATCGCCAGGCGCTCATCAATAAGAATTTGAACGGCCAGGCGATCATTGCCGACGGCCCAATTTTTCCGGGAACATGGGCATTTTATGAAGGAAATGAAACGCTGGATTATGCGCCCGACCAGGCATTATCCAATCTAAAAAATGCCGGTTACACGGCGAGTACGGATAAAGGATCTCCCTTAAAAAAGGGCGACCAGGCTTTGACCTTTGAGCTGATTCACCCCGATGATGCTACCAGCCAGGCCATTGCGAAATCTATCCAGAAAGATTGGGCAGCCATCGGGGTGAAAGTGCAATTAACTGCCCTTTCGTATCAGAAGCTGGTGGCTGATCGTCTCGACAAGCGGTCTTACCAGGCCGCGTTGGTGAACATGAATTTCTCAAGCTCGCCGGATCCCGATCCGTATCCATTCTGGGACCAGGCGCAGGCCACGGGAGGACAAAACTATACCCAGTGGGATAACCGCATGGCGAGCGAGTTTCTAGAACAGGCCCGCACCACCACGGACATCGCCGAACGGATCAAGCTTTACCGGAATTTCCAGCTTTTGTTTACCCAGGATATGCCGGCTATTCCTTTGTATTACCCGATTTACAGCTACGCAATAGATCACCAGATCCAGGGTGCCCGGATTGGTCCTCTGTACGATACGAGCGACCGTTTCACTAATATCGTAGACTGGTTCCTGGTCTCAAAAAAGGTTCGCCAGACAGCGACCGAAACCCCGGCTGCCACCCAACCGTAAACAAAATGCCAGCATTCTTCACTCGATCCGGTGATGAGGGGTATACCGGTCTCCTGGGGGAGGGCAGGTTTCCCAAATACGATCTTCGGCTGGAGACATTGGGGACATTCGATGAAGCAAATTCGGCGCTGGGAATGGCGCGGGCGCTCTGCAAATCTCCCGGAACGCCTGAATTGATCTTGCAAGTTCAGCGCGACCTGTATAAGATGATGGGCGAGGTCGCTGCCACGCCCGAAAATGTTGAACGGTTTCATTTAATTGACGAGATGCACGTCCACTGGCTGGAACAGCGGACAGAAAAAATAGGGAAGGACTTAAGCCTGCCGGAAGAATTCATCGTGCCGGGAGACGTGCTGGCAGGGGCAGTGTTGGACCTGGCGCGGACGATAGTGAGACGGGCCGAGCGCAGGGCCGTAGAACTCTTGCAGCGCGGCGAAATTACAAATAAATTTATATTAAAATATCTGAACAGGCTTTCTTCATTATTATTTATCCTGGAATTAAAAGAATCCCAACAAGCCGGAAATGCCGGGCTGACCAGGGCGAAAACGGAGCGCGATGATCGGGACTTTGATTAACATCGCAGGGGTAGCGATTGGCGGTCTGCTCGGTACAAGGTTGGGCTCAAAAATGCCCGAACGTCTCAGCCAGACGGTAGTGGTCGGATTGGGTTTGTTTGTGGTGGGACTTGGGCTGCAAATGTTCCTGAAAACTCAAAATTCGCTCGTGGTGGCGGGCAGCCTGCTGGTAGGCGCAATGCTGGGGGAGTGGTGGCAAATTGAAAAACGATTGCGGGACCTTGGCGCCTGGCTGGAAAAAGTGATCGTGGGGGACAGGTCAATGGCAAAAACCGGATTCGTGCGTGGCTTTCTGACGTCTTCGCTGGTCTTTTGCATTGGCCCAATGGCGATCCTTGGATCTATCCAGGATGGTTTAAAAGGAGATTACCAGGTCCTGGCGATCAAGGCGATCCTGGATACGTTTGCATCGCTGGCGTTTGGATCCAGCCTGGGGATCGGAGTTGTTTTTTCGGTATTGCCGTTGCTGATTTACCAGGGCGGAATTACCCTGCTGGCGGCGCAGGTTCAATCGGTCGTAACGCCGGAGATGATGAACGAAATGACTGCCACCGGAGGATTGATCCTGGTGGGTCTTGCCATCAGCAGCCTGCTGGAAATCAAGCCGATCCGGGCCGGCAATTTCTTGCCAGCCCTGATCATTGCCCCACTGGTTGTGTGGATTCTTGCGAGAATTGGCGCAATGTGACGAATAATCAAATTAAAGAAACAGCAGCGGTTGTTCGCCGCTCAACGACAAGCAACCGCTGCAGTTTCTTTGATTTAATTACTTTCCTTTGGCTTTTAAGGCTGCATCGATGGTTTGGACGAGCGCATCCTGGGATACGAGCTTACCATCTACGATGAAGGAGGGGGTGCTGTTTACATTCTTCCCGACGCCGTAATTGTAATCGCTTTGGACCTGATCGTAATATTTTTTTCCTTCCAGGCACGTTTTAAATTGATTCATATTCAAATTGAGGTTTTGGGCGAATTGTTCAAGATTGGGGATGCTAAAATTGCCCTGGTTTTCGCCCCTTTGATTGTTGTAAAGAGTATCGTGGTATTCCCAAAATTTATTCTGATCTCGAGCGCAATAAGCCGCCTGGGCGGCGTCGATCGATTCCTGGCCGACAAAGCTGAAGGGGGTAAAACTGAAATATATTTTGCCAGTATCGATGTAATCTTTGACAATCTGAGGCTCGAGATTGACAAAAAAGGAAGCACAGGCAGGGCATTGGTAATCGCCAAATTCTTCTACTTTTACAGGCGCATTCGGGTTGCCGAGCGAACTGCCCCGGGCCTGCGAGACGTCGGTGGTTGGCTTGGCAAGGGATGGGATGATCAAGATTGCCAGGGCAATGACTGCTACGACAGCGACGATTATAAAAGGAAGCAAGCGTTGAGTTTTATCCTGACGGCGCCGGCGTGACTTATAATCTTCTCTTCTTGAACTGGTCCTACTCATCAAATCCTCCCGGATATATCATTAATGGTATCGGGCTGCAAATAAAAGAATGCGTGGTATTTGCAGCTAACAATCTTTAATCTGGCCACATGTTTCTGAAAACGATTGAAAATATCTCAAGCGGGTCTATTTTAACGTAAAATGCCTGAGAATGGTAGGCAAATCAATTCCATTCCTATTCAAATGTTGTATAAATAGACATCGAACTGATCACCGGTCAGCCAGAAACCCATTTTGCGGTAGAGGCCGAGGGAGGCATAGTTATTTTCCTGGGTATTAACTGTCACCCGGAATACATTTTGGCTGGAAAAATATTTCAATAAATCCTGCACAAGCAGGTATCCGATTGAGTGTTTTTGAATTTTCGGCAGGACGGCGAGACGCGCCAGGTGGGCGCTGTACCCACCGGCTGTGCAGATCTGGTAACCGACAATCTCTCCGTTTACCTCCGCCAGGGTGGCGTAAGCGGACTGCTTTAAAGCCATACCGAGGCTCTTGAAAGAATTCTGCCAGAGTGGGTCGAAAGCACGATTGTCGACCGCCGTCACTTCCGGGAGGTCTGCCATGTCAAACCTGCGAATTTTCACCGATGGGGGGCACGCAATATAGGGCGGAAGCACATTTTCCCATTCCAGGATGACAATTTCCTGATGCAGGTGAAAATCCATTTGCTTGATTAAATTGGCGAACCATGGATAGATAGCGATTACAGCAATCTTGATTTCGAGCCAGCCACGAAAGTATTCCAGGATATGTTCAAAAAGCGACTGCCAGGCCTGCCTTAGTTCTACACCGGGCAGCACCGCAAACAGGCGGATCCAGGCGACCCCTGGCGGGTCCGGCGGGCAGGCCAGGGCAGCCAGGATTTTTGTGTTTTCCTCAATCACCCAAAAGGGATCGTGCCCAAGCCATTCCAGGGCGGGACGCCAATCGAGATGGCGGTGCACGTTGGACCCAGTTTCCAGGAGATTTGCCAATGCGGCGTAATCGGTAAGCCTGGCCGGGCGAACAACCGGATCGAACGGCATTTCACCGTCTCATCAGATTAAATACTTGCTCGATCAGACGTTTCATAAATCGATCTTTCAAACCAGGGCTGGGCTTATTATCCAGGGACGCTTGCATGGTTGCGATGGCTTCAAACTGCTTTCCCTGGCGAAGCTGGATGGCTGAGATGCATTTTAGAACGTAGGCGCGCAATTCGCCGTCGCCGATTTGCTTGAGTAGTTCGGATGATTGTTCGTAGAATTGAAGGGCGTCCGGATATTTTTTAAGCGATTCAAGGGCGGCGGCCTTGTTAGCAATCGCCATCGCCTGCCGGCGAACATCCCCGGCAGCTTCAAAAACTTTATCGGTGCCTTCAACGGCATTCAGAGCGGCAGCCGGATCATTGGCCTTCAGCAGGGCGACGCTGCGGTTGTTCGCCATCTCGGCCGCAGCCAGGGCATCTCCGGCGGCGCTGTAGCGAGTTTCAATTGACATAAATAATTCAGCGGCTTGAGTGTAATCTTCGTCGTTATAAGCGGATCTGGCCTGTTCGATTAATTGATCAAGTTTTTCGGTCATAAGGTTTAATAGGTTATTTCGAGAATTGATTCGGCTATCTTGCGCAGCTTCTCAGCCGAAAACTGGCTGAGCCTGACCGCAAGATTGATGTACGGCAGGTTGACCGGGGTGCATATGAACTGCCGCAAGGTGGGATCGAGCTCAAAGAAACGATTGGTCTCTATTCGTTCTGTCCGCCATTTGCCGATCGGGCCGCGCTGGTCGACCAGATCCTCGATCCTGAGGTCAAGCGCCTTTGAGAGGATTTCCAGATCAGGCAAAGGGACGGAGCAAGAACCCAGCTCATACTCATTAATTTTTTCTTCAGGCACCAGAGTTGCCAGGGAGAGCTCTTTGGCCGAAAAATTCAATTTTGTCCGAGCTGCCCGCAAGGAGGCGCCAATCAAGCGGTCGCGAATTTTCATAAGCTGTTCTTTTTGCTGAACATTTTCGGGTTTGATGCGGGCGCTGAGGCTTTCCCCGCCCCAAAAGTGCTCGATTGGGATATCCAGGTAAAATGCCAGGTTTTCGAGCTCCGGCAGAGACGGGGCAATTTCGCCTTTCTCGAAGGCCTGGAACTTTACTGTTGAGACAGCGATCGCATCGGCGCACTCCTGGATGCTGCGGCGGGCAGAGGTGCGGGCGTCGAAAATCAACAGGCCCAACTTCCTCAATCTCAATTGAATCATCTGCTGTTGTTTATCCATTGCGGACCTATCCCTGGCGAATTTTTAACATCGATTCTGGGTCAAAATGGTCAAAAGTTTTGCGCCAAATGCTAATATTTTAAATTTAATTCAAATCGACAGCATTAAATTGGTTCTGTTCCAACAATGTTAATCTTGCCTCAGCTCGACTAATTCGTCGTAAGGAATTATCCACACAATCTGCCTGCGGTTGAGCGCCAAGAATCTACTCTGGAATAAAATCTCGTCTTTTTTTTCGTAAACAATCGCATCCGTCACGGCAAGCGACAGTTCGTCCTGGTCCATTTCGTCTTTCAAACGCGCCTGCGGACGGATATGCACGAAGCCGTGGATCAAATGGCTGGTTGTCTGGATCAAAACTTCAACCGGTTTCTTGCTGATGACCTCGGTGAAGATCTTTCCGCTTTCATCGCTTTCAAAAATCATTTCTTTAATGTTCCTTTTCAATAGGAGGCATTAAATATCCCAGGCCTGCCCTGGTAACGATGTGCTGCGGAGAATGGGGATTGTCCTCCAACTTCTGGCGGAGGCGGGCAATGCTGACCCACAAGATCTCTTTGTCGTCGCGATACTGCGGTCCCCAGATTGCCATCAGAAGCTCCTCGGCCGTCATGACTTGCCCAATGTGGTGAGCAAACTGGATCAGGAGGCGGTATTCGGTAGCGGAAAGGTACACGGGCTTGTTATCTTTCCACACCTCGGCCCGCGCAAAGTCGATTTTGAGATTTGCATGGGTAAAATAGCGATTCTGTGTAATTTGTTCGGAACTGCTGGTTCTTCGCAGGACGGCGCGGACGCGCGCCACCAGCTCGGTGGCTGAAAAAGGCTTAACCACGTAATCATCCGCGCCTACATTCAAGCCACGCACCCGGTCTTGCTCCTCGCCGCGCGCCGTGAGAATAATAATCGGAACGTTAGAGAACTGGCGAATGCGCTCGCAGGTATCGATGCCATCCATTTTCGGCATCATGATGTCCATAATTACCAGGTCCGGGTGCCGGTTGGACACCATGTCTAAAGCATCCAGGCCGTTCCCCGCTGTAATGACTTCGAAACCTTCTTTTTCAAGGTTTACCTGCAATAAATGCTGGTACAATCTTTCGTCATCAACTGCCAAAATGCGAGTCATGCAAATGCCTCCTTGAAGGAGAAATGATTGCTTATAGAATTAAGGCAGGCCCGGTAAAATAATAGTAAAGGATGTTCCCTCATTAACCTTCGACCTGGCAGACAATTCACCATGGTGCGCCTGTATGATGTGCTTGCAGATATACAGGCCCAGGCCTGAACCATGAATGGTTGGGGAACCTGAACTCCTGTAAAACCGATCGAAAATAAATGGCAAATCATGTTCGGAAATGCCCGGGCCATGATCGCTGAAAGTTATAATCGATTTCTTATCCTCTTGATTAATTGTAATAGAGATGTCTGATCCGGGTGCATATTTTATAGCATTACTAATCAGGTTTTCGATCACCTGAGCCAGGCGAACTGGATCGGCGACAATCGGATTGAGGGCTTGCGGAATTTCGAGGTTAAATACCAGGTCGGGGTGATGCAGGTTGGCTCGCGTGATGACATCGTTCATCAAAGATTCGAGCCGGACTAACTGAAATTGAAAACGTAACTGGCCTGCCTGCAGGCGGGCTGAATCAAGCAGGTTTTCAATCAGCTCCTGCATGTGGTCTGTTTCCTGGTCGATTATTTTCAAGAATTCGACCTGGGTAACCTGGTCCCACTGGGTATCGGACCTCAGGAGCGTGGTGGTATAACCTTTTATAAATCCCAATGGATTGCGAAGCTCGTGCGAGATGGTTGAAACAAAATCTTGCTGAAGGCGCGATTGTTTGTGCTGATCTTCGAGGATCTGGTATTCTTCCTGGATGCGCTGGCGTTCGATCAGCAGGGTGATCTGGCGGGAGATGTATTCGGCCAGCTCGATGCTCTCAGGCGTGAAAACGGGACCCCCAAAACGGATGAAAATGATTGCTCCAAGCACCTGCGGGCCGACCGATAGGGGAATACCCAATACATAGGGACGTTCGAGACGATTGGCGGTTTCAGGCGTAACCGGATCGGTTAGAACCGTCTTCTGGGATTGGACGGCTTCATAGGCGGCAGTTTCACCCCAGGCCGAATCGGCTTCAGCCGACCGGCCACGACCGGTAGCCCGGGCGTATACCGCTTCCATAACTTCCTGATTTGGATCTGTCCGGTAAACGACAAGGTTGTCGAAGATAAAAATCTTTCGCACCAGGTTTGAAATATCGTCCAGTGCTCTTTTCCATTCAAGTGTCTGGGTGATGCTCTTGCTGATGGCATACAGGTGTTCAACCTGGATTGGATGAGAAGATGTCGAAATCACGCTCATGGGTGATATTCCTTTTGGAGAAAGGTCTTCCCCAATCAATCGTGTGAATTTTGAGCCAATTTGAGGAAAAACTCAAACCGGCTGCCTTTGCCAACCTCGGAGGAAACCCGGATTTCCGAGCCGTGGGCTTCGACAATTTTTCGGGCAAGGCTGAGGCCAAGGCCTGTGCCGCCGAACTTCCGGGTAGATGATTCGTCCAACTGGTGGAAGGGCTCGAATACTTCATCAACCCGGTCAGGCGGGATACCGATGCCAGTATCATTCACGGTTACTTGAGCCATTTCACCAGCGACTGCCATTTCCAACCAAACACGCCCATGTGCGGGAGTGAATTTGAGGGCGTTATCGATCAATTGGAGCAAGACCCAGGTCACCTTTTCTTCATCGGCTTCCACTATAATGGTATTAGAGGAGCAGATGAAATCGAGGATGATCGTTTTTTCAGCCGCCTTCGCGGCAGTGCGATTAATGGTTGTCAGGCCGATTGCAGCCAGATTTATTTTGGACGGTTTGACCGCCACATCACCGCGCTCAGCCATCGAAAAAGCGATCAGGTCTTCGATCAGCCGGTTGAGCCTATCAGAGGCGCGGGACATGGTTTTCATGGCATGCAATTGGTCTTCGGATAACGTTCCCAGATCGCCGTTCAAGAGAAGCTCAAGGTAACCTTTGAGGTGCGTCAGGGGAGTGCGCAGCTCGTGCGAAATATTGGCTACAAAATTGGATTTGACCTGGTTCAGCTCAGAAAGCTTTTGGAGAGCATCCTGGAGCTGTGCCGTCCGTTCAATCACGCGGCGCTCGAGCTGGGCGTTGGCGTCCTCAAGGGCGGCGCGCAGGCTGAGAATTTGTTCTGCAATAACCGAATCGAGAGTGATTTTATCAACCAGGCCCATCTCGTCCAATACCTGCCCAAGCCTCAGCAATTTCCCATTTGCACGCATTTCTTCCTGTGTAAAAAGGGCCTTCTGCAGCTCATCGGCTGTAAGAATCCCTTTTTCAACCAGGGCGTCGCCGAGACGGGGAACCAACATTTCAGGAGTGAGCGCAAACGGATCATCCATTTTTCCCTATCCCCTCTTATCCCAGACCCATTCCCCGCCGATCATGGTAGCCAGCGGTTTGACCGTGTGGATTTCTTCCAGCGGCAGCAGGAAAGGATCACGGTCAAGAACTATTAAATCGGCGAAATAACCCGGTGAAATCCTCCCGAGGTGCTTTTCCTGGCAGGCCGCAAAGGCAGGTCCGGTTGTAAAGCGTGATACGGCTTCTGCCAGGGTCAGGCGCTGGTCGGGATACCAGCCATTCAATCCCGGCTCGCCATCGGTACGGCGGCGGGTGACCGCCGCGTACAGCCCGAGAAACGGGTTCGGGCTTTCGACCGGAGCGTCTGATCCAAAGGCCATAGCAGTGCCGTTGGTTGCCAAGGTTCGAAAGGCGTAGGCGCCTGCGCTGCGTTTGCCCCAGTGCCTGTCGGCCATTTTCATGTCTGAGGTAGCGTGGATGGGTTGGACGGAGGCAATGATCCCCAACGCGGCCAGGCGATTTAAATCCTGTAGGTGAAGAACCTGCACATGCTCAATCCGGTGACGAAGGGGAGCAAGGCCGGCCTGTTTTTCGTGGGCGCGAATGCGGGTGTAAGCATTCAAAACGGTCCGGTTAGCGCGATCACCGATGGCGTGAATGGCCAGGCTCAACCCATGTTCAACGGCCTGCCTTCCAACCTCGACGATTTCATCCTCTGTCATTAATAGCTCTCCGGCGTATGCGCTTTCACCTTCGTATGGATCTAGCATGGCAGCCGTGCGCGGCCCAAGCGCGCCGTCGGAGAAACATTTGACCGAACCGATTCGCAGAAAATCATTTCCAAAGCCGCTCCGCAAGCCCAATCCAATAGCATTTTGCAGCTCAGCCAGCGGAATCCCTTTTAATACTCGCAGTTTTAATAGCTCGCGCCCTTGTAAGAGCTGGAGAGCGTCGAAGCAGGGGGCGCCGTCAAAATCGTGGACGCCGATGAGGCCATACTGCCAAAGGATGGATTGAGCTTTAAGGATTTTCTGGCCGATTTCCTCAGCCGTTGCAGCCGGAATACACCGCTCTACCAAGGCCATGGCTGATTCGAGCAGGATGCCGGTGGGTTGGCCGGCAGCATCGCGCTGGATAATGCCGCCGTGCGGGTCAGGAGTTTCACTGTTGATTCCAGCCATTTTCAAGGCGTATGAGTTCACCCAGGCAGCATGCCAGGATTTTGCAGTGAGATAGACCGGCTGGTCGGCGGCGACGACGTCCAGATCAAAAGCGTGTCCGAAACCGCCCGGCCACAGGTTTTGATTCCAGCCATGGCCTCGAATCCATTTTCCGGCGGGAGTTACACTGGCCCTGTCGGCCACGCGCCGGATGGTCTCGTGTAATGAAGGAGTCTCGCAGTTGATGAAATCAAGCGATTCGGCGAAATATTGAAGATGAATATGAGCATCGGCCAGGCCAGGCCAGACCGTCCTGCCATCCAGATTCTCGCCTCCGCTGGTGGATTTTGCAATCGATTGGATCTCGACGTCATTTCCAACAGCCACAATTTTTCCATCCTGGATTGCCACGGCGCTGGCAAAAGGAGTATTGGAATTTAATGTTCGGATGCGGCCATTGAAAAGAAAACGCAAGCCTCACTCCTTCAAGATTTGGGCAACCAGAGCGTTGAGCTCCTCATCGGAATAATAATGAATGGTAAGCGATCCGCCTCTCTTGCCATGGCGCAAGGTAACGCGTGTTCCCAGGATCGTCCGCAGGCGTTCTTCGAGTGCCTCAATCTCGGGCTCGACCGGTTTGGGCGGGTGCGGAGCCGGTCGGGTTCCACTCAGATGGCGAATAAGCTCTTCCGTCTGGCGCACTGTCAGATCTTTTTCCAGAATGGTATGCAGAACTGAGAGCTGGGCCACAGTGCTGTTCAATGCGAGCAAAGCCCGCGCATGGCCTTCGCTGATGCGTTGCTCCGCCAGAGTCTGGCGAATTTTCTCCGGCAGGTTGAGCAGGCGGATTGTGTTCGTAACGGCTACCCGGCTCTTGCCAACCCGGGCTGCAATTTCCTCGTGGGTCATGCCGAAATCTTCGCTCAGGTTGTGGTACGCCTCAGCGGTCTCCAGCGGCATAAGATCGGTCCGCTGCAGATTCTCGATCAGGGCCAGTTCGATAAGCTGCTGTTCGGTGACCTGGCGCACCAGGACGGGAACGGTTTCCATCTTTGCCAGCTTGGCAGCCCTCCAGCGCCTTTCGCCGGCAACCAGGGTATACGCGCCGTTATCAGCGTCCATGGAGACGATCAAGGGCTGAAGGATGCCGTGCTCGCGAATCGAATCAGCCAGCTCCTTGAGACTGTCGTTTTCGATAGTGTGCCTCGGCTGGCGCGGGTTGGGCACAATTTGATCCACCGGCACAAGCGTAGCATTGCCTTCCGTCTGGGGCGGAAGGCCAGACGGGATTAAAGCATCAAGACCTTTACCTAACCCACCCTTGCGCATTTTTTACCTTTTTAACTGGTTTGCAGAGCAGGGATGCGAATGCCATCCTGCTCGAGGATTTCACGCGCCAGCGCTGAAAATGCCCTGGCTCCATTCGATTCCGGGGCGTAGGCGGAAATTGGCGTGCCGTAAGAGGGAGCCTCGGCCAGGCGGATGCTGCGCGGGATGATGGCTTGAAAGACCTGTTCCGGGAAAAATTTGCGAACCTCACTGACGACGTCCAGGGCAAGGCGTGTGCGGCCATCGTACATGGTGAGGATCACACCGCGCACTTCCAGCTCAGGGAAGAGCGAGCTGCGGACGCGATTGATGGTTTGGGTGAGCTGGCCCAGGCCTTCGAGCGCCAGGTATTCGCATTGAACCGGGATGAGGGCGCCGTTCAGGGCTGCAACCAGGCCATTTACCGTAAGGAGGCTGAGCGAGGGCGGACAATCGACTAAAATATAGTCGTAGCGTTCCAGGGCGGGAGCGAGGGCCTCGCGCAGCCTGAATTCGCGGCGGGGAATTTCGATCAATTCGATCTCTGCGCCTGCCAGGGCCGGGGATGCAGGAAGGAGGGAAAGCTTTAGGCGGGGGTTATGCAGGATATGGCTTAGGATTGGAACGGCGCCAATGATGACCTCATAAGTACCGTTCTTGACCGTGCGCTTGTCAATTCCCAATGAGGAAGTGGCATTGGCCTGCGGGTCGAGATCTACCAGCAGCACGCGCTGGCCAAAATAAGCCAGGTAGGCTCCCAGGTTGATAGCCGACGTGGTTTTCCCGACACCACCCTTCTGGTTCACAAGAGTATATAATCGCCCCATGGTCAATATCTTGGTAATACCTCCACCATACAATTCTGGATCTCCTCAGCGGTAGGTATGCCTTGCAGTCCAGGTCGTGCTACCGAATACGCCGCCAGGGTAGTTGCAAAGCGTGCCGACTCCCATGGATCGCGCGTGGTCCACAACCGGTAAAAGAAAGCTGCCGCAAAAATGTCACCCGACCCGGTCGGGTCAACTTCAACCATTTTAGGCGCACGAAACCGCCTTAAATCACCATTCCAGTAAAGCCTGGCGCCGGCAGATGCCTCGGTCACAGCCAGGATGCGGATCGAAGCCAGCATCTCCTCAATGCGGTATTCATCACCCTGGACGTCTTCGATGCTTATCACGGCTGCCGTACTCTTTTCGAGGACGTAGGAAGCCTCAGGCCATTCCGCCGGCCTGACAAGCCCGTTTTTGTCCCAGGTTCGCAGCCAGCCCTGCAGAGTCAGCCCCACCTGTGAATCAGGGAAGGAGCGGGCCAATTTTGGATCGATCTCCTGGGCGATTGGGCCGAGATGAACGATCGGGGCTCGCCGCCACGTCTCCGGCACGTGGGTGATATCCAGCATCGGCGCTACGTGATGGATGTATTGGATTCTTCCATCTGATGTGTTAATGTTCTCAAAGGTCGTGTTATATTCTGCATCGATAGCCGATATGGTAATTCCATCCAGCTCAGGCAGCTCGAGGTCCGGCGTGCAGGCGGTCACTATTCCAACCTTCAATCCGAGCGCTTTAGCAGTTAGGGCAGCGTAAGAGGCCGTGCCGCCGAGGCGCAAGCCATCCGAGGTGATATCCTGAGCGATATGCCCGATCACCAAATAATCAACCGGCTCTAAACGTACAAATTCGCTTTTCATTAATAATGAATACCTTATCAATAATCAAGGAGCGCTCGTCGGATTCTCTTCTACCTCTTCGGTTGGAAGGGTGCGGAGAGCTTCATCCATCGTCAGATTTTCAATGCGCATCCCGGGTTCAGGCGTGCCACAATAGGGGCATAAATTCCAGGAGAGCTCCATCAGTTTTCCACATTCGTGGCAGGCTTTTTTCAAGCGGGTGTGGCAGGTGGGGCAAACAACCCATTCCGGTTCGACTTTGCGACCGCAGCCCGGGCAGAGGGGCGTCTCTTCGATAGTTTGAAGCAGCGCTTCTTCCTCGAGGGTTTGCTGATATTCCTGTTCCAGGGTATTTTGCGGCCGCAGGATAAGGTAAATCAATACCCCTGGCAGGAATAATACCGTGACAACCAGAAAAGCCAGGATTCTCAACAGAACATCCCTCGTCCGGCCCCGGATGTCGCGGTAGGTCCAGAAGATAAGACTGAGCCATAAAGCAGCCAGAAAGGCCGCCGCAAAGGCGACCACAACCTGGGTGAGGCCGCTTAAAAAAACAGGGTCAAAAACCATAGTTACTCACCGGAAGAATTATAGCATGTTAATAAAAAGCGCTGTTGTTTGGCTTGTCGATTAATGGAATCCAATATATAGTGAGAAAAATAATTATCGTCCATCCATCCCGCTCGATATCCGGACTAAATGGGGAAAACATGGTTAAAGAAACACCGGCAAACTATCGCATTGCAGACTTACCCGCTAACGACAGGCCGCGCGAACGGCTGGCCGAATTGGGTCCCGAATCGCTCAGCGAAGCCGAGCTGCTGGCCATTTTGCTGAGGGTAGGAATCCCGGGCCAAAACGCGGTCCAACTGGGGCAGCACCTGTTGCAGCGCTTTGGCGGGCTGATTGGCCTGTACCAGGCTTCATTAGCACAGATTTGCGAGGTGAAAGGAGTCGGAGTGGCCAAGGCGGCCCAGCTCCAGGCTGCGCTCGAGTTGGGCCGCAGGTACAGCCGAGCCCAGCGCGGCGACCGGCCGGCGATTCACAGCCCAAAGGATGCGGCCGACCAGGTGATGTACGAGATGTCCGGATTCGTGCAGGAGAACCTTTGGGTTTTGCTGCTGGACACGCGCAACCGCCTGATCGATATCGACCACCTCTACCAGGGCTCTTTGAATTCTTCGACAGTTCGGGTGGCGGAGGTATTTCGCAAGGCCGTGCAGATCAGCGCGGCGGCCATCATCGTGACGCATAACCATCCCAGCGGGGATCCGACCCCCAGTCCGGAGGACATTGCGCTCACAAAGACGCTGGTCGAGACCGGGAAGCTGCTGGACATCCAGGTGCTGGATCACGTGGTGATCGGCGGAAATGCTTTCATTTCGCTCAAAGAAAGGCGCCTGGGCTTTTCGTGAGCGGTTTCGTTGACAAAAAACCAATCTAATAGTATTATTGGCCCGCTCGTGGCGAGGTAGCTCAATGGTGGAGCAGGGGACTCATAAGCCCTTGGTTGTGGGTTCAAATCCCACCCTCGCCACTGATTATTTCTTAATAATAGTATTTTGCGCTAGATGAAGCATAAATTTCGATAAGTTACTGCCAGGCTGGCATTCCAGGAATATTTGGAGGGATTCTCGTTCACCAGGATTTCCTCGTCGTGCAGGTTATTGGTCAGTGAAACCACGCACTTAAATCGCGAATCCCGACATAAATGCTGGTCCCTAAGGTAGGCAAACCTTTTTTTGACACATTCTCTGGAGTGACCGAGCGGGTGACCCATGGCTCTGGCAAGATTAAACCAGGGGCAACATTCAAGATGATGGGGGAAAACTATACCGATATGGTCTAAGGCCACGAAGACAAGCGAATGGCAAGAAAATTCATCCGGTTGGTTGATAAAATTGGGCAACCCGAAAAGATAGGTGAGGCTCTCTCCCAGTATGCTCTTTGGAAAGGGTTTGCCGATTTGATTACGGCAAAAATCGACCAAGGCTCGATTCTGATCCTCTGCCAGGTCTTCATACCGCAATACTTCCATGATGGTTCGGCAGACTTCTTTCCCATTTTCAATGTTTTTCGACGTGAAATATTCGGGCGAAACATGTTGCTCGATGACGCCGTATTCACGGGTAGAGTGAATAAAATAC
>DATKKB010000022.1:0-5708 GCA_035543095.1 Anaerolineaceae bacterium | reverse complement strand
GTCCTGGTCGGCATGGTGGCTGGCTATACGCGCGGCAACACCGACCGGGTGTTGATGTTTGTCAGCGACGGCCTGCTGGTCATCCCGCTCTTCCTGATCTTGGTCATGATGGCCATGATGATACGAAAAAATATGAACCTGTTGGTTCTTGGATTGCTGCTGTCGTTTTTCGGCTGGGCATGGGACGCGCGGGTGATCCGCTCGGTGATCTTGAGCTTGCGTGAGCGGGATTTCACCAAGACGGCCATCCTTTCCGGTACGGGGACGATCAAACTGGTTTTGAACGAATACATGCCCTTTGCCATGCCGTTGATCTTCTCGACGTTGATCAATAATATATCCTGGGCGATTGGGTTGGAGATGACATTAGCACTTCTGGGATTGGTCAATGTCAACGTTCCCACCCTGGGCACGATGCTGAATTGGGCGATCGTTTACCAGGCTATGTTTTTGGGACGCTGGAATTGGGTCTTGACGCCGGTGGTCTTGGCGGTCTTCATGTTTATTGCTCTCTATTGGCTCTCGGTCAGCATCAGCGAGTATCTGGATCCCAGAACGCGGATCCAGAGGGTTGGAGCGTAGTGGAGACGCAGCCATGACAGGAGAGAGACAAACCGTCCTACGAACCGACCAGCTTAAAGCTTTCTATGTTCTGGAGATGTATGGTACGCAGAAGGTTGTTAAAGCCGTTAACGACGTGGACATGAAGATTTATGAAAACGAAATCTACGGCATCGCCGGCGAAAGCGGCTGCGGCAAAACCACGCTGCTGAAAGCGCTTTATAACGATATCGTGCCGCCCCTACGCCTGATGGGCGGCAAGGTCTATTACCGCATCAACGGGAAGGAAGAAGTCGATGCCACCACACTGAGCCCGGAGGAAAAGCGCAAGCTGCGGTTGGTATATATCTCCTATATTCCGCAGGGTTCCATGAGCGTGCTTAATCCGGTGTTGAAGATTAAAGAGACCTATGAAGATTTCATAGCCAGCCATCTCGGCGAGCAGAGCCGAGAAGAAATCTTCGAACTGGCTCGCGAAAAGATCCTGGAACTGGGCCTACCCAAAAATATCCTCGATGTCTACCCCCATCAGTTGTCGGGCGGAATGCGCCAGCGCGTGACCATCGCCCTGGCATCGCTGTTAAAACCGCGCATCATGATCGGCGACGAGCCCACCACGGCGCTGGATGTGGTGGTGCAGCGCGGCGTGATTCAGATGCTGAAAACCATCCAGGAGAATCTCAAGAATACGATGATCTTGGTCACGCACGATATGGGCGTGCACGCCAACATCGCGGACCGGATCGGCATCATGTATGCCGGAAAGATCGTTGAAGAGGCGACCACCGGGCAAATCTTTGACCAGCCGCTGCATCCCTATACCCGGTTCTTGATCAACTCGCTGCCCAAGTTCGGCGATAAGCATATGCGCGAAAGCGTCCCTGGCAGCCCGCCCTCGCTGATCGACCTGCCTGCCGGCTGCCCCTTCCACCCGCGTTGCCCGCAAGTTATGGAAATTTGCCGCCAGCAAATGCCGGGCTTCTCTTATCCGGATGAAAACCATACAGTTGCCTGCTGGTTATTTGGAGAAGGGAAACATGGACAAGCTGCTTGAGGTAAACGAACTGACCAAACGATACTCCCAGGGCGGTTTGCTCGCCAGGGTCATATGCACAGCCGTGGATCATGTCAGCTTTTATATCAAACCAGCAGAAATCTTTACCCTGGCCGGCGAAAGCGGCTGTGGCAAAACCACCACGGCGAACCTTATCCTCGGGTTTGAAGAAGCCACCTCCGGGGCGATCTTCCATAATGGAAACCCGCAGACCCGCAAGGAGAAGGTCTGGATCGCCGAAGGCGTGCAAGCGATCTTCCAGGATCCATTCTGCACATTCAACCCACTCCGTACGGTTGATTCCTATTTCTACGAAACCGTGCGGAACTTCCGGCTGGCCAGATCAAAACAGGAAGCCATTGATCGGATCGATCAAAAATTGCACCTGGTGGGTATGACCTATCAGGAGTTCGCGGGGAAATACCCGAATGAATTTTCCGGCGGGCAGCTCCAGCGCATCTCGATCGCCCGGGCACTGGTCTCTGACCCGAAACTGATTATCGCCGATGAGCCGGTTTCCATGGTCGATGCCTCCCTGCGCATGTCGATTGTCAACTTGTTCAAACAATTCAGGGAGAAATTGGGGGTGAGCATCCTCTATATCACGCATGACCTGGCGACGGCATATTACGTCAGCGACCGTATTGCCATCATGTTCCGCGGCAACATTGTGGAAATGGGGACGGTGGAAGAGGTATTGATGAATCCCAGACATCCGTACTCAAAGCTTCTGCGCGATTCCATTCCCGAAGCGGACCCCAAAAAACGCAAGACTACGGCAATCACACTTTCCGAATTGGAACTTGAAGAGTACCTGCGGCAAGGCTGTAAATTTGCGGGCCGGTGCCCGGAGGTCACGGAAAACTGTAAAGGCGTAGCGCCAACGGACATATATTTTGGCGATGTGATGGTGAAATGTCACAAGTATTCCGGCAGTTAGGAAATTTAAAGTTTTCTTCGGGCCAATCTACAATTACAAACGTAGGACTTCTTGCTGCGGGGGCCTTTTACGGTTGCCCTAGTCCCCGCCTTACTATATTTATCGCGGAAAGGAGCAACCCATGCCTGAAACATTTCGTAACCTATTCTGACAGGTTTTTATTTTGACCCCTCGATCTGCCGGATGGGCGAGGATTATTACCGGGTGAACTCCACGTTTGAATATTTTCCAGGTCTGTCGATTTTCCACGGCCGTGACCTCTCAATTGGAGAGAGGACTTTTCCTCCCCTTTTCTGGGAGGGTCGGGGTGAGGGTTAATAGTGAACCTTCTCCTCAGCACCCCGTCTTGTGAAGGAAGGGCTGGGAAAGCTCAGACATTGTATCCTCTTATCAAGGATTTCTTATGAACCAACCTGCTTACCTAGACACCAATCTTCCCATCCCTGAACGAGTTCAGGATTTGCTCTCCCGCTTGACCCTCGACGAAAAGGTGGCGATGATGAACCACACCGCGCAAGGCGTGCCACGCCTGGGTATTCCCGATTACAACTTTTGGAGCGAAGCTCTGCATGGCGTGGCCAGCAACGGGCGCGCCACCGTTTTTCCACAGGCGATTGGCATGGCTGCCACCTGGGACAAGGATTTGATCCACCAGATCGCCGCCGCCATCAGTGATGAGGGCCGCGCCAAATACCACGAAGCCTTGCGTCGCAACGGCTGCACCGATCAATTCCAGGGACTGACCTTCTGGTCGCCGAACGTCAACATTTTCCGCGACCCGCGCTGGGGGCGCGGACAGGAAACCTGGGGCGAGGACCCATTCTTTACCGGTGAAATGGCCGCAGAATTTGTCAAAGGCCTCCAGGGGGACCATCCCAGGTATCTCAAAGTGGCGGCTTGCGCCAAGCATTATGCAGTCCATTCCGGCCCGGAAAAAGACCGCCACACCTTCAACGCCATCGTTTCCAAACATGACCTGCACGACACTTACTTGCCAGCCTTCAAAAAGCTGGTCACGGAGGCCAAAGTCGAAGCGGTGATGGGCGCCTACAACCGCACGCTTGGTGAACCTTGCAACGGGAGCAAACTTCTGCTCGAAGACATCCTGCGCGGGGAATGGGGTTTCGAGGGGCATGTCGTTTCAGACTGCGGCGCGCTTTCTGACTTTCATCTGAACCACAAAGTCACCAAAGATGCCGTCGAGACAGTGGCGCTGGCTCTCAAGCGTGGCTGCGATATAGGCTGTGACCATGTTTACAGCGAGATTCCCGAAGCCATCGCGCGCGGCTTCATCACCGAAGCAGATGTCGATCGCGCCCTGGCTCGTACGCTTGGTACGCGCTTCAAACTTGGCATGTTCGATCCTCCCGAAGATGTACCGTTCGCATCTATTGGGATGGATGTCGTCGCTTGCGATGTACATCGTCAACTGGCCTATCGCGCCGCCACTGAATCTGTCGTCCTGCTCAAGAACAAAGATAACATCCTGCCAATCAAGCCTTCGGCGCGCAAGATTTTCGTCACCGGTCCCACCGCCGCCAGCATGGAGGCGCTGCTTGGTAGCTACTGCGGCCTCAACAATCAGATGACCACCCTGCTGGAGGGTGTCACCGGGCGCGTCCCCGAAGGCATGGGACTGGGATATCACACTGGCGCGCTGCTCAAGCATCCGCACGAAATCGCACACACTTGGGCGCCGTACGTAGCCCAGTCCGCTAACGTATCCATCGTCTGCGTCGGTTTAACACCGGAACTCGAAGGCGAGGAGGGCTCATCGCTCCTCACGCCGCTCAATGGCGACCGTGACAGTATTTCGCTCCCCACCAGCCAGGTCGACTATATCAAAGAGCTGGCAATCAACGGCGCGAAAATCGTCCTGGTTGTGACTGGTGGCAGCCCGATTGCGCTCGGCGAAGTGATGGATATGGTGGATGCGATTCTCTTTGTCTGGTATCCGGGTATGGAGGGTGGCCGGGCAGTGGCCGACGTGCTGTTTGGGGATGTCGCTCCTGCTGGCAGATTGCCGCTGACTTTCCCCCAATCGCTCGACCAACTCCCAGCCTTCGATGATTACAGCATGACCGGACGTACCTATCGCTACATGACCGCCGAGCCGCTCTACCCCTTTGGGTTTGGCCTGTCATACACGACGTTCGCGTACCGCGACCTCCGGGTTACATCGCCCGCTTCATCCGGTTTCGAGGCAGTCGTCACGGTCGAAAACACAGGTGCTATCGCAGCGGATGAAGTTATCCAATTCTATTTGAAAGCGCTTGATTGCAAACTGCCCGCACCCCTCAGTCAATTGATCGGCTTCCAGCGCATTCACCTTGAGCCTGGAAAGAGCCAAACTGTCACAATAATGGTCAAGCCCGAAATGCTGATGCTGTTCGATGGAAATGGGCGGCAGGTGTTCCAGCCGGGGAAATTCCGCCTGACGGCTGGCAATTGCTCTCCCGGTGCGCGCGGTCTGGCTCTTGGCGCGGCAGAACCGGTCAATGTTGAGGTGGAAATTATGTAACCTATCCCCTGGATGTTTCTGATGATGAGACTCACTGTCTGATTTCACATGTTACTTTGCGTGTGCTCGACGCCCGTAGAGAATGCCTATATAAAAGGCATATAAATCCTTGTCCGTTGTTTGCATCCACGAAGAGATCAAATGAATAACGTGGCCCTTTTGCCCCCCACATATTATGGGGGCGAAGATAAATTCAAGGGTGGAGGCGGAACTTGCGTTTGTGTCCAACTTTTTCACGGATGGTTATAATTACAGCAGCGTATGTCTTTTATTGCTGTTGGAGTAGCCGGCGGGTTAACACGGCATGCAACTAACGGTAGGTATGTGCCGCATTATTTTGGCAGTTGCTGGTTTAGGCTTTTACAGTTTTGACGGCGAGTCCACGCTCCCACCCACTGCAGCTAACGCAGACCAGTAGACGGAATGGCATGAACAATGAGAGCGAAGAAGAGGTAGGATGATATGCCCTTAAAAGCAATTATGCGTACAGATGAGCATCATATCGCAAAGCATAACAAGATCCTTGGTATGAAATATGAGGATGAAATTCAACTTGTATTCCTCGGAGACTCATTGACCAGAAGGTGGGAAGACAATATCGGCATATGGAATAAGTATTTCGCTGCATATCA
>DATKKB010000021.1:0-16799 GCA_035543095.1 Anaerolineaceae bacterium | reverse complement strand
GAGATCTTTCGCGATCTGCTCATTGGGGGTGGACGAGACCCCGCGATCGGCACTGGCTTGCTCGGGCGGCGAATGGAAGCTCTTTTGGTGGGCCTGTAAACTGGGTTCCCATTGCAGTTCATCGGAAGGGTTGCCCTTCAGGATGCGATAATGGCTGACAATCCCGCCATCCACCTCATTGAGCCAGATTTTGTGTCCGTATTCCACGGGTTTGTTGTCCTTACCGCGCACGATAATATCGCTATGGGGCTCAAACAGGCTCACCACCTTTTCCTGAGCCGGGACGGCCTCCTTCTCCAGAATGCGGCGTTGGGTTTGATCGATCACCCGCTTGACCAAGGGCACATACTTTTCCAACTGGCGTTTCAGGCGCTGTTCGGCTCCCTGGGTTTGAGCGCCAATCTGCTCCAGGATTCGTTGAGCGTGGGTTACGCTCGTTTGGGTCATCTCGATCAACTGTTGGTAGAGTTGCTTGCCAGCAGCTTCTTTGGCTTCCTCGCTGCGTTGCCGGAGGGTCTCCCCGATCTTGCGCGAGACGTTTCCGGCAGCCTGGGTCAAATCTTCCCCAACCGCTTGAGAGGCAGGCCGGAGCTTGTGGATCTTTTGGACGATGCGGGTCAGGACGCCCACCCCATCGGCCAATTGGCGATTGTCGCTGGGGGCATGAATATTCGTCTCCACTACCCTGCCATCGGTCCGCAGCTTTTTGCCTTTCGTAATCTATGGGATCCATCTGTGGGATCAGTTGAAGAATCTCGGTAAACAGCTTGCCTTTTGCGTACTGTTCGCGTAACATGGGAGGTGCCTCCGCGAAAAAAGTTTGGTCTGGTAACCTTCCTTTTACCAAAGAGGCATTTCGTTTGTCAAATTGTTAATGTGCTGCATGCCTGTTTCGCACCAGAAACTAAACTAACAAGGGTGGGTATTATTCCGTCGGTCTGAATCATTTATGTCTAAATGGCCTCAACGGCCATTGTCCCGCATTGGTTGTGAATAGCCTGATTATATCGGTATTCATCTGGAAATTTGCGTTTACCAGTTGAGCGTCGGTGGCAGATCAACTTGGCGCTGGCCTGGTGAAATGATATCCTGGGAGGAAACCTCCATGGAAACCAAGCATATCGTGATCCTGGGCGGTTACGGAAACACGGGTTTTCTCATCGCCCGATTTCTCCTGTCGCAGGCAAATGTATTGATCACATTGGCTGGACGTAATCAAGAAAAAGCCATCCACGCAGCGGCAATCCTCAATGCCGAATGCGGCGAGAATCGAGTCAACGGAGTGCATGCCGACGCAGGGGATCCGCAAAGCCTGTGTAAGGTATTCGCCGGGATGGACATGGTTGTCGTCGCATCCAGCACGGTCGAACATACGGAGAAAGTTGTCAGGGCAGCCCTGGACGGCGGGATTGATTACCTGGATGTGCAGTATTCGACATTCAAAATGAAGATCTTACGCTCTATGCAAGGAGAGATAGAGCAGGCCAACCGATGTTTCATTACCGATGGCGGTTTCCATCCCGGCCTGCCTGCGGCGATGGTGCGCCTGGGCGCAGAGTGCTTCGATACTCTGGAAGCTGCCAACGTGGGCAGCGTGATCCAGATTGATTGGAATACCTTTGCTCAATCTGGATCCCCAGGCACCATGGAAGAGTTTATCGGCTTATTCACCGATTTCCAAACACTTTATTTTAAAGATGGGCGCTGGCAAAAAGTGAGTACACTGGCGATGATGATCCCAAGATACATGGATTTCGGCGGGAAATTTGGGCGCCGGTACTGCATACCGATGTTCCTGGAGGAGTTGTGGTCCTTACCGGAGCAGTACCCGACCCTGCATGAGACGGGTTTCTTCGTGGGTGGCTTCAACTGGTTTGTGGATTGGGTCCTGTCGCCGGTGATCATGGTCGGCCTGACGCTTTTCCCCAAAATGGGCTTACGCCCGTTTGGCCGGCTGATGTTCTGGGGTTTAAAGGCTTTTTCTCGTCCACCCTATGGCACGCTGCTCAAACTGGAAGCCAGCGGTAAAAAAGGTAACATTGCGAAAGCCGTGGAAGTGCTCATCTCGCATGCTGACGGCTATGCCTTGACGGCCATTCCGGTGGTGGCCTGCCTGATGCAAATCCTGGATGGAAGCGCCCGCAAACCGGGGTTATGGTTCCAGGCGCATATTGTCGAGCCGCAAAGATACTTCAAGGATATGGAAAAGATGGGAGTACAGCTTCAAACGACAACGAAGTAAATCGGAAACCTAAGAATGAAGATCCTTGCTCTAGAAAAAGAACTACCTGATTTGACGCCCGATGCTTTTAAAAGCTTTGCGGAGGAGGAAGCCCGTGAAGCCTGGGCACTATATCAAACCGGAATTATCCGCGAGTTATATTTCCATGCCGATCAGCAGTCGGCTGTATTAGTTCTTGAATGTGAGTCTGTTGAAGAGGCAAGAAGCATCCTGGCGAGCCTGCCATTTGTTCGCGAAAGGCTGATAACTTTTGAAATTATCCCGTTGAAAGCCTACCCGGGCTTTGCACGACTTTTCCATGAAGAAGAGGGCTGATGCCCAATCAAACCGTTTACCACCGCATGAAATCTCTCAATGCTCGCATGGCGGCCAATTACAGGCGCGGCTTTGGCCCGAGGCGCACCGTGTTGCTGCTGACCACGGTTGGACGTAAATCCGGTCTGCCACGGGTGACACCGCTCCAGTTCGAGGAAGTGGATGGCGACTACTACATCGCCTCGGCGCGCGGGCGGGAGGCGGACTGGTTCAAGAATATCCAGGCTAATCCGAATGTCCATGTGCAGATCCGGGAGCGGGAGTTCGATGCCGTTGCCGAACCCGTCATCGATCCAATCCAGATCGCCGATTTCATCGAGCTGCGCCTGAAACGCCACCCGGTCATGATCCGCTTGATCATGACCCTGTTCGACGGTCTGCCCCTGCGCTTTACCCGCCCTGAGCTTGTGAAATTCTGCCAGGAAAAAGCCATGGCGATCCTGCGTCCGGTCAGGGAGCAAGATCCCAGTCAGAGAAGGTAGAAATGGCTGGCACAAATCCTAATCTCGCAGTTTTCTTCGGTGGTGTTTGCCTGCTACTGGCATATGCCTATGTGGTGTTCCGGGTGATCGTTCGCCGGGAATATAGTTCGCATGGACACCTGACAGTCTGGTCTTCGACCCTCCAATTGCTTGCCTTTGCTGGGCTGATGGCTTTTCCGTATTTATTCAACCCACCGAAGTGGGCCTTGCCCTGGTTGTTAGCAGGGTCAACCTCTCCTCAGCAGCAACTATTAGGATTAGTCATCATTCTATTGGGACTTCTGGTCGGATTTGGCACGATGGGATGGTTTGGAATACGCCAGGCATTCGGTATCGAGGTAAAAGGGCTGATAAGTACTGGACCTTATCGGCTTACGAGAAACCCCCAATTCCTGGGATTTTCGGCGATGGTCATCGGGGTTGCAGTGCAATGGCCTTCCTGGTTCGCGATCGTTTGGATTGGGCTTTATGGGGTGATGAGTCACTGGATGATCATCACCGAAGAGGAGCATTTACGGGCATCATTTGGGGAGGAATATGTACGCTATTGTCAAAAAGTTCCCAGGTATTTGTTTTGGGTTGGGAATTCCAAAAAAGATACAACAGCCTGACGTAGCTGAATTTTCGAATCATCATAGGGAAGATATTTTCACGGAGAAATGATATGAAAGCAGCCATATCCGACATTCTTTTAGCACCCTGGATCACCGGTGTCATCACTACGGCCATCCGATTGAAGGTGTTTTCCGTCATTTCTGACCAGGAATTGACAATAAACGAAATCGCATCAAAATGCCAGGCGATCCCCGACCGTCTAGTGCCTCTGCTTGAGGCTTGTGTCAGTTTAGGTATTTTGGAACAAGAAAATCACAGATATAGGAATCCTCATTTCAGTCGTGTTTATTTTGTAGAGGGAGCGCGTTTCTATGTAGGCGATTTTCTGAAGCTGGTCAATGACGAATCGCTGCAATGGTTCCAGCTTCCCGATATCATTCGCGGGACCGAAAAAGTATACGAGAACTCACCCTATATCAGGTCAGATTACCGAACGTTTATCATGGCGATGAATAATTTCGGCAGTCTGGGCGAAGCAGAGGCTTTGAAGGATGCAGTAGACCTTTCAGGCTGCAAACGGATGGTAGATGCAGGCGGCGGCTCTGGCCTATATTCCATTGCTCTATGCCAAAAATATCCCGAATTGCATTCCACGATTCTGGATGTGAAAGATACCCTGGCAGTGACCCAAGAAATAATAGGGAATCGAGAAGAAAGCGACCGAATCGATCTACGCGAAGGTGATTTCTTGAAGGATGCCCTGGGAGACAACCTGGATGTTGTTCTTCTGTCAGACGTAATTTACGAAGAATCAACCGCCAGGATCGTTTTACGAAATGCATGGGATAGCCTTTCACAAAATGGGATGTTGATTATCCGCGGTTATTATGGCGACCCCGAAAAATCGAGGCCGTTATTCGGTGCATTATTCGCTTTCAAAGGATTGGTAGATAATGCCCAGAGAAAAATCCTGACGATCACCAATTTGGTAGCGATCGTTCAAGAAACCGGATTTAGAATCATCAAAAGTGCTCCTTTAACAGAATTTTCTTATGTGGTAATTAGCAGAAAAGCATGATGATATATCCCTGATCATAGCTGCAGGGAATTCCAACAATACAAAGATCGTGATTCTTTCAGATGTGAGGATCAGTGAATGAGATGACTCCCAAAGCATATTTCACCTGGTTTACGGAAAACTGGCCAAAAGTCGGAGTAATGATTAGCCTTTTCCTGACAATCTACCTGGTCGTAATCGTCCTGCCGCAAAACACCCTCTTGTTTGCATTGTTGATGTCCACGCCCCTTTACATGCTCCACGAAATGGACGAATATATTTTCCCGGGCGGCTTTGCCCAATTCATGAACCAGAATATATTCAAGACGGATCCCGAGTCCGGCCTTCTCGATGCAGCCGCTGTTTTTTGGATCAACATGGTGGTCTGGATTGCCTTGCCGCTTTTCAGCCTTTTCGCAATATTTGATATAAGCCAGGCAATCGCTTTGCCTTATTTTTTCATTTTTCAGGCTATGGTACATCTCATCCTGGGAATTGTTGGGAAACGGCTGATTAACCCTGGCATGATTTCCGCGTAGCTGGTCCATGTGCCGTGGGGTATCTGGACAATTTTGCTGCTCGTTCAGGCTGGAGCGATCCGCAATCCTTTTTGGAATCCCGGTCTCCGCGATGGGCTGCTGATCGTTGTCGCCATGATGCTTGCGAACCGTCTCCTCCTGGTTCGGTATAAACGCAGACGGCGGGTTTGATCGTCTCGAAAAAGAAAGGTCGATATGAAACAGCTCTTAAACATCCCTCATCGCACAAGCCATGGCATGTGCCCGGTCAATGGCATCCGCGACCTGGTTCACTGGTGTTCGGGCCGGGATTGGTCCAACGAATTTCTTTGGGGATTGGGGCAGGGCGGGGGCTTTGCCTACCTGCGCTTCAACGCCGCCGACCCCCCTCGCCAGGTATATACGGGCATTTCAACGCCCCGCCAGCACCGCTACCTGGCAGGGCTTTTCCAGGCCGGCTTCACCGAGAGTGAGAACCGTGCATTTAAAACTTCCTGGACGAAGGCGCGGCAGGCGATTGAGGCCGGAACGCCTCCGGTGCTTGGCCCGCTGGACATGTTCCACCTGCACTATTATCCGAAGCTCTATCACCAGCGGCATATCCCGATCCATTTTGTGCTGTTAGTTGGTTATGACGATGCTACCGCCTATGTTCTCGACACGGATAAGGATGCCGTTCAGGCAATATCGCTGGTTGAATTGCAGTTAGCCTGGGATGTGAATGTGCCCGGCCTGGGCAAGCGCAATCGCCTGGCGGTCATTGATATTCCTCATAAGCTGCCCTCAACCGAGGCGCTGATCCGGCAAGCGGTTCTCGACCAATGCCAGATGATGCTGCATCCGCCGGTCAGCATGGTTGGCGTCCCGGCGATGAAAAAACTGGCCAGCGAGATTGCGCACTGGCCAGAGGAATTGGGAGAAGAAACGGCTGCCAAATGCCTGCGCCAGGCGCGCGAATACCTGAACTCCCCGCCCGACCTGGAAGGCAACCATCTCACCGCCGGGCGGGACCTGTATATTGCTTTTCTCCAGCAAGCCGGGGAGATGGCCGGGGTGGATTTTTCGGGGGCGGTCGGGCATTTGCAGGAATCAATCTCAATCATCCCAGAGATTGCCGGGGCAATCCAACAGAACGATCTCACAAGAGCCGCCCTGGGTTTTGAGCGGGTTGCCGAAGCGGAGACAAGGGCCTTTTCAGCGTTGAGCAAGGCCGTGGGCGCTGCTTTGTAAAGGATTTTTAGAGGGTGAAACGATGAACGAGCTTATCATAATGCTTTCCGGCGGTAGCCTGATTTCAGATGGGAGGGCGAACGAAGCCGCCGACCGAGTCCTGGCCAATCCCAAATTGTTTGACCAGCTAGTTGAAGGTCTATCTGAATCCGATGCGGTTATTCGGGCCAGAACGGCGCATGCGCTGGAGCGAATCTCCCGGACTCATCCAGAAATGCTCAAAGAACTGTTTCCAAAATTCATCGAGATGGCTACCCGTGATCCCGTGCCAATGGTCCGATGGCATATCGCCATGATCTTTGGCAATCTGCCGCTCTCCATAGAGACCGTCGAGGAGATCATCCCGGTGCTGTTCCGGATGCTCGAAGACCCGAGCGTCTTCGTCAAGAGCTGGGCCATGGTCAGCCTGACCATTTTGGGGCGCCAGCATGAGTCGATGCGGAAAGGGATTTCTGATCATATCCGGCCTCTCCAGAATGACCGCAGCGTCGCCATTCGCAGCAAGGCGATCAAGGCGGTGAAAATCCTGGAGAATGATGCTGAACCAATACCGGCTGGATGGGTAAAAGCCAGGAGACTTTCTGGTTAGAGCCGAAGCGAAGGCGTAAGGAACAGGATTCCGATAAATTGGAGTGCACCATGGACAGGACAGTGAAAGAACAGATCAACCTTCTCAGTTCCACCGATGACACCATCCGTATGGGAGCTCTGCAAACGATTTTGAAATTAACCGATCGACAGGTGGATTGGATTTACGAGGTCTGGGATGAACTTTTTGATAAGCTGAAGAGTGAGAATTCATACCAAAGATCGATTGGCATTATGGTGATTTGTAACCTGGCGAAAAGCGACACGCAAGACCGGTTGAGCGGCTGCCTCGATCTCCTGTTGGCGCATACCCGGGATGAAAAATTTATCACCTCTCGACAATGCATTCAGAATATTTGGAAAGTGGCAGCAATGAGCCGGCAAGCCCAAGATAAGGTTCTCGCACATCTGGAAAAGCGATTTCGAGAGTGCACGAATGAAAAACACTACAACTTAATCCGCGTCGATGTCATTCAATCCATCACCTGCCTATATGAGGTTACAAAGGAGACAACACTCCTGACCAGGGCTCAGATGCTGATTAAAGAAGAGAAAGAAGAAAAATACCGGAAAAAGCTCGAGGCGATCTTGAAATAAGCGAAGCTATCTGGTTGATGCGTTGGAAGGGTTTATGGTGAACAAATCCTGGGTGGAAAAATTACCTTATCCAACCGGGCTGGTGAAATGGTTGTATAAAACCCCGATCCTGGTTTACCGCCTGGGGTTGGGCTTCCTGGTCGGGCGGTTGTTCATGATTATGACTACGGTCGGGCGCAAAAGCGGCCAGCCGCGCCGGACTGGAATTGAGTTTCATGAATACAAAGGGCGCAGGTACGTTTTCAGCGCCTGGGGCGCGAAAGCGGACTGGTACCGCAATATCGAAGCCAAACCATGCCTCACCATCCAGACCTGGCGTGGCGCAGAAAGCGTGCTGGCCCACCGAATCACCTCGGACGCGGAGCTGGCTGAAGCGTTTACCTTCGCCAGGTCAAACCCATCCATGCGAATGGTCATGCAATCTGCCGGCTTTGGGCAGATCCTGGAGCAGTTCCTGGCCTAAAAGGAACGCTTCACCTTCGTTACCTTCGACCCGATGGATTACCCCACACCGGAACCGCTCAAAGCCGACCTGGCCTGGGTTTGGGCGGCGCTGTGGATCCTGGCAGCCGGAGCCTGCGCGATCCTTGCCGCCCATTCTCTGAACGGAGCCTTCCCCATTTTTTCACTTATCTGGCTGATCATTCCCCTGATCATTGTCATTCGGACACACGATTCCACCCGAATCGGCTTGCGGCGCATCCCCCTCAAAGATTTCGTCATCACGAGTATCGCAGCAATCCTCGCTTCGTCGGCAATGGTATTGTTATTCGAACCCTGGTCCCACACCGGCCTAATGCTATTCAGGTTGGCGATTTCCTCCCCCGCGCCGGATACCACCTTCCTCTGGCTGAAACAATTCACCGGGTTCACAGGTATATTCGCCATGATCGTCTATGGCGGTCTGGTCACCCTGTTTGCCGAGGAGCTTTTATTCCGCGGCTGGCTGCTGCTATGGCTGCTGCAAAAGCTACCACTGTTTGGGGCGATCCTTATTCAAGCCACCGTGTTCACGCTATTGGTCAATCTGCTGGTCGCCACCCTGATGCCTCCCTTGCAGGCCTTCATTTACCTGGCTGTTTATAGCTGGTTGGGCGTCGGGGTGATCAACGGATGGGCAGCCGCCCGCACTCGCAGCATCTGGCCCGGGCTGATGGCTTCCGTTCTGGGAATTGTTGTGGGAATTCTCAGCGCTTATTTCTGAATGAGATACCTCAATCAACCATTGTAAAATCTTGGGAGCAGCCTGGGAGTGAGTCTGGGACAGGATTAGGACTTTACTCTCATGCGCTGGAATGGCGAATGGCTTAAAGTAGAGGTCAGATAGAACCTCCCTGGATTAAAAGGATAACGACTATGAACCTGACCTCCACATTCCCCCGCCTGCATCCGATTTTCCCCAACTGGCTGTTGGCTACCGTTCTGACGATACTGCTGGCGCTGACACTCCTCGCAACCCTGCAGATAACCTTCTTCACTCCGGGCCAGCCTGCCCAAAGCAACATTTCATCCGGCCAACTCGCGCCGCATTTCGAGCCGATGCCCACCCCCAACGCAGCCATGGTCACTGACACCCCCGTTCCACCAGCTACCTTGAACCGGTCCGCTCAACAGCCCAACTTCGTCCCAGTACCTGTGCCCACGCCGCCCGCAAATCATTAGGAGATCACTATGGATACCACTGCTCTGTCAACCGAACCAACGATCCAGCGCCTGTATGGGCCCCGCCTGAGTGGGGCCTGGCGCCTCACTGGGGTGATTCTTTGGGCTATTTTATGGCTGGTTTGCCTGGCGACCATGCTTTTTTCAGCCTACCGTTGGTACCAGTGGGACAGCCTGCCTGTCGCTCAATGGAACCAGATGAACCATTACACGCCCGAGACACCCGACGAACAAGCCAGCAAGATTGATTTTCAAAATCAAACGATGCAGTTAGGATTCTCCCTTCCGGCGTATGGGACGCTGTTCCTCGTCCTGCGCCTGGTCGCAGGCGTTCCCTTTTTTATTATCAGTGTCCTCATCATGCGCCGGCGCAGCGATCGCCTGATGGCCGTGATCTTTGCAGGGCTCCTGGCGGTGCTAGGGGCCGTGGGGCGCTTCCAGGCTGCTAACTGGAGCATTCTGGATGGAACACCGGATAACTTGCTCCCCATGGTGATGGGACTTAACCTGCTGCTGGATTTGAGCGCCATCTTGCTGTTCATTTTCCCGGATGGACGGTTCGTGCCAGGCTGGTCGCGCTGGTCGGTCATTCTTGCCGTCAGCGACAGCCTGCTGCGGGATATCTTGTACAATACCTTGCTTTACCCAGCTGCTTTTTACAACTGGCTGGGCCAGTATAATTTTCCCTTACCCACCCAGGTCATCTTCCTGATCGGGGTTGCGGCGCTCGTTTATCGCTATGCCCGGCAGGCTGATACGGTTCAAAAACAGCAAATTAAATGGCTGGTGGTTGGTCTGGCGTTGCTGGTGCCTTTCTATGTCACCCATTACCTTTTCTATAACTCGACCATTCTGGAACCGGTCTGGGCGGCCTGGACCCATCGCGAATGGTTGATCCTGGAGCTGGCGCTCGAACCCGGCTGGTATGTCGCGCAAGGCTTATTTGCGGTATGCATTGCCATTGCCCTGCTGCGTTACCGCCTGTGGGAGGTTGACCTGATCATTAACCGCCTGGCGGTATATGGTTTGCTGACTGTGCTTATCCTCGGCGCCTACCTGGGCGCAGTCTGGGGCCTGGGTTCCCTCCTTGGCAGCCTGGCCCAACCGGCGGTGTTCTTCCTTGCCGCTGGATTGATTGCCCTGCTGCTTGAACCCCTGCGGCGCCTTTTGCAGCGGATGGTTAACCGCCTGATGTTTGGGGAGCGGGATAATCCCTATTCCGTGCTGACCCGCCTGGCGAGCACCCTCGAGCGCTCCGCCAGCCCGGCCGAGATGCTGCCCGCCATGGCTGCCACCATCGTTCAGGCCATGAAGGTTCCATATGCGGCCATCCTGGCAAACGAAAATGGAAGCGATCAGCCTCTGGCAGTGGCCGGAAAACCGGGACAGGCGATCCAATCATTCCCGCTCATGGTCCAATCCGAGATCATCGGCGCCCTGCAGGTTAGCCCCCGCGGCAGGGGCGAGGAATTTTCCGCCGCTGACCACCGCCTGATTGAGAACATTGCCCGCCAGACTGGCGCCGCCGTCCAGGCCGTGCGTTTGAACAGCGAACTGGCGCGCTCGCGCACTGCCATCGTGTCGGCCCGCGAGGAAGAACGGCGCCGCCTGCGGCGCGATTTGCACGACGGGCTAGGACCCCTGCTCGCCAGCCAGACCCTAAAAATGGCAGCCGTGCGCCAGCTGGTTAGGCAGAATCCCGAACGGGCGGAGACGCTGGTAGATGACGTGATCCACCAGAACGAGAACACCGTCACAGAAGTACGGCGCCTGGTTTACGGCTTGCGCCCACCCTCCCTGGATGAGTTGGGCCTGGCGGAAGCCGTGTGCGAGGTGGTGCGACGATCCGGTGAAGGTGGCCTTTCCGCCAGCGGGCTGGAAATCCGGGTGAGCACGCCCGAGGGCGGCCTGCCCCCGCTGCCGGCCGCCGTGGAGGTCAATGCTTACCGGATTGCCTTGGAAGGCATGACCAACGCGGCGCGACACGCCCACGCCAGCCATTGCACCATCCGCTTTTTTTGTGAGATAATACCGGTATCCACGAAATCCCTGAATGGGCTGTGCGTTCAAATCGAAGATGACGGTACGGGGATGCCCAAACAATACCGGGCCGGGGTCGGGCTGCGCTCCATGCGCGAGCGAGCCGAAGAATTGGGAGGCCACCTGGTCATCGAAGAGGCTCAGCCGCATGGCGCCCGTGTCACCGCCTGGCTGCCGCTGGTGGAGGAAGGCTGACCATGGAAAATATCATCCGCTTACTGATCGTCGATGACCATGCCCTGTTTCGCGACGGGGTAAAAGCCCTGCTCTCGGTCACCCCAGACATCCAGGTGGTGGGCGAGGCAGAGGATGGCGAGGGGGCTGTCCGGCAGTTCAAAGGCCTGGCCCCGCAGGTGGTTTTGATGGACATCCATATGCGGGGGATGAGCGGCATTGAAGCGACCAGGGCTATTCTGGCGCACGACTCCAGGGCAGGGGTGATTATGGTGACCATGCTGGAAGATGATGCCTCTGTTTTTGCCGCCATGCGGGCCGGAGCGCGGGGTTACGTGCTCAAAGGCGCCAATCATCAGGAAATGCTGAGCGCCATTCGCGCCGTGGCAGAAGGCCAGGCGTTATTCGGTCCAGCCATTGCCGCACGCATGATGCGCTTCTTTCAGGAGAATGCCAGCCTCCAGGCTGGCGATTCTCAGCACGAACCGGATGAAGCGATTCTTCCGGAAGATTTGTCTGAGCGCGAGCGCGAAATTCTCAGCTTGATTGCGGACGGGTACAGCAACAAGGAAATCGCCGTTCGACTGACCCTCAGCCCCCATACGGTGCGCAACCATATCACTAGCATTTTCGCCAAGCTGCAGGTGGCTGACCGGGCCCAGGCGATCCGCCTGGCGCGGCGTGCAGGTTCGGGTTCTAAATAATCGCGGGTAATATGAAAACCATCCCTTTATCCTTCTTCATGGTTCCAGCAGGATTTCTGGCTGCGGGGATCGTGTTGGCATGGCGGGCGCGGAGGAAAAATACCCGCCTGGAAAGAATAGCTTATGCCACCATCTTTGCGATGGTTGGTTATTTGCTGATCGAAGGATTGGATAACCTGTACTGGTGGGAGGTGTCGTCAGGCAGGGGGCCGTATCTGCTCGGAATTGCAATCCTGGTTTTGCCTTTACTGATTGCAGGAATGGCCTACCTGTTTTACTTTAGACTCGCCTCTGTCACAGAGGTTTACCTGGAAGCCGGCCTGATCGGTTTGTATTTGGCTGCCTGGTTTGTGGTGTTTACGCTGATCCTTATCATCTTCTGGCACTGGCATTATTCGCCTGAAGGTAGCGACCCGGTACAATTCCTACTGGTCACGATTGCGCTTAGCCCTTTCCTGGCGGCCTATGTTCACAAGCGTGCCCAGCGCCAGGAGAGCCCCGGCTCCACTCCCAGCCCCTTTTTTAGACGAATTCTTGCCGGGCGCCTGGGATGGGCAGCCACCCTCCTGGGCGCATTCATCGTTGGTTTTATCAGTGGGATTCCAGCCATGCTGTTTATCCCCATGGGCGTCATTTTTCTACCCCTTCTGGTCTTAATCCTGGGCAGCCAGAGCCGTTCTGGTTTCATCCTGTGCCTGAGCGGTATCATCGTTTATCTCGGTCATGTTTTCGCCCTGGCAGTCGCTTATGCTGTATCGTCGAACGCCTACGATTGGGCAAACTTATTCTACCGGGCCTTTGGGATTGACCTTTTCATTTCCGCCTGGTGGTTTGCCATGATTCCGGTCAGCGGCCTGGCATTGTTGGGCCAGCTTGTGCAAAGAAATGGAAAGCCTTCACTGGCTTTGGTGGCGTTTCTGATCGCGGCGCTTTATGGATACAGCCTTTTCTCCGTTGAGCGACCGAATGTGACGGCTGAATACAGGATACTTGGCCAGGTCGAAACTGCTTCAACCGAACCACTGGTATTGACCTTGCCGCTGCCCCTTAACGGGCCAGGCGCATTGGCGCAGACTCCAACCCCTACTGCCAGACCGTTTGCGTCGAGTACCCCCATTTCCCAAAGCATTGGAGGGGCCTGGACGGCGACGCCGACGGTTTCAGACGCACCCTTGCGGTTGACTCTGCCGCTTCCCCATAGCGATAACGGTCCCTTGACGGTGAAGCCGTGCGCCGATTGGAATTATCCGGTGATCAAGGCCGAGAAAAATGTGCCAAGCCAGTGGGGACCGGCCTGGGAAGTGACCTTGACCGCTGGAGAGTTCTATCGTTGCCTCGAGCCTGCCCCTCGTTATTCCGACAGGGTTCCGCTATTGTGGATGAGGAGCGATTCGAATCCAGCGGAGAAGATGAAAAGCCCTTTCAAAATAACCGCGGACAATGAAGCGATCCAGGTCCATCTCAAGCTCACCCTCTCCACTTACATGAGGAAGGCCCAGGCGCTCAGTCCATTTGTGGGCATGCAAATTCTTTGGTCTGAATACAATTATGGAGAAACCATGGAAATCACCACCCGGCCTGGTGCGGTGTGGCAGGCGGCGCCTGTGGTTCCAGGCCAATCCAATCAATTCACCGGCCCCAGTATTTATATTCTACCGTTCGGGTAGAATTCTTCCAGCCAATCGTACCTCCTGTGATGTCGTTCCTACCTTTCGTGGGCGCAGTGCTGTTGATGGTCGGCGGAACGCTCTACCTGGCTTGGTCCCCCTTGCTGGCGAGGGACTTCTTCAGGCTGGCAGGCAGCGCTTGACTGGAAAGATCTGTACCGCCTCGGTGCATTTGCCTGCATCATTCTTACGGCAGCTATTCCGTTTTGGTTTCTAGACAACCTACAGATTAGTCCGGTAGATCATTGGCGTTGAACTGTTCCGCGAATTATAATAGTTAGCAGAATGGCGATAAATTGAAAACAGTTTGTTGACTCAAGATTCTTGATCTAAAACAGTATTGCAATTTGATCGGCTAACCTTAAAGAAAACTGTTGACTCACTCGTTAGCCCGCTGCAGTTATACATAGATGCATCTAGAGAATAGGAAAATGATGAAAGGAAGCACAGAAACAGTCAAGCAATACATTCATAGAATAGCCGCCCATGTCGTGGCGATTGTTCTTCGATCCGGAGCAGTGTACGATCCTGAGAATTTTAGGCTTTGGGAGAGGCATGGTTATCACATAACGCCCATCCATTTTTACTATCCAATTCCAGATACTCGCGACCTAGAAAAAAGGGATTTCTCGCCATCACAACTCTCTGGAATAGACCTGCACCCGGAGTTTCAGCTAAGACTAATGAAGGAAGCCTTTGCCAAATTCTCACACGAGTACAATAGCTTCCCCATCAAGCCAACAGACTCCTCAGGGTTCTATCTGGATAATGACGCATTTGGTGGAATAGATCCGTATATTTACTACTGTATGATTCGTCATTTCAAACCCAAGACAGTGATAGAGATAGGTTCTGGGCATTCAACCTTGCTGGGTGCTCACGCTTGTAAATTGAGTGGCTGCCTTCGCTATGTGTGTATTGATCCCTGGCCACGCGAGTTTATTTCAAGGGGTGTTCCTGGGATTGATTTCATTCGTAAGAAAGTAGAAGACCTTGATTTAGATCTCTTCCAACAATTACAGGAGAATGACATTCTATTTGTTGACAGTTCACATGTAGTTCGCACCGGAGGCGATATCTGCTTTGAGATTCTGGAAGTGTTGCCCCGCCTAGCCAAAGGAGTGTTAGTTCATTTCCATGACATATTCTTACCCTTTGAATATCCTAAAGAATGGCTTGTGGGACGACAACGGTTTTGGACAGAACAATATCTACTACAAGCTTATCTAGCCGAAAACAACCACGTTGAGGTTCTGTTTGCAAACCACTTCTTGTCGAAAGAATATGTAGCGGAAGTGCGAGAAAATTTTCCCAATGCCTTATGGATAGACGGAGGAAGCTTTTGGATAAGGAAATGTTGATTTGGGATTTGGGGCGGGCTAACAATTCGCTGTAGCCGACCGCCTACCGCTCGGATTTTCGACCACCTCTTGCCCGCAACGTCATCTTTTAGTGTACCAAACCTTGCTGACCCGGCGGCGGCTAAGCTCAAGCGTTATTGCAAAGTTACCCCCCACTGCTGTGTGACGAAAAGAAACCTCGGTTGGCAGTAAAGCCAACCGAGGCATTTATGACTCGGGCAGCCCCCTGCTGCCCATTGCTGCGATTTCACTCCCGGTTCCCCGGAGTAGTTGTTTAATCACGAAAACCGGCCACCGATTGTGTGGCCGGTTTCGCTATTGGCTCGCTGGGAATCTCCCGCTGCTTGGGCCGGAGAGGCGACCATAAATTTCTTCCCAGGTCATGGCTCCCACGCTGAAAAGTGCAGCCTATCCAATTTTTTCAGGGCAGGCAACCCATCCGGGCTGTGGATTGAGAGTATGGTGGCCGGAATGCTTCGATGATCCTGCTTTGGTCCTGCGTTGATTCTGCGATGCTGGGTTGCCTTTCGAGGAGCTTTGCTCGTTTGTATTATATAGACATATTTTCTAGAAAGTTCAGCGTTGTATCACCGGCGGTTGGTAAAATTCCCCCAATTTTCTCGGAGATATGTCTTTATCCGCTGGATGGAGGTTCGTAGTGGTCCAACATATCTGTGCCGTGCAGCTCGGCCTGAATATCCAGATCCTTAATAAAAGGCTCCAACCAGTGAAAGACCTTTCGCGGATCCACCTCGTCGATTTTTCCCAGCACCGCGGTTTTTCCCTCTCCCAGGTCCAGGACGATCGTTGTCCCCACCCCGCGGCTGCGGTTCTTGACAAACAGCTTGTCGATCAGATAACGCGCCGGCTTGTAGGGGTCGGTAGAGTCCTTGTAGCGGTTCACCAGCTCATGCCCGTCTCGCCAGACCGTCATCTGGCTCATCTCGATCCCCAGCTCATCGAAAACATCCACCACCTCGCGGCTGCTCAATCCCAACGCCCAGGACATCGCCGCCAGGTTGCGAATCCGCTGGGTCAGTTTGGTTTTATCGATTCCCGGGGGATAGTAGCGAAAAGTGTGCTCGCACTGGTTGCAGCGGTATCGATAGTACACCGCGATTTCCATCGTCACATCCTGGATCTCTTTCTGTCCCGTCCCCCAGCGTTGAAACACCTGGCTCCCGCAGTACGGGCATCTCGCCGGGCGGTCTTCAGTAGTGGTTTTCAAATTACCTACCCCTAAGACGATAAGTGGCATCCTGCTCCCTCCAATCAGAATGGTTCGGCGGCGGTGGACCCTCTCACCCAGTTGTACTATCTTCGATGGGGACTTTGATATGAAAATCAAGAAAATAGTACCAGTAATCTGTCCAAAAGTCCAGTGTGTTTTCGCCCCCAGGATGTTATCCTACTCAAGATTGAACCGTGTATAATGAACCTCTTTGCGATATGATTGGCTATTGAATTGTACTTACTCACCGAGTTGCGAAGACTCGGCAAGATTTGGTAAGATAGTCAGCACATGAACCGCGACGAACTGGAAGTGCTGACCAAAGAACAATTGATCGACCTGCTGCTTGAGCAAGGCGGACAATTGAAACAGTTGC
>DATKKB010000020.1:0-8368 GCA_035543095.1 Anaerolineaceae bacterium | reverse complement strand
AGTTGTTCAGCCAGCAGGCAGCCGGCAGCTATGCACGGAGCAACCGCCGATTCGGCCTGGCTCTCAGTAGCAGGTAAATTCACTACTTCGATTCCCAGCCGTCTGGCCACCTCAATTGCCAGGAATCGACCGGCTCCCAGCGCCACCATGGGCAGGTCCCGGCGGCCCGGCAAACAGGAGGCAACCTGCAAGATCGCCTCACTGACTTGCCTGACCTGCTGTTCGAAAACATAGCGGGCAATTTCGTCGATTTCCGGCGAGGATAACATTTCTGTATCCGCGCAGACCAGGCGGACCAATCTCTGCCGGGCGGATTCCAGGGATGGCGGCCGCCCGTCCGGCGTGGGACAGGTGTAATCCTCTGTCACTAAATTTCCCAGGATCAGGTGCATATCTGCGCTGATGGCAAAATATTCCGATGCGACCCGGCTGATGCGCCCGCGCACCGGCACAGTCTGGACGATGGCGGCCAGGTTTGTCCGCAAGATGCCCGTATACACCAATTCCCCTGAAATCAGGCGCTCCAGGTCCGTCCGGCCTTGCGTTCTCACCTGCCCGTCCAGCACGGGCAGAATGTCGGTCGTGGTACTGCCGAATCGACGATCAGGCAGTCTGGATGCTGCCCGGCGATCCACAACGCCGAGGCCAGCCAGTTCGCCGCGGCAAAATCCAGCGGGCGCGCCTGCGCCTCTGCCAGCGGCACAAACTCCCCGGAAAGGCTCAAAGCATACATCGGACAGTTTGGGAAGCAGGCTGCCAGGCTTTCCAGCACGAAAAGAACACCTTCCCTTTTTGTCTCGAACACGTCCGCCAGCTCGGCGGTCATGGTTACGGCCATAGCTTGCGGCTGCAATCCACGGGAGACCTCTGCAAATACCGATAACAGGATGTCTGGCAGGCGCTCTTTGTCCCGCCAGATCTCAAAAGGCCGAGAGGCAACAGCTGTGCTCGCTACAATCCCTCCATCAATAACCAACCAGGCTGCCTTAACATTTGCCCCACCGATATCCCAGCCAACGATGTTGATCATTTCAGCTCCATTTTACAAAAAGCTTCATATCATTCGATCTTCCAACTGCCCGGATCTCGTTTAACGAAAACTGCTTTCCCGGTGATTGAAATTTGCTCCGGCAAGATTCCAAAACGACAGGCATCCCAGATGGCTCTGGCTAAATTAACGGAGAGGACTTGGCGTAGGCCGACGTAAGAAGTGGTAAGGCGGGGATTGATTTCAATCAGCCAGGCCTCATCTTGCGCCAGCACCAGGTCAATACCTACGTATCCCTGGAGTCCAGGCACCTGCCGGACAGCCTCGCAGGCCACTTCAAAGGCGCGTGCGGCAGCCGGGGCTGCCAGCGGGACAATGCCCCCGCAATACGTGAACGGCCGGCCTGGTTCAATATCCTGGCCATTCAGGGACAACGGAACTGCACGATCCTGTGCAACCAGCAGGGAAACACTGGCGTTTACGCCCTTGATATAGGGCTGCACGAGGATTTTGTCGTGATGGGTAGCTTTTCGGGCCAATTTCAAGGCCTCAGCCATCTCAGAAGGCTGGTTCACCAGGCATACACCTTCG
This sequence comes from Anaerolineaceae bacterium, assembly GCA_035543095.1. Classification (GTDB taxonomy): domain Bacteria; phylum Chloroflexota; class Anaerolineae; order Anaerolineales; family Anaerolineaceae; genus UBA700. The sequence goes on along the minus strand of DATKKB010000020.1, from coordinate 6,789 downwards.
CAGCCCACCCCGTCTTGTGGTTTAATTATGGCTGGGTAATGAAATTCCCCGGCTCTTCGTATCGCCGAGTCGAAGTCGATCACCTGGACAGGCGGTGTGGGTAGACTGGCTTTTTGGAAACGCTGGAAACACTCCACTTTGTCACCTGCGGCTAACACTGCAACAGAGCTGGAACCCAGGAGGAGGACGCCTGAATCCTCCACGATCTTTGTCAACCTGGCCAAATTGCCGCCTGTTTCCGGAGCCAGGACCAGAACCGCGTCACTGCGCTTGACCATGTCCGCAAAAATTGACGCATGCTGCTGCGGCTCGACCAGTATAACCTCATCTGCTGGCAAGGTCTTCCGGTCCAGGCCAGGGATTTGATTCTCGAAACGGGCATCGAGCAGGATTGAGGTGCGGACCTGTCCCCATTTATTGAAATCCACCAGGAGCGCCCAAAGCATTGCCAGGGCCTCGTCAGCCAGTCCCTCGGGCAGTTCGCCTTGGGACCAGCCGCCGCCAGTGACAAATTCGTGAATGAAAAGTTTAGGAGATAAAGCCATGCGATTAATTCCAGTCATGGATCTACATAACGGTACAGTGGTGCATGCAATAAAAGGAGAACGCGACCAATACCTGCCTGTGAAGAGCGTGCTGTGCGAAACTTCTGACCCGGTAGATGTAGCCAGGGCTTTTCGTGATCAGTTAGGACTTTCAGAAATCTATATTGCGGACCTGGATGCCATCATGGGTCGCGGCAGCCACCGGGAGATTATAAATAGATTGGCCCGCCGGGAAAAGATGGAAGTATTGCTTGACGCCGGGACTGCTGATCCCCGAACGATCCAGGACCTTTTAGCGCTCGGCATAAAGAATGTGATTATCGGGGCTGAAACCCTGCCAAGCTGGGAAGTCCTCCTCGATATCTGTGCAATTACCCCTGGGAAAGCCCCTATCTTCAGCCTGGATATGCGGTCGGGAAAGGTTTTTTCCCGCAGCCGGCAATTGGAATCCATGAGCCCTTTGGAAATTCTTGAAAAAATCAAAGAGACCTGCGTCAAGGAGGTAATTCTCCTGGACCTGGACCGGGTGGGTACTCAAATGGGAATAGACCATGCCCTGGTAGATGAAGTCCGGAGGCAATTCCAGGAAATCAGCTTGATCGTGGGCGGCGGCGTTCAGCAGGCCGGCGAATTGGAAACATTAAAATCTGCGGGGGTCTCCGGCGTATTGTTGGCATCCACGCTGCACCTGGGCATCATCACCCAACAGCACATCGCGGCATTACGCGTTAGGAAACGTCAATGATTGGCTGAAATAGGCTCCCTGGCCAGGGGCTTCATCGACGCCAACGGTCAAGAGTGTTAGATCATCGCCTCCTCGCTCACAAACTTCACGCGCAACTTCTTTCCAGATGTATTCGGCCAGCCGTTCGGCGGTGATATTGTCAATCGGAAGGGCGTAGACATCCCGGTCCGGGATAACATACCGCCGGCCTTCGAAAAGAATTTCCCAATATTCATTTTCGTGCGTCAATTTCAGGTGCGTGTTGTTCAGAGGGAGCAGGAAACGATGGTCCAAAGGATCGCTGACGCGCCGGCCGATTTCCTTCAAGACTACAAAATCGAACACATAGCTATCGGGGGTCAGGGGACCCTCCAGCGTAATTGAAAAAGTATAGTTATGTCCATGCAGGTGTTCGCATTTACCGCCGTAGGTGATGAAGTGCGCTGAGTCGAAATGCAAGTTGCCTTTTTCTACCGTCACTTTAAAGCCCATTTTATATCCTCAACCATTCTTCTAGGGAAGTGTGTCGGGTGAGGTGAAGACCACCCTGGATTTCACGCCGAATTTCGCCCAATGTTCCAAAGCGTTCGGCGAAAGCATCATGCTTGTGAATGCTTTCATAGTTGATCTGTTTGGCTAATACAAACGTCGAATCGGGCAGCGTAGAGTAAATTTCCACAATATTTTGAAGCATCTCGCGGACTACATCTTCAACAAACCTGGGATTCTTGTGAGCTTTTAAGATCACAAATAATTCGTCTGGCCTCTTAAGAAGATCGTAAGTCTCCGAGCTCATCGAGGCTTCAATAATTCTAACCAGATCATCAGCAGAGATATCTTGATCGGATCCAATCAAGATCGTCCCTTTACCACGTTGGTTATGCGAGGCAATAGGAATAATCTTTAAGATTTTGTCAACTTGTTCGCTCGAAAAACCCTCCTTTAGCAGTTGTTTATTGGAGTAATCTCTGACCATTTCCTGAGCGCATGGACAAACTGTCATGCCATCCGCTTCAACACCAACAATATGCCTGCAACTCCGCTGGCTGCATACAGCCATACCGATCAGGGTATATAACTCCTGCATTTTTTTCCCAGATACCGGAGCTTTTTTCTCCATGGGATACACTGCCCGAATGTGTACTTCGGATCGAATCGCTCCCTGGCTGGCGATTACCTGTTGAGAGATACGACTGGCGAGGGTTTCAATATTCGGCGATTCTTCGAGAGCGATCTCATCGATGATTTCTTCCAGGTCAGTGCCGAAGCGCGACATGTGGACGCCCATCTGGTTGGGGTCCAGGTCCACGAACAAATCCAGTTCGGCCGAAAAAAGGTTGTCATGCCCCTTTTGGGAGATTCGAATGATGCGTCTTAAGCTTGTGACACCAGTCCGGCTGAGGCTGGCATGGATGTCAGGGATGCTCTCCTGCATATCTTTATTTAGATGATCGTACAGGCTGCCATGAATTCCTTTAACACCTGATTGATCGACGCGCCGGAGAAGCTCAGAAACGGCTATTTTTTGGACTGGGTGGATAACTTCAGGAGCAATTTCGGCCAGAGGCACAAGCACAAAAGCTCGCTCGCTCATGCGCGGATGGGGTATGGTTAGCTCAGGCGTCTCTAAGACCAGGTCATCGTAAAACAGGATATCAATATCAATGGGACGCGGCGCATTGCGGAAGCTGGCCTGGCGTCCCATCTGTCTTTCGATCTGCTTGAGGGTGTGCAGCAGCTCAAGTGGGGCAAGCTCCGTGGTTATGAAACAAGCCATATTTAAGAAATCAGGCTGGTCAACGTAACCGACCGGCCTGGTTTCATAAAATGAAGAGATATTCTCAACGGAAGCTGACGTGCGAATACTCTGGATGGCCTGAAGCAGATTAGCCTGGCGGTCTCCCAGGTTTGCGCCCAATGCGAGATAGGCCTGATGCGGTTTATCCATACATTGCACCTTTGTGAGAATAAGATACCCGGATAACCTGCACCTGTCAAGTGGCTGGGAGCGGTTTTGGATCGGTTCATCGATACCTAAAATTGAATAACTTTTACATTTCTGACATGACCTTCTGACAAATTACCTCAGCCTCATCAATCAGCCTTATTGCTTTCTCCAATTCCAGCACAACCGAAATATCAGGTTCGCCCTCTTCTTTCATCAAGCCCTGGATATACTCCGATATGCCCCGCGCCCGGTCGAAGCCATCCCAGCCCCCGCTGATTGAAAATACAGTTGCGTCGTAAACACTCATGATTATCTCCAACAATAATTTTTGAAATGATACCCTAATTGAAAGAAATAATCAATATAGTTTACCCTTTTAGTTTAATTATTTTGGCATCTCTTGCAAATGACGATGCCCATACTTACCATTCGAAGGTGTTTTCGGCGCGGGGTGAAGCAAGGCCGGTTTTATCATTTGGGGTTCGGCTTTTTGTACCTGCTGTGCGGCAGTTAGTTTGAACTGGGTCACCACCTGCTGCAAGGTGTTTGCCATTTCAGCCAGTGACTGGGCCGAGGCGCTTACCTCTTCCACCTGCGCGCTCATCTCTTCCGCACCGGCGGATACTTCTTCGACCGCCGCTGAATTCTCTTCGCTTACCGAAGCAATGTTCTCGATCGACCGGGTCACTTCGCTGGAATTGGCGCTCATCTCCTCGGTTGCAGCCGTATTTTCCTCTACCACTGCGCTGACCGATTCTGTGGCTGATACCAGTTTATTGGATAGGCTCCCCATTGTGGTGGCAGCATTGGTGATTTCACTCACCTGGCGATTGACTTCCTTGGCTGCTTTTAATATCTCCGCCAACGCCTTGCCGGCTTGATTGGCCTGTTCCACCCCGCTCTCAATACTGACTGAGCTGCCATTCATACCTGCCACAACATCGCTGACAGAACCTTGGATGCTCTTGACCAACCCACCGATTTCCTTGGTAGCGGCAGAAGCCCGTTCGGCCAGTTTGCGTACCTCGTCTGCCACCACAGCAAAACCTTTGCCGTGTTCACCTGCGCGAGCTGCTTCGATGGCCGCATTTAACGCCAGCAAATTGGTTTGGGAGGCGATATCTTCAATGGTCTCGACAATCGTCCCTATTTTTTCGGAATGGGAGCTCATCTCCAGGATTTTTTGCCCGAAAAGGTTAACGCTTGTCTGAAGAGTCATTATCCCTTGGATCACCGCTTCAACCGTATTCGCCCCAACTTGGGCTACCTCGGCAGCCTGTTGGGAGCCTTTCGCGCTCGCCTGGGCGTTGGCAGATACTTGTTGAACAGCAGCCGTCATCTGGCTGGTCATCTCGGAGACCACATTAACTGCCCGGACCTGGTCCTGAGCGCCCTTGGCGATCCCATCGATCGCCCGGCTCATCTGTTCTACGGAATCCGCTGTATGATTCACCGATTCTGTTTGTTGTGTGGTGCCTTTGGCCACCTGCTGGATGGTAGTAGCAATTTGGCTGGTGGCCTGGCCAGCCTGGTTGGCGGCGGAGGCTAACTGCTCTGAGGCGGTGCTCAATCCGGAGGCGCTCTCACCAATCTGGCCGATCACTTCCTTTAACTTGACGGTCATATGGGCAAAGGCGATTCCCAGTTCATCCTTTTCAGTCTTTGGCGAAATCTGGACGGTTAAATCGCCATTGGCAATTTGAGAAGCTGCTTCGGCCATCTCTGTCATGTAGATACGAGTATTCGTTAAACTCCGGGCCAACTCCCCAATTTCATCTTTCATTTGGCGAAAACCTTGCTTGGTTGCTTCTGACATATCCCTGTTTAAATCACCAACCGACATATTCTTTAATACTCTGATTACTGTGGATAGTGCCCCAGTTACAGATCGGGTGAGGAGAATGGCAAAGGCAATACCCAACAGACTCACGATAATCCCAGCGACAAATATCTGCCATCGCACCTGGTTATTAGCATCCTGGGCCCATGTGTTTGACACTTCCGCAAAGCTCATATTGATATCAGCCAAATTTGAAATGCTGACGTCCATCTGGTTTAGGAAATTGGAAACCGTTGCAGGGTTGCCTGTTTTCCCGGAGAGGATCGTGTCGCGTTGGGGCGCATAGAGATTGTAAGCGTCGTGGTATTGTTTCAAGGCATTGGCTTCATCCGTTTGTAGCGAGGATTTGCCCATCCTAACCAGGGCGGCTGTAAAATCTGAGCTAGTAGTAGAGAGCCATTCACTGTCATAACGAGACATAACGGCTGACATCCCTTGATCTTCTTTTTGAAGAGACGCCCCAAGTGTGCTCCGTTGCGCATCGGTCAATCCGGGATCGTTTAAGGCTGTCACATCTGCCATGATATTCTTCAAATGGATGTTAGCCTCTTGTACGTTGTAAATGGGGATGAGCATAAATCCATAAAGGTTGTCATATTGGGCCTTGAGGGATCCAGCTCCGAGAAACCCAATAGTTGCCATAACCACCGCGGTGATCGGGATGATGGCTGCCAGGAGAGAAAACTTCCAGATAAATTTCAGCCTGCTGAATATAACCATACGACTTCTCCTTTAGTGAAAGTAAATAAAAGGACACGTGCCAGCCTCCGCAAATGTGGATGACCAGAACGTGTCCTTTCCTTACAAACCTTATGTTTGCCCGAAAAGGCTCCCTACACCGGTTCTGTAGGGGCTTATTTGGCAGGATGCTCAACAATTGATTTGAGCGATAACCTAATCATATTAAAGAATTATTGTAAGGAGAATAAATCGAATCTTAATTTGTTGTTAAAAGTGGATAAAACTATCCTATTCAAATCATTCTTCTGCTATGAGCCGCTCCAGTTTTCGGCGTAAGGCAGCCAGTTTCTTGGATTTAAAAGAACTTTTGGTTGTTTCAAGTACCTGAATGGTCTCAGTGATGGCGCTGGTAAGCAGGTCAATCTGTCCTAACTTATCCTGGCAGTTCTGCAATTCTTCTCTTGCACCCATGCTTCTTATATGGTTATGAAAGTTGGCGATGTTCATCTTCACATGATGCAGAAGGACACTGAATTCGACCGGCTTGATAAAGTAGGCAAACACGCCCAGTTGGTTTGAAGCGATCGCCGTGCCCAGGGAAGGATAGGCGGTATAGATAATCACAGGTATCCCCTCGGTGTAAATGGGCACCGCCCGTACCAGCTCCAATTCTTGATTGCCGGTCATCTGGATCTCGGTGATCATTAGATCGAATTCTTGCCCCCGGAGAGCCTGAAGGGCCTCAAGACCATCCCTGACAGGAGTGCAGATATAACCCTCCTTTTGGAGTAGATCGGTGATGGCTGATAAAAAGCTCTCATCCTGATCTGCGATCAGGAGCCGGCCAATTGAATCGTCCATTTTTATCATTCCTTACTACCCGATTCGCCTTTTTTCGTTATTTCGCCTTTAGCCAGTAAAGAGATGAAAACATCAACCACCTGTGGATCGAATTGCGCACCTTTCTGTTCCAGGAGGTAAGCGCGAGCTTTCTCTTCTGACCAACGCTTCCGGTATGGACGATCCGAGAGCAGGGCATCCCAAACATCGA
>DATKKB010000019.1:0-3534 GCA_035543095.1 Anaerolineaceae bacterium | reverse complement strand
CATGGCCGTCGATAGCATCACCTGTCCGAATTGTGGGGCTTCGCTGGCTCTTAATCCCGGTCAAAATCTGGTGACTTGCCCCTATTGCAATTCCAGCCTCCGCGTCTCAACCGGGACGGGAGCGGAGCCAACCATCCAACGCATCGAGGGCAGCGCAAAATCCACAGATGCCGGGTTCCAGATGACCGTGGAGGATGTCTTCTCGATCCGTAACCGGGGCACGGTGGTCACAGGCCGGGTGGCTAGCGGCGAGGTGAAAATTGGGGACAAGATCATTATCCAGCGAGGTAACCAGACCCAGAGGACGACCGTCGCCGGCATCGAGATGTTCCGAAAAATGTTGGACCATGCCAGCGCCGGCGACAATATAGGCTTGCTGCTCAAGGATATCGGCGGGGGTCAAGTTCAGCGAGGCGACGTTCTTTTGAGAGACGATCGCGAGAGGTAGGTCATGCCTGACAGGTTCCGTATCTCCCTCCGAATGGAGGCAGGCACGAAACCTGTCAGACCATTATTCGTGAGCAAGCCCCGGCATTGTTTATTGGCAACCAGGTTAATTCAAGCAAGCCTTATTCCGATGTAGTATGATAGAGAATACCCGCCGCAAATGTGGCAGATTAGGTTAAAAAAACAGTTGGTGCAAAAGTAACATACAACAAAGTTACAAAATTCACGAACTTGGTTGATCCGCAACCGCTTCCCACCGTTTTTCGAGGTCAGCTAAGTACTTCTGGCGGTGGTAGCGAAAGCGAAAGGTTTTCTGCTCTTTAACAATAATCATATTCAATGCGGCGCGCTCTTTCAAAAAATCAGCGCCATTTACTTGCTTGAGGCGATTGAGCAATTCCTCTTCCGATTCAGCATAATCGATGAAGGCTGCGTAAGTGCCATAACGCAAGATGAAATCATGCACATTCTTGCGACCCGAGATGCGACGTTGGCCCATTTTGATCCGCCGAATGAACTGTTCCAGCTCATTGTTGGTACGGGGTAAGCCCTCGACCTCATAGCAGGTAAACAATCCCCACCACAAATTGCGAAGGATTTGGTTGATCTGCTGGGCAGCCGCCTGATCCTGCTCATCTCCGCCTCGGTTCACCTGGTCAAGCAGGCCAATCAGGTAATCGTTCACGGCTTGAGCGACACTTTGGCGGGTGGGTCGAGGTTGCTGGTCTAACTCCATCAGGCGGTCCAGGTCGAATAGCCACTGCCGTTGGCGGCGCAATTGCTCGGTTTCAGCCCGAAAGGAGAGGCGGTGATCCACGACCTTGATCAGACTCCCCAGAATAGGATGCCCCCCTTTTTTTGACAGTGTTGGAGGGACATTGCAATTTCATCGAGAGCTTCAAAGACCCGGATACCCCCCAGTTCAAAAGGGGCAATCCCGCCTTCCAGCAGGGTCGAGTGAATAGCCAGGGCATAGTCACCGAGAATCTCGCGCCGAGGATCGGTATCGGGCAACCCCCGGATCTTTTCTTCCACACGAGCTAAATGGTAGCGAAACGCACTCTTTAGGTGGATTTTGAGACCGCGGTCACTCTCAAAGATGACCTTTCCAGCATCCCGCAAGGCGTGAAACTGGCACACCTGATGGGCCACACCGGGCAGACTTTGCACAACAGCCATCCGGATCGACTCTTGAGCATCGCTGACTACTCCACGCCAACCCAAGTGGTGCTTTTCAGCCAATGCTTTCAGCGGCCTAAAGATGCGCTCAATCAGTACAGGATGGGCGCTATCCTCCAGGTTCTCAGCCATGAGGGTTGTCCCGGTTTGCAGCTCTCGCACGATATACAAGCAGGTGTTGCCCTTTTCTGGCTGCATTCCATCTATACCGATGAGGAGGTTTTCCACCTGGGCCAGCTTCTGACCGACTTTCGCCGCTTGGGCTACTCGCAGCAGGGCCAGAAAATCGCCAATGATTTCCAAAACCAACCGCTCCGAAACCTCTAACCCCAAGTCCTGCGTGAGCCAATCATGGATCTCGTACATGGTCTGATGCAACCAAAACCGCCGATAACCTACCTTGACCACCAGTTCTCGGCTTACGTGGCGAAAGGGCAAATGCAGGCTTTCGGCTGCCTGGGATACAAAGAATTGCTTCCACCCAGGGCAGGCAGAATCTGCACAGTGATACGCCCAACTGGTGATTTGCTCTACTCCGGTGGAAAAGAGCAGTTTCTTGCGCCATTGAATGTGATGCCGTTTCAGATGGCGGTGACAAACCGGACACAGCTCTTGTTCGGGCCGATAGGATCGCCTGGATATTTGACTGTTAATGTTCGACACCGCTCTCCTCCTGACTACCGATAAATAGACCTACTGCCTCATTTTATCGTACCAGGAGAACCGTGTATGTTACTTTTGCACCAACTGAAAAAAAACAGGCAGGAAATAATTTTCGGGCGGGTTCTGATATTTTACAAAGAAGGGCGGAAGATTGCATTCACCGCGATGAGTAGAGCCTCTACCTGATTTCAGGTAGAGCCGGCCCTCATTTCTTTGGCGTTGTGCTAAGATAACCCCATGAGCATATCCATCTTGTTGGCCGAAGACCATAAGATCGTGCGCGAGGGCACCCGCCAATTGCTGGAACAGTCGCCCGACATGAACGTGGTGGGTGAGGCGGCGGACGGGCTGGAAGCGGTTAACCTAGCAGCCCGGATGCAACCGGACGTGATTGTCATGGACGTGCGCCTGCCCCGCCTGAACGGCATCGAGGCCACCCGCTCCATCACCACCCGTTTCCCGCAGATCAAGGTGTTGATCCTCTCCGCCTACGACGACGACAGCTACGTTTTCCCGCTGTTCGAGGCCGGCGCCAGCGGTTACCTGTTGAAAACCTCCAGCGGGGCCGAGTTGGCTGCCGCCATCCGGGCGGTGTTCGCCGGGCAAACCGCCCTTTCGCCGCGCATCAGTGCCAAGATCGTAGGCCGGCTGAGCGGGCGCCAGCTTTACCGTAAAAATAACATGCCCGAAGGCCTCACCGGGCGCGAAATGGACGTGCTGCGCGCCGCCGCCCACGGGCACGCCAACAAGGTCATTGCGCTCGAACTGGGCATCAGCGTCCAGACGGTGCAGGTGCACCTGCGCAACATCTTCGGCAAGCTGGGGGTCGGCAGCCGCTCCGAAGCGGTAGCGCTCGCCATCCAGTCTGGGTGGATCACCCTGGAGTCAAGCGATGAATGAAGCCCAGTTTCCGCCGCAAGAACAGAGGCGCCCGCTCGACCTGAGCGATTCTCCCATCCGCACCCAGTTGCTGTGGGCCGCCCTTTTCCCCCTGGCGGCATTTGGCCTGCTGACCACCCTGGTGCTGTCCAATGCGCTCTACCAGTTGATTTCCAACCTGGCTACCCAGCGCAACACCGCCCAGGTGCAGGTGATCGTGGCTTCGCTGACTGACAGCCTCACCGCCGGGCCCAACCCGGGCGCCGCCGCCCTGGCCGCGGCCCTGCATGCCAGCGCGCCCGCCTCCGGGAGCCAGTTGTACCTGGTCAACGCCCGCGGAAATCTGCTGGCAGCCTCGACCGGAGC
>DATKKB010000018.1:0-29678 GCA_035543095.1 Anaerolineaceae bacterium | reverse complement strand
TGCTGCCCACTTAGCCCCTGAAACCACGGCAACTCCCAAAGAGCCTGGAATTTGATTTTGAATCAAGCAAACAGGCCGTTATAATTATTCCGGAAGGAGAACAAGGGCATGGCGATGAAGCTGGTAACGGTGGGTGAAATGCGCTCGATCGAGCAGGCTGCGAACGAACGCGGAACGACATTTGCAGATATGATGCAAAAAGCCGGTGAAGGAGTTGCCCTGGAAATTCAAAAATTATTTGAGGATAATGAGGGAGAGCATATCGCAGTCGGCCTGGTCGGCTCAGGCAATAATGGTGGAGATGCGTTGGTTGCCCTGACAGCCCTGGCCGGTTTTGGCTGGAAAGTACGAGCTTATCTCCTGGCAAAAAGGACCAAATCTGACCCGGTCTGGTCAGCATACAGCGAGACCCACCAGGAAGCATTATTCTCGGACCAGGACCCGGATTTCGGACAGCTGGATGATTGGATCGAAGACTGTAACGTCCTGGTGGATGGGGTGTTGGGTACAGGCATCAAGCTACCATTAAAAGCTGAGGTGGGCCGGGTGCTGGGACACGTTTCGAAAATGGAAAACCTGCCGATGGTGGTTGCAGTCGACTGCCCGTCCGGAGTGGATTGCGACAGCGGCAAATTGGCCGACGAAACCATTCCCGCCGACCTGACGGTCACGATGCATGCCGTCAAAACCGGACTGTTAACTTTCCCGGCCTATAAAATGGTAGGGGAGCTGGCTGTGGTTGACCTGGGGCTGCCAGATGACCTGGCGGAAGATATGGCGATTCGACGCTGGGTTGTCGATGAAGAATTGGTGGCATCCTGGCTGCCGCAAAGACCGCTGGACGCCCATAAAGGCACCTTTGGAACCGCGGTGGTGGTAGCCGGATCTGTCAATTATACCGGGGCGGTTTACCTGGCGTCGCGAGCAGCTTACCGGATCGGCGCTGGACTGGTGCAGGCAGCAGTGGCCGGACCGCTCCAGGCCGCACTCGCAGGTCACCTACCCGAGGTAACCTGGATCTTGCTGCCGAACGAGCTGGGAGTGATTGCAGAAAACGCTGCAGACGTGCTGCTCAACAATATCGGGCGGGCCACCGCAATTCTCATTGGACCTGGATTTGGAATGGAAGAGTCTACCGCAGCCTTTATGAAACGAATGTTTGGCACGCATCACCAGAAAAGGGCCGGGATCGGCTTCCTGGGAGCGGGCGAGTCGAACGATCAATCTGATTCGGCCAAGCTTCCACCGCTGGTAGTTGATGCCGACGGCCTTAAGCTGCTGGCGAAGCTGCCGGATTGGTGGAAAGGGCTGCCGGCAGAGGCTGTGTTGACGCCTCACCCGGGCGAAATGGCGATCCTGACCGGGCTGCCCACCGCTGAAATCCAGGCGGACCGGTTAGGCAAGGCGGTTGAATTTGCCAGGAAATGGGGACACGTAGTTGTACTAAAGGGGGCCTTATCAGTAATTGCGGCGCCGGATGGGCGAGCCGCGGTGATACCGGTAGCGACCGCGGCCCTGGCAAAAGCTGGAACCGGCGACGTGCTGGCAGGTATCATTGTTGGATTACGAGCGCAGGGATTGGCTGCTTTTGAAGCAGCCTGTACAGGGGCCTGGATTCACGCCCAGGCCGGCCTAGAAGCTGCGGAGAGGATCGGTTCCGAGGCCGCAGTACTGGCAGGGGACGTGCTCGAATCGATCCCGACCGTCCTCGAGGATTTGGAGTAACAGCACGTCAAGAAGTGTTTTCGCCGTCCATACAGGCTGGTTGCCAGCCTGTATGGACGGCAAAATATCCATTATTTGAAAAGATCAGCCCTCGCTAGGAGAAGCGGAATCGCTGGAGTCAGGTTTGGGGGAATTTTCCTGGGCAGACTTGACGGCTTTCGTAACCTTTGTTCGCTGCTCTTCGAGAACTACCTGGCCGCGACGTTGGAGTTCTTCAGCCTGTTTGCGAGCCTCGGCAGCGACCGCCTCGGCCCGGGTGCGCGCTTCAGCAAGAATGGCTTCGGCGCGGACGCGTGCATCAGCGGTGATTTCATCTGCTCGCTGGCGGGCATCGTCAACCGTCACGTTGACCTTGTCTCCCAGCTCAATTGCCTTTTCCCGGATTAGCGTACGAGTCTCATCGCCGGATTTGGGAGCGAGCAGCAGAGATGCCACTGCCCCGGTCAAACCACCCACGATGAACCCTAATAAAAATGCACCAAATTCGTCTCGATCGCTCATTTTATCTCTCCTTTGATATTAATCTTCAATATCACCGCCTGGCTGGAAATAGTAAATCCAGTAATTTCTTCAGACCTGCCAGGTATTCATTTAACCTAATGACCGGCTCGGTCAGGTTGTTAGTAATAAAGGTGGTCGTTCCTTTCAACGTGTTGACTGTCTCATTGGTCGATTCAAGGATCGGCTTGATCTCATTCTGAAGCAGGTTAATCAACAGGCTGATCTGAACGACCAGGATGATCAACACGGCGCCAGTGATCAGCGATTCGAGCGCAAGGAAGATGATAAAAATATCCCGAATTTTTCCGACCGATTCTGGGGCAGACGCCAGCAGAAGCACAATCAAACCGATTACCAGCGCCACGACCAACACTGCTACAAGCACAAAAATCCAGGTTTTCGACCTTTTCTGGGTCTCTGTACCGGCAGGAAGCTGAGGTGTTTCCATGTGAGTTGTCGGTTCTGCAGATGTGCCGGGATTATCTTCCATAGTCCCACCCATTCATTGGAATGATGTAATGGTTGCAAATGCGCCCTTATTATAACACTTCATAAACCGGCCATTACCAGTATTATTAATAAATATTTCCAGGTTATTTGAATTCCTTTTCTTCGAATAGCAGCAACTAATTGGCTCAGGAGAAATTAGATACGAGCAGGTGATCAATAGCAGACGCCAATTGAGTCAGGTTGCTCACCTGGACGACCTGTTTGCAATGAGGCTGGTATTTCAACATATCACTGTCACCAGTCCCCCAAAGCGTCGCCGGTTCTGGATTGAACCAGATCGTGTAGCGGCTTCGCCGGGCGATGTCGCGAAAAAGCTCCGTGCGTGGTTCATTATAGTTATTGCGCCCATCTCCCAGGATCAGGAAGGTAGTTCGGGAATCAACCGTATCGAAATATTGGTCGATGAAGTTATCAAGGCATAATCCTAGGTCGGTGTTGTAATGTCCGGAAGGCATCTGGCGCAGGATCTTGGCAATGGCTTCACCCGGCTGGTTATCGATATAAAGGGGTGTTATATATTCGAGGTGGTCTATAAAAGCAAAAGCGTGAGTCTTGCTGATCTGATCCTGCACCTCACCCAACAGGGACAGCATCAACTCCGAACAGTAGCGCATGGATGTGCTGATGTCGCACAGGATGACGATGCGGGGTTTAAGGGTATGGTCGCGATGGTGGATATCAAATGGAACGCTGTTATTTTTTAGATTTGAGCGCAGGGTAGCTTTAACATCCAAAACACCGGTACGGGCGCGTTTCATGCGCAGAGCGACGCGGGTGCGCAGCATGGCAGCCAAACGGCGTACCTCCTGGCGGAGGGCATGCATGTCTTCCTCGGTGAGGGAATGAAACGGCAGATTGTATAGATTATCCATCCGGTCGCGGCGCGATTGTTGGGCCATATTTTCGGCGATGCGCTGGCTGGCGTACTGGCGGAGCTGCTCTTGCAGGGCTTCCTGGTTTGCTTGCAGCATTTGGCGCAGTTGATCGACCCGCTGACGGTTCATGCCCATCTGGCGCAGCAGCTCCATCAGCTCCTGGACAGCCTGACGGACTTCACGGAACTTGAGGGCCTGTTCCATCTGGCGCGCCAGCCAATTCTGGTAGCGCAGGTCGGTGATGTTGCTCTGGTTTACGAGCTGGTCGAGGTTTTGGAGCTCGGATTGATTGAGCGGCATGCCTTTCATCAACTTTTCAAGCATCTTGCGGATTTCATCGTTGAATTGCCGCAAGGCTTTCGCCAGCATTTCGGCTTCCTGGGGAGTCAATTCCGAGGAAGGATTAAAAAGCGGGGGTGGTGAGCCAGCCTGGAAAAAAAGCGGGAAGAGGTTATCGAACGTTTCCAGGTCGGAATTATCTTTGACCAGGGTGGAGCGCAGTGAAACCCTAAAAAGCTCGCGATCCTGGACGCCCAGAAAATCGACCGCTTGAAAGGCGTCAGAGCTTTCAGCCAGGCTGATACGAACCCCGGCTGCTCGGAGGGCTGCTACGAACTCGACAATCCGCTTGTCCATATTAAAACCTCCCGGTTAATTTTGGAAGCGTTTCAAGTCTATGTCGCGTTTCCCGGGCGGCGGAGAAAGGAGCTGGCGGCGGGCGCGAGCCAGGTCATTCTCGTGTTTAAGAAGGACACTCAGAGTGGTCTCGAGGGTGGTATCGTCCAGGTTGTGAGCATTAAGGGTCACCAGGGCCTTGGCCCAATCAAGGGTTTCGCTGATGCTTGGCGATTTGCGCAGATCGAACGTGCGCAAACGGTGCACCAGCTCAACTGCCTGGCGGGCCAGTTTTGGATTCAATTCAGGAACCTTCAACCGGACCACTGCCAGCTCTTGATCGATGGAAGGATAGTCGATGAACAGGTAAAGGCAGCGCCGTTTGAGGGCTTCGCTCAATTCGCGTGTGTTGTTACTGGTGAGAATGACCAGCGGGCGGTGGATGGCTGCGAGCGTGCCAAGCTCGGGAACGGTGACCTGGAAGTCACTCAGAACCTCCAGCAAGAAGGCTTCGAATTCAGCGTCGGACCTATCAATCTCATCGATCAAGAGGACGGTTGGCTCCGGGCTGAGGATGGCCTTGAGCAGCGGCCTCTGGAGGAGGAAGCGCATAGAAAAGAACACGTCTTCTTCAGCCGCCAGGCGATCAGCGGCAACTTTTAAGGATTCGGACGAGGAGAGAGTTTCCTGGAGCTTATCGCGCAGGAGCTGGGTGTACAGGAGCTGCTTGGCATACTCCCATTCATACAGGGCCTTCGATTCATCCAGGCCTTCATAGCATTGGAGGCGGATGAGCTCACGGTCGCTAGCCCCAGCCAGAGCCTTGGCAAGTTCAGTTTTGCCGACTCCAGCAGGACCTTCTGCGAGGACCGGCTTGCCGAGCTGCTGGCTCAGGTAAAGGATCGTAGCGATTTCGTTGTTGGCGATATATTTCTGAGATTTCAGACATTCCATTAATTCTTGCGGCGATTGAAATGGTAAGGCGTCTGCCATGATTGGCTCCTATTCTAGTACTCCTATGCAGATAATAAAGACCAGTATACTCCATAAATATTAGAATTTCTAGATAGTTTTGGTAATGATTTTTCGGGGAGTCAATTGTTAATTCCAATATCTCGAATTTGCAAGAAATCTTACTTCATGCTAAACTTACCGATTGCCATGGCGCGGGTATATCTATGGGTTTTAGCTTTTATTGGCTGGCTGATCGTTGGGCTATTCCAGACGCAAACAGCTGAGCCTGCTATCCAGGTTACTGCACCATTGGCAGGGATGGCATTGCAGGGCAGCGTGGTAATTACCGGTAACACAACTCTGCCTGATTTTCAATCGGCAGAGGTAGATTTCAGCTATATCGAAAGCGGGCCGATCAACTGGTTCTTGCTGCAACAAAGCGAGAGCCCGGTCAAAGACAGCGTTCTGGCGGTATGGGATACTTCCAAGATCGCCGATGGCAATTACCAGCTGCGGGTGCAGGTATTTTTTAAAAACGGGCAGGTTGTGGAAAAAATAGTGCCGGACTTAAGGGTGCGGAACTACACCGCCATTGAAACCAGCACGCCGACCTTGCCGCAAGTCGCACTCCAGGTTTCTCCTATGGTGACTCTCTCGCCGACAGCCCCGACTGGAACGCCAATACCGACGCCGACCACGCTGCCCGCTAACCCGGTCCAGGTTCAATCGTCTACGGTATGGTTTAACATCGTCCTGGGAATTTCATTTGTAACCGTGGTTTTTGGGTTGCTCGGCCTCTACCTGTGGCTGAGAGGAAGGGGGCGTTGAGCCATATGGTAGAAATATCCGAACCAGAAAAAACCTCATTCCTAATTGTGGGCCTGGGTAATCCAGGCCGAGAATACCGTGAAACCCGCCATAACGTGGGTTTCATGGTGGTCGATCTGGTGGGCCTCGATTTCGGAATCCAGCTTTCACGGCTTCAATCCAGGGCGCTGGTCGGAAGCGGCACATGGAAAGGCCGAAAAGTGATCCTTGCAAAGCCGCAAACGTACATGAATTTGTCAGGCCAGGCGGTCAGCTCCTTGGTGCGCTTTTACAAGATCCCATTTGAAGACTTGCTGGTTGTCCACGATGACGTGGACCTGGCGGTGGGGACCCTGCGCATTCGTCCAGGTGGCGGATCTGCCGGGCAAAAAGGCCTGGCTTCGATCATTCAACAACTCGGGACGGAGGAATTTCCACGCCTGCGAGTCGGAATCGGCCACCCGCAAGGTCAGCGGGACGTGGCGGATTACGTACTGGATTCATTTTTTAGCTCAGAGAAAGACCTCGTGCTGGAAGTGCTGGACCGGGCGGTTGAGGCGGCAAAGGATTTCATCTTGTACGGTATCAATCATGCCATGAATCAGTTCAACGGCTCCCTCGAGAAAGAATAGGCCTGTGCTCGAAGAACTAAAATCTCTCCCTGAATTCAAGAGTCTGGTAACAGACTTACGAGAACGAAAGACCATTCCCGGCCTGGCGCTGCCGCGTTCGGCGCGCCTGCCGGTTCTGGCATCCCTGCAAGCTGAGCTGGGCGTGCCGATCCTGCTGCTGACGACCCGCGCCGATCATACCCTGACCTTGTTTGACGAGCTTAAATTTTGGGATCCAAAGATCGTTGGAATGGTCTTTCCGGAACCAAATCCGTTGTTCTACGAACAGGCGGCCTGGGGTTCTACCACCCGGCGTGACCGGCTAAACGTTCTGACGTCTCTGGCGGTTTACCATCTCCCCGGGGTTCAAAAACCGGCTAATCCGCCTGTAATCATTGCGCCGGTTCGGGCTGTGATGGCGCGCACTCTGCCGAGGAGAGATTTTATAAAATCAAGCCGGTTGATCAAAATCGGCCAGGTAGTGAAGCCAGAAGAATTGCAGCGAACCTGGGTAGACATCGGCTACCAGGCCAATGACCTGGTGGTGGAACCGGGCCAATTCTCACGGCGGGGCGGAATCCTGGACGTGTGGGCGATGGCCGAGCCACAGCCTGCCCGCCTTGAATTTTTTGGCGATGAAATTGACACCCTGCGCAGGTTCGATCCAGCCAGCCAGCGGACAATCCAGAACCTGGACCATCTGCTGATCACACCGGCGCGGGAAGTGCTGCAGAGCAAAGCGCTGAACCTTGAACTGCCCGTGCAGGACGTGGGCGAATTCTACCTGCCATTGGTCCACCCGGCGGTCGCCAGCATTCTGGATTACCTGCCGGCCCAGGCGCTGGTGATGGTCGACGACCTGGACTTGCTGCGGGTGACGGCAAACGAGATTGAAGAGCAGGCTGTCCGGCTGCGCCTGGACAGCATCGCCGAAGGAACACTGGCGGCAGATTTTCCGATTCCATACATTTCGTGGAGCGAGCTCCAGGATAACCTGATGGGACACACCTGGCTGGAGCTGGGCTGGTCGACTGCGGAAGATGAAAGCGCACTGGGAAGCTTGTTCTCTTCCGGTCCGCGCTTCGGCGGGCGCATGAAGCAGGTATTGGACTACATGCTGGAACGCTGCCAGGTAGGGGACCGGCTGACGGTTGTTTCGCGCCAGGTGTCCAGGTTGAGCGAGCTGTGGCAAGAACATCGTGGGCCAGATAACGCGCTTTGCGAACCGGATTTCAGGGATAGCTTGCTTTCGGAAGGCTGGATCTTAAATCTACCCGAAAAGAAGTGGGATCTTCTAACCGACAGCGAGATCTTCGGATGGGAGCGGCCGAAACCGCGCCAGCAGCACCGCCCGGCCGTAGAGGCGCCTGAAACGCTGTACGCCGATCTGAAACCCGGCGATTGGGTCGTCCATATCGATTACGGTATAGGCCGCTACCTGGGATTGGTGCGCCGGACTCTGGATGGAGTCGAGCGGGAATTCCTTTGCGTTGAGTACGAAGGAGGCGACCAGGTCTACGTTCCCGTCCACCAGGCCGACCGGTTGAGCCGCTATATTGGACCGGATGCTGACGAACCATCCGCGACACGGCTGGGAACGGGGGAATGGTCGCAAAATAAGCAAAAAGTACGAGAGGCTGTCCTTGAAATAGCCCAGGAGCTGCTGGAGCTTTACGCCCGGCGCCAGGTAGCAAAGGGATTTGCCTTCTCAAATGACAGCTCCTGGCAGCAGGAGCTTGAAGCCAGTTTCCCGTACATCGAAACGAACGACCAGTTGCAGGCGATCAAAGAAGTTAAGAAAGACATGGAGAGCCTGCGGCCGATGGACCGCCTGCTGTGTGGGGACGTAGGTTACGGAAAAACGGAAGTGGCCTTGAGAGCAGCTTTCAAGGCGATCATGGACGGCAAACAGGTGGCGATCCTGGTGCCGACCACCGTACTGGCGCAGCAGCATTACGAAACCTTTCGCCAGCGCCTGGCACCTTTTCCGGCGGTTGTGGAAATGCTTTCCCGCTTCAGGACACCCCGCGAGCAGGACGAGATCCTGAAACTGCTGCGCAGCGGAACAGTGGACATTGTCATTGGGACGCACCGCCTTCTCCAGCAAGACGTATTATTCAAGGACCTGGGGTTGGTTATTATCGACGAAGAGCAGCGGTTTGGGGTTACCCACAAGGAACATTTCAAAAAGCTGCGGACCGAAGTTGACGTGCTAACGCTTACCGCCACGCCGATCCCGCGCACGCTTTACATGGCGCTGACCGGAGTAAGGGATATCTCAACGATCAATACCCCGCCGGAAGAACGCCTGCCGATCATCACGCATATCGGGCCATATTCTCCGCGTTTGGTGCGCCAGGCTGTGTTGCGCGAGGTCGAACGCGGCGGTCAGATATTTTTTGTGCACAACCGGGTGCAGACGATTCGAGCGATGGAGCGCCACCTGCACACGCTCGTACCGGAAGCGCGCATCGGGGTAGCTCACGGTCAGATGCCTGAAAACGAGCTGTCGACTGTCATGCTGAAGTTTACGCATGGGGATATCGATATTTTGTTGTGCACGTCGATTATCGAGTCGGGGTTGGATATTCCCAATGCTAACACGCTAATCCTGGATAGGGGCGACACGTTCGGTTTGGCGCAGTTATACCAGTTGCGCGGCCGGGTTGGGCGGGGAGCCCAACGCGCCTATGCTTACTTCTTTCGCCATAGGGCGAAACCCCCCACACCTGAAGGACAGGAGCGTCTGGAGGTGATTGCGGAGAACACGCAGCTGGGGGCAGGCTATTCAATCGCCATGCGCGACCTTGAAATGAGAGGAGCAGGCGAGCTATTGGGGACTCGCCAACATGGATTTATCGCAGCGGTTGGATTTCAGCTATACACTCGTATGCTGGCGCAGGCTGTTCGCCAATTGCGCAGGCTTTCGGGCATGTCCTCGCCGTCGGAAGCGCTGGCTGAAATGCGCGAGGTCAGCGCGCCTGTCTCAGTCGATCTGCCGCTTGGGTTGGGGATTCCAATGGGGTATGTGCCCGACCAGGGCATGCGCCTACGGTTATACCGGCGATTGGCGGATTTGAAGGACGAAGGAGAGCTGACAGCGCTGTCGGATGAGTTCAGCGATCGCTTTGGTCCGCTGCCGGAAGAGGTCAAAAACCTGATATTCCAGATGCAGGTCAAGCTGCGGGCGGAAGAGGCCGGACTGGCGTCGGTCTCGGTCGAAAACGACCAGATCGTGCTGCGGTACCCACCTTTGCCCGAAGGGGCGCCAGGGCGAAATCTACCCTCGATCGGCACGGAGGCGCGGACCGGAAAAAATGCGTATTGGATGCCGATGGGCAGCGGTGACGGCTGGAAAGACAGGCTGTTGGAATGCCTGGCGAAGATCAATGAAATGACCCAGGTTGTGGTAAAATAATGAAACTTTTGTTCTGTTAAGGAGGCGCATGGAATTTAGACTGCACGCTCCCTACCAGCCGACTGGTGACCAGCCGGAGGCTATCTCTAAATTAGTCGAAGGGATCCAGAAAGGGTACCGGAATCAGGTGCTTTTAGGCGCAACCGGAACCGGCAAGACCTTTACGGTTGCAAACGTGATCGCCCAGCTCCAAAAGCCAGCCCTGGTGATGGCCCACAATAAGACCCTGGCAGCCCAGCTTTATGCTGAGTTCAAGGAATTCTTCCCTGAAAACGCGGTCGAATATTTTGTATCCTATTACGACTACTACCAACCGGAAGCCTACGTACCAAAACACGATCTATATATCGAAAAAGAGACAGAGATCAACGAGGAGATCGATCGACTGCGGCTGTCCGCAACAGCAGCCCTGATGTCCCGGCGGGACGTCGTCATCGTTGCTTCGGTTTCGTGTATATATGGCCTCGGCAGCCCGGATGCATACGGTTCCGTCGTTATCCACCTGGAAAAAGGCATGATCTATCGCCGGAATGCACTCCTGCGCCAGCTCATCGAAAGCCAGTACCAGCGCAATGATATGGAATTGAAACCGGGCTCCTTTCGTGTGCGGGGCGAAACGCTCGAGATCTTTCCGGCCTACGAAGAAAAAAGGGCTTACCGCATCAGTTTCTTCGGCGACGAAGTCGAGCGGATCCTGATCTATGGGCCGCTGACGGGCGAGGTGTTCGAGGAGCCGAACCAGATCGACATTTTCCCGGCAAAACATTACATTACGCAGGAAGATAAACTTAAGAAAGCAATTGCGGATATTGAGCTCGAGCTGGACGAGCGGCTGGCAACCTTCAAGGCCGAGGGCAAGCTGCTCGAAGCCCAGCGCCTGGAACAGCGCGCAAAATACGACCTGGAAATGCTGCGCGAGGTAGGCTACTGTTCCGGAATCGAGAACTATTCGCGCCATCTGGATCAACGGCCGGCCGGGACGCCACCGTGGACTTTGATCGATTACCTGCCGAGCGATTACCTGCTGGTATTGGACGAGTCTCACATGACGATCCCCCAGATCCGCGGCATGTATAACGGCGACCGCTCGCGCAAGGAAGTTTTAGTCGAGTATGGTTTCCGGCTGCCGTCGGCGCTGGACAACCGGCCCTTGAAGTTCAGCGAATTCCAGGAACACATGGGATATACCATGTATACCTCCGCCACGCCGGCTCCTTACGAGCTGGGAAAAGCGGACCAGGTGGTGGAGCAAATCATCCGGCCGACCGGTTTGACCGACCCGGAAGTTGAAGTACGCCCTACGAAGGGCCAGATCGACGATCTGATTGTTGAGATCCGCAAACGGACCGAAAAGGGCGAGCGGGTGCTGGTGACCACCCTGACCAAGCGGATGGCTGAGGACCTGGCCGATTACTTGATGGAATTAGGGACGAAGGTGCACTACCTGCATTCCGAGGTGGAGACGTTCGAGCGGGTGGGCATCCTGCGCGATCTGCGTAAAGGTATTTTTGATGTGGTAGTTGGGATCAACCTCTTGCGCGAGGGACTCGACTTGCCCGAGGTTTCGCTGGTTGCAATCCTGGATGCCGACAAGGAGGGATTTCTGCGCTCGGGCACTGCCCTGATCCAAACGATCGGGCGGGCAGCAAGGCACGTGAACGGCAGCGTCATCATGTACGCCGATAACATGACCGATTCGATGAAATTTGCAATCCAGGAGACCAACCGCCGGCGCGCCAAGCAGAAAGCTTATAACGAAGCTCACGGGATCGAACCGGTTGGAATCATCAAAGCGATCCACGATATCACCGAACGCCTGACTCTTTCGGCAGCGGTGGCGGAGACGCGGGGTGAATACAAGACCGGGCAGCGCGAAGGTGGGCTGCCGCGCCAGGAAATCCAGCGGGTCATCAACGAGCTAGAAAACCAGATGAAGGCGGCTGCCAAGGAATTACAGTTCGAGCGGGCAGCGGCCCTGCGAGATCAAATCTATGAGCTGCGCGGGCTTCTGGCAGAAGATGCTAACGTCCCACCCTGGCAGAAAGCACGCTTGCTGGCAGGTGAAATTTAAAAAAAGCTCCGACAATCGCCGGAGCTTTTTTAGTTACAATATTTTATTTGCGAGCAACCGGTAAGAAGGTATTTGAAAAGCAGGAGGCCAGCCCGGCGTGGATTTGCTCACGTAAAAGCTCAGCTTTCGTGGTGTTAAAAGCATTGCTGGAGTTAGTATCTGAAGTTGCATTATAGATATAAACTCCGAAAACATATTGCTGTGGGGATGATTGACCACAGAAAGGTATCTGGGCATATCCAAAAATCGAAATGTGATCGACGTAAGTGTAGCAGAATGGATCTGTGCAAATTTTATAATTTCCCGCTTTATAGGCCAACTGCATTTTATTTCGGAATGCATTCTTAATATATTGGGGCATTCCGGCAGGAGCTTCGGACGCGATGATGTTGGGAATATCGGTATCCCACAGATGCGTCCAATCGTAACCTTCCGTTGCAAATTGGGATTTGCCTGCCATCTCGCTAAAGAAAATGGAGCGATAGGCAGCGTCGACCAGTGCGGCATTCGCAACACCTCGATAAAGGATTGCCAGATCATCCAGGGTTGTCTGGTTTGGAATTGGACCGCCACATCCAATCACGTGATTGATGGAGGTGTTACTCATTCCAATTGAAGAAATCATAGCGTTGATGGCGGAACGGGTATAATGGTCTACCAGCTCGGCCGTGCGAGTATTGTCTGAATGCCACATCATTTCTTGGTCGGCGGTTTGGATATCCTCCGTGCCATTTGCGACTGTTCCAGGACACGATGACCCGACCGGGGGTACATATTTAGTGATTTGGGTTAACAACGTGTCGGGTCCCTGCTGGAGAGCACGCATGGTATACAGGTGCACCGTTGCTTTAATGGTACTGGCAGGCTCGAAAGGTGTGCTATCCTCAAGATTAGCCAGGACAGGCCCTCCCAACTGCTCAAGATAAAGGCCTACCGTGCCATCTGTGCTATTCCGGAGCATGTTCCCGACCCGCGAAGTAATCGCATTGGAATCATTAATCAGGACAAAATCCCAACATGCATCACCACAGCCGGAATACGTATTGGCACCGATAATTCGAGCTCCATCTTGAGCGGCAATTTTAAGAAGCTGGTTCGTGCTGACGCCGATATACCACCACCACAATGGGCAACCTGACCCGCAAGAAACCATAGCAACGTTTAGATTCCCCGTGGTTGGATCAATATCGAGATCTACCAGACGGGCATTGTTTGTAGCCAACAAACTGATGACGCTGGAGGCGGAAGCATTGACATACCACCACCATCCAAGGTTGTTGGCGTTTTGATTGTCCACCATGACGGCAGCATAAAGAGTTTGCCCGGCTGTCACGTAGGAATTTACCTGCGTGATCCGGGCATTATTGTTCTGAAGTAATGTAGTCAGGCTGGCGGTCGTCTGGCCGAAATACCACCACCAGGCAGTATTATCCGCGCCAGTATTACTGATCATGATGGCTGTAAAGTGAATGACCCCGCCGCCAATATCGTGAGCTTTGAGCACTGTGAGGCGAGCATTATTGGTGCTTAATTCGTTGCTAAGCGTAGTCGCGTCTACATCGTAATACCACCACCAGCTCTTAGCATAACTGCCGGTATTTGAAACGTAAACGGCGGTAAAAACATAAGGTGAATAAGATTCAACCGAAATATCCACCAGGCGCAGGCCGGTTGCGAGTTTAGTGGTTACATCGGCGGCTGTCTGGTGTTCCCAAACCTGCCAACCCGTAAGATTGGAATTGAAACGATCATCGCTGCTGTAGTTTGAATTTATGGCCTGAGGTGTGAGGGTGTTCCCACCATGACCGGCCGGTTTAGGCAAATTCGATGGGGCGGCAGAAATGGGTGCGTTGGGAGCAAGGGGATTATTTTCAGGAGCAAGGATTGAACCAGGAGGAGGGGGCGGCGTCTGGGCATCAACTTGAAAATTAGTGCCAAAAACAGATAAACCATAGAGAACGATTATTACGAAACGGAAAGCACTTCTTACTTTGTTATTCATCGTTGTATCCTTCTTCTCAGTAATGTTATGGCCGCGTTATTATGATAATATTGATATTATATATCATATTACTTAATCAAATACAACCATTTATTCGTGAATTATTGTTTAATAAGTTGAAGAGATAACCATGAACCGAGAGTACTTCCCTTCAGGCGCGGGATGGCTGACCTCCACCCCGGCCACGTAAGACATCCTCGGTCCCTGGCGCAGAAGCGCCAGGAATTTGTCAAGCTCAGACGCTGGCCCCTCGGCCCAAACCTCAACCTGATCTTCACCCCTATTGCGGACCCAACCTGTCAGGCCCATTGCTTCAGCGTGGTCATAAACAAAAGCGCGAAACCCCACCCCTTGAACCCGCCCTTCAACAATGGCATGCAGGCAGGCTTTACCTTCAGAGCTCATTTTTTGCCTCCGCGGTGGCTTTTTCTTTCTTGGGCTTATTTTTTAAGAAGAAAACATAAGCCAGGGGTAGGGTCAGAAGCAGAAGCCCGGATATCAGGTAAGGCGCCAGGTTTTCGACCGCCAGCGCGCCAGTATCCATGCCCAGATCTTCCTGACGCCAGCGCACTTCAAGCTGCTCGAGGCTGATTCCTAAGGCTGCGTTTACGCCCTCGCTACAGCCCAGGCCGGTTTTATAAGAGGAGATCAATTTCTGGAATGCCGGCGAGCCATATTTTTGATGGATGAAGCTCACGAAAGAGACGGATTCGGCGTAAGCCAGGAAAGCTCCAGATGCATCCGATGGAAAGGCCTGGCAAATCGTCGTAAAAGAAAGCAGCGAATTGGACTTGACTGACTGCGTCAGAGCGCTTTGATAATCCGGGTTGGGGGTTAATTCAGCCAGGGAAGCGAGGCCTTCATTCAACCAAGCAGGCAGGTTTTGATAAACATCTTTATTTTGAGCGAGCTGGTAGATTTTGATATGCATTAGTTCATGCGGAATCTGCCTTTCGAGCTCAACCTGCTGGTCAGGTCCTGGCGCTATGGATACAAGGATTACCCCCAGGTCCGGGCTGGTATAGCCGGCAACCCAGGAACCCTGGCTCAAAGAAAGCGCATCTTGAAGATCGCTTGAATTGGGGTAAACGTAGATCTTCAGTGGGTTGGGAACGGTTGTATTCAATAAAGAGGCGTTAGACGCCAGGCCCTGCTGGGCAGAATTTAAAATCGATTGGCCAAAACTGAGATCACCCGTAATCCAGCGTACCTGGAAGATGCCTTCGTCAAGCTTTTGCCAGGTAAACCGATTATCTTCGTAATTGAAGGATTGTTTATTGCTCTGAGCCTGCTGACCGTTCGCATCCACAGCCCGGAACCAGTAGTTGATCGTCACAAAGGGGCGCAAGGGTTTTGAGCCCAGGTCGTAGCGATACACGATTTCACCGCTGGAATCGAAGGAGACTTTTTCTGTCCGCGTCAAATCGCTGCCAGGCTGCACGAACAGAAAAACATCCTTTATTTTTTCCACCGGGGAGATTTTGGCATAAAAAGTCACATCTTTCCCGAAGCGGAAATCGCTGGACAGGTTGCTAAAGCTCAGTGCATTTTGAACTGCTGGTTGGGGCTGGAAAATTCCCAGATTCGCAAGCAACACCATCAGGACCAGCCACGAACGCATATCTCCTCCACCCCACGCTTAATTTTTTGAGCCGTACAATAAATCCTCGTCCTCGTCTCCCTCTTCCTCGAGCTCATCTTTTTGAGACAGGTCAATGATATGGGTATGTTCTTCGTCAATCTTGGGGGTCAGGCCGATCAATCCGAAACCGCCAGCGCCTTCCTTGAAATCGAGGTTATCCAGAGCTTCATCGACAAAAAAGGCTTCGTCATCGTCTTCTATCGATTCGGACAATTTTTCAAGAGCCGACCGGACTCCTTCGCCGCCAATTTGGGAAAGCGCCCAGACCGCAGCAGCGCGCAGATCGACATCCAGATCTTCTGAATCGGTGACCATTTCAATCAGGGGCAGGCGAGCTTCAGTCAGCTCAAGCTCACCTGCGGCGCGCACTGCCTCTAACCTGACTTCCAGCTCAGGATCGTTCAACCTGGAGAGGACATATTCCGACCAGCTCTCGTCAGCGGAGCGGCCCATGGCAAACAATGCACTCGCCTGCCAATCTTTATCGGAGGATTTGAATGCCGTCCTGATCAGCTCCGAAACTTCCTCACGCCCAGAATATCCCAGCGCTTCGAGGGCGCGCCGGCGAACGATCGGTTTGTCGTTGCCGTGATAAACTGCCAGCAAGCTATTCTCTACCCGTTCAAGCTGGTCGGAATTGATTTCTTCAAGCTCACCCAAATAGACAAACATACCCAGTCCGCCGGCTGCCCCAGCCCGGACCATTTCGTCTGGATCGGACTTCATCATTTTTATAAAGATGGGGATCAGTTTTGAATCATCCGATTCCCATAACAAACGGATGGCAACAGCGCGCACACGCGGATCGCTGTCCTCCAGCGCAAATCGCGCCAGGTCATCGAAGGAGACCAGTGTGTCTGAGTCTGCCAGATCCTCGAGGTCTTCCATCAAGGAGACTCGCCTCTCTAAGTCAACCTGGGGCCAGGCAATCCGTAAAGAGGCCAGGTCAGCCGGATCGATATCCGAAAAACGGTGAAGATGGGTCGGCGAAAATGGCTTGTTTTTATCGAGAAGGTCGGTTACAACCTGTTTGAACGGAACCCGTGATCTTTTTGAGTATGGCATTGGTAGAAATCCTCCTTAAGGGAGAACGACAGGATTGATAATATCCTGGGCAGTGATCACTACCAGCAAGGCCACCAGCGCAAAAAAGCCAATTGCGTGAACAGCGTTTTCATATTTGGGTGGAACTCGCTTGTGGAACAGGATTTCCGGAATGAGGAATAGGATGCGGCCGCCATCCAGGGCCGGGATTGGGAGTAAATTAGTGATGCCGAGGGCAACCGATATGATTGCCAGGAAGCTGAGCACATTGACTGCCGGTCCGGCAGCAGGCGTGGAGGTTGTCTGGATATCGCGGTTGCGTTCCTGATTGAACATCGTGAACATGCCAAACGGCCCCACCACGCGGCTCTGCTCCGGGGTTAACTGGCCCTGGATGATGCGGCTCGGTAGCAGGAACAATTGGTTAATATAGTTTCCAGTGACCTGTAAGGACATAGGGATGGCCTGGCCGAGCGTGATCGGAACCATGGGGTTGGTCAATTGCACGCCGAGCGGTCCCTGGCCTGAGGGTGGGTTCGGGCGCGGGACGACCGTAAGCTCGCCGATCTGCCCGTTGCGCTGATACGTGATGACTGTATCCTTACCAACGGAGGTTTTAATGAGGGCAGACATATTATCCATGCTGGTTACTGGCTGTCCGTTCACTTTTAAAATGAGGTCTCCTGCTTGAATACCGGATTGTGCGGCGGGCGAATCGGCGACTACACTGGCGATCAAGACTTTTGAAGAATCAGGCGCGCCGGTCTGGATAAATACGAAAAGGAAAAGGATGATGCCAGTCAAGATGTTCGCAGCCGGTCCACCCAGAAGAACCAGCAGGCGTTTCCAGGGCGATGCCGCGCCAAGTCCACCCGGCACGTTTGGATCATTTTCACCCTTGGGCCGGACGAACGCGCCGAAGGGGATCCAATTGAGCGTAAATAAAGTTCCGCCCAGGGTGAAAAGCTTTGCAAGGCGGGGAGGAAAGCCAAATCCAAATTCCTCCACCTCAATCTTGAATAAACGCGAAACCAGGAAGTGACCTGCCTCGTGAATGAATGCTAAAAATCCAAGAGCCAGCACAAACTCAAGGATCGAAATAAACAGATTTGGAGCCCCTGCCATTAATACCACTACTTTCTGTAACGACTTGCGTCGATACCATCATGTTCAGATTTAATTCCTGCAAAGAGTTTGGCTTGCAATCTAAAACGCACTTTGCACACGCAATAAGATATTATATCCTTGAAAATTAAGCTTAGGATGAAGAAATGGCTTTTGTTGGGTTCAATTTCAATTAAAATCGCTAACAGGAATGATATTTTATTCCCGCGAATCAAGAGTGCAATCAACCTCCAGGCGAGTTGGGCCGCCAGGCGTTGCCTGGATGACCTGACTAAGGCCTGCTACACCGGACAGAAGCAATTTGACCTTGTCCTCAGCACCAGCCTGGCAGATCAAGTGCACATTCGGGCCAGCATCCAGGGTGTAACAAACCGGAAGGCCTTCTTTCCTCCAGCGCGGTACGAGTTTCATCAGGGTCAGGGAAACCCCTTGCCAGTAAAAAATGGGAGGTGTGGAGGTCATCATGACGGCGTGCATGAGGTTGCTGTCGAGCTCGATCACACTTGCCAGGGCTTCAAAATCGCAGGACAGGATTGCGTGTCGGCAGGTTTGAAGGCGTCCCGGAGCGCTGGCAACCCGGGCGTTCTGGAGCGGGCTGGACCAGGCCAGGCTGTGACCTTCACTCGACCCAACCGGTTTATGTTCGCTTTGCACAATAGCGATCAGATCGACCAGGAGCCAATGGTTGGGCGCGGCGATTGAGTATGCGTAGGAATCAGAATCGGCTTGTCCTTTTTGCCATTCGACAAAGCCGGACGGGATCGAACGGCAAGCCGAACCGGAACCCCGGCGCGCCAGGCGCGAAAGGGCGGGTTCATCCAGGTTGAGCCCAATAGCCCGGGTAGCGGCAAGCGCCAGGGCCGCAAACGCAGCCGCGGACGATGCAATTCCTGCGGCGGTTGGAAAATTATTCTCCGTGGTCACATTGGCAAAGAGGCGCTTCCCAGCCAGTTCTCGCACGATATCCAAGAATTCAGATGTTCGCTGCAAAGCTTTCCCAAACGAGGGCGTTCCATTAAAAATAAGACTGTCATGCTCTTGATCCGGATCGAAAGTCACACAAGTTTGAGTGGCCAGGCCCTCCAGGTTCATTGATATAGACCCGCTGGAAGGCAGGCGAAGGAAATTATCCCGGTTCCCCCAATACTTGATGAAGGCAATGTTCGGATGTGCGATGGCAGTTGCGGTCCGTTCTGGCATATGGGTTAAATCAAGGATGAGCAAAATCGACGGTGTAATAACCGCCGTAAGTGCTTTTATCGTAGAAGGCGTATCCGATCCCAATTTCAGTAATTTTTGGGCTAAGGATATTATCACGATGGACCTGGCTGTTCATCCACCAGGTAAAAGCCCCTTGTGGGTCGCCGCCGAAGGCGGGATTACCGACGTAGATATTTTCACTGGCATAAGAATATTTGTAGTTTTGAGCCTTGATGCGAGTGAACCAGGTGGAGCCATCCGAGCCGACGTGATCGACAAAATCGTTGCAGGCCATGTCTTTGCTATGGGCCTGGGCAGCTGCAGCTAATTTTGGATTCAAGGTGAGCGCATTCAGTCCGTTGGAACTCCTGGCGCCGTTGATCAACGCTAAGACCTGGCTGAGATAATCAGGGGAGGATTGGCCGGTGCAGGTTGCCGAAACAGGGTCAGGCGTCGGTGTCGGTCCAACTACGACATAACTTACCACAATTTTAACCCAGATAAAATCGACGCCGCCGCTATTGACCCCAAACCTTGAGCCGTCAGGCCGTTGAAATTCCCAGTCGCCCAGGTATGTGCCGCCGTTAGCAGGCGACGTAAGTTTTACGGAGACATTGAACAGGTCACCGGGGTTTACGGTGGGCAACGGTATTGCCTGTGGCCCGTTCATGATATCGCCGGAAGCGAATACCAGGGAATAAGTAGGGCCCCAGGTACACGTGCCGGCATTTTTTATCTGCCAGGTTTTCACAAAATCCACGCCCTGACGAAAGGACGTATTATCCGGAATGGTCACATCGCCGTAATATGCGGCTTTATCCTCGCAGCCGGACACAGGTACGACGGCTGAAACCGATGACGTTGCAGAGGGAGCAGGTGAAGGGGTAGGGGATAACGGAGTGGCAGGCGAGGAGGTAGGAGCGGCAGTTGGCGCGGCAGTTGGAGCGGTCGTTGGATTGGTTGTTGGTGTGGCAGTTGGATTGGCGCCAGAGTCCTGGGCTGCAGCCGCAGCGAGGGTGGCAGTCGGAGGAAGGGGCGTTGGCGATTGAGCTAGCGATCCGACAGGAGAAGTTGGAGTGACAGCGGCCGGCAATGCGGTTGAGGTTTGAGTGGAAGCTGGCGGTAATATTGTAAGTATCGTTGGGATGGGAGATGGAGCATTTGTTTCCATGGGGGAATTTGTGGGAGCAGGCAGAGATGTTAAAGAAGTGCAACCAGCCAGTAATAAGACAATAACGAATGCCAGTGCCGATAAGAGTATTAATTTCATTGTGCCCATCCGTAAAAAATCCAATCCATTAAGAACTAATTAAATTTTGAAAATATTATACAATATTTATCTTAAAATGTAAAATTTATTTAAAGAATTGGCAGCGGCAATCGTTATTTAGGCAATTTATTCTTTTAATACGAGAAGCTTCAAGAACTTTTCAACGATCAAATCTGCGATATTGTGACATTAGAAACGTATTATTACAAATAAGGTAATATAATGTATAATATATCAGTTTGTTTCATCAACCGTTCCATATCATATCTGTTCAGCAGGATGAAAAAAGAAAGAGGGAAAAATGGCTAAACATGGTTATGGTTATGTGCCTGATAAGCAGGACGATCGCGATTTTGCATTCATGTCTGCTCGACCGGCAGCAGCGCCTTTGCCGCCAGCTGTGGATCTGCGTAAACAATGCAGCCCGGTGCGTGACCAGGGTCAGCTTGGATCCTGCACCGGCTTCGCAATAGCAGTAGGGCTGCGTGAGTTCCTGCAAATAAAGCTTGGCGCAACCCTCGTTCCAATGGCGCCAATGTTCGTTTATTATGAAGAAAGACTGATGGAACACGACGTCAACCAGGATGCAGGAGCACAGCCGCGGGATGGATTAAAAGTGCTGGCAAAGATCGGTTGCGCTCCCGAAGCAGATGACCCTTATAATATCGCCGCGTTTACAAATAAGCCGTCGGCGAAAGCGGTGGCTGACGCAGCCCAGTACAAGATTGCGGCTTATCACCGCCTTAAGAACCTGAATGATATCCAAACGTGCCTGGCAGGTGGAACTGGCGTTGTGCTGGGATTCAAAGTTTATGAAAGCTTTGAATCCAACGCGGTAGCCCAAACCGGAAAAATGCCCATGCCGGCAAGCGGTGAGTCTGTGGTGGGCGGGCACGCCGTGTTTGCCTGCGGATATCAGACAGACTCGGGCACAGCCGGCGGTGGTTACCTGATCGTCAAAAACAGTTGGGGGACGGGTTGGGGAGACAACGGCTATTTCTATATGCCGTTTGCCTATGTTACACCATCATTGGTCTCGGACGCCTGGACCGGATTAGTTTAATTAAAAATATAAGGGGTTATAGTGGGTTGCTATGCAGCCACTATAACCCCTTATACTTAATTGGATAGCCCTGATTTTATTGGCTACGTGCTTGCTGCGCCTCTTGCAGTGTGGATTTGATCTCTTTTATCGCTTCTGCGATTGGGATCCCGGCGGATAGAGCCCATTCTTTAGCCAGAATATCGGTCACTTTTCGTAAGGTTGAGGAATCATATTCATTCAGGCGCTTGATGAAACCGTGAGCAGTCAGGTCACGCACGACTTCGCACCAGACTTTGAAAGTTGGATTTTTCAAGCGGGCGTTGTATTCGGAGAAGCGTTTGTACCGGTCCTCGCTTAGAGGCGTGGGAGGGCTGGTCAGAATTTCGCGGTAGATTTTCAATTCCGAGGCGGGGGTGAGGGGTCTGAGGCGCGCTTCACCGGCATCATCGACCTGGACCCAGATAACCCCATTTTCAATCTCAATTTTATAGTACGGATGGATTTGAGACCCTTGATACTGCATCTCTTCAATCCCCGCGACTTTTCCTATGCCGTAGGTAGGATGTACGATAATGTCGCCGGATTTAAAATGCAAGGCAGCCTCCTCTGTGGAGAAGATCCCTTTGCCGTGGGGATTGAAGAAACTTAAGAGCTGGATAAAAGTATAAGATCAATAACGACGTGGGCCACCCGGGCGCTTGGTGCCGTGGTGACCGCCGGCGCCGCCATTTCGGTCGCCATAACCACCGCCCCCACCGTAACCTCCAACACCGCGTTCCTCTTTTGGACGGGCCGGATTGACTTTCAAAGGTCGTTCGGACAGGTTGTAGTTATTGAACATGCTGATCGCTTTTTGAGCCTCAGCCTGCGAATTCATTTCTACGAAGGCAAACCCCTTGGACATGCCAGAATCACGGTCCTTGATGACCGCTACGGAAACCACCGTACCAGCCTGGGCGAACAACGTACGCAGGTCATCTTCTTTGACCGAGTAAGCAAGGTTGCCTACATAAAGTTTCACACTCATCTTGCTCTCCTTTGAACACTGCCCGAACACAGAAAAAAAGCCGACAAACCTAAAAGGGTCTGTCGGCTAAGACACCTTCTCAAATCCGTTTTAAGGTAACTCAATTATAACACACGTTGAGTTTTCAATTTAGGTAGGTTTCCGAAGAATTCGTTCAGGCCGATCGCGATGATCATGAGGAGAGCGCCGGCCACCAGGTTGGGGACGTTGGTCGATTCGCCAAAAACGAGGAGGGATACAGCAACGGCCAGTGGGATTTTGAGGTTGTTAAAAATCGCCAGGGCGCCGTTATTTACTTTACGCGCTCCTGAGTTCCACAGGAAAAATCCTAAGCCGGAGGCAATGACCCCAAGGTAAATCAAGGAGAAGATTTGCTTGCTGCCTAACTGAAGAGAAGCCCAACCACCGAATAAGGTGGTCGATAGAGCGGTTAAAAGAACTGCGCCGAGGTATGGAAGTGCGAAGACGCGCCGGTCGGATAACTGAGGAGATGTGGCCATAATTCTTTTATAGTAGATCTGGCCAAAGGCAAAACTCAGGTTCGATACCTGGACAATCATGAACCCCAGGAAGATGTCGTTTTGAACCGCGCCTGTGAGCTTGACGACAGCCGCACCGGTGACAGCCAGGAGGGTGGTCACTCCATGCAGCCACGAGAAATGGCGCTGCGCGAGGTTATCAATCAAGGTGACGTAGAACGGGGTCAGGATGGTGAAGAGAGCTACTTCGTACGCCTGTAAATAATGAAACGAAAGATTATAGGCTATGTACATAAGCCCGTATTGGATCCCGCCGACAATCATGAGCTGCCAGGAAACCTGCCGGGACAGGTCTTTCAGCCGTAAAAAGGGTAAAAAGACGAGTAATGACACGAATAAGCGGGCAAAGGCGACAAAATTGGGATCGACCGATACCAGGTTATCCTTGATGAGGCTGAAAGAAAAAGCCCAAATTAAGGAAACAATTAAAAGCTCTACCATCAGGTTTGCCTTTCAAGTTAAGGTTTCGACCGTTCCGGTATTGCCATCCACCCGGAGGTAAAGGCCGGATTGCAGCATGTCGATGGGGATTTGATCAAGGCAGGGTATTTCAGCGATGATGCAGCCAACCGCAGTGATGGTCTCGCATTCGGAATTTAGGATGGCAGCCGGGGCCTTGCCATTTTTCTTGAGCCGGTAAAGGGTATATGATCCTACCGTCGAGCCTTTGCCAGTAGGGAAGATCAGGATTTTGCCGGCTATGGACTGGCCCCAGAGCTCGTGCCCTTTTTCAACGACCACCCCGGAATCAGGGTCGACGCCGCCGAAGAATGATATGCCCTGGGAAGTGCACAGAGAAACGCCTTCAGCCTGCCCGGCGTAGATCGAGCGACCATTAATGATCATTTAAGCGCCTCCCGAACGGCCTGGTCAAACGGCACAAGATGGGTGGACCAGCCATTTTTTGCAAAGGCGTAATAACAGGCCTTGGCGCTGTCGGTGGCGATGGAGCTGAAACGCCGGCTAATTGGGGCGACGACGCAGCAGGTATCGGCGGCTAAGCGGGCGCCGGCAGATTCGATGACGGCGCTGTAGCCCAGGCGGTCGGCGAGTTGCTTGGTAGGGCGGGCAGTCGTAATCCAGAATTCGCGCTTTACCTGCTGGCCTCGTAAAAGCTCGGCGATGCGGGCAACCTCCCGGATGCTAAGATGCGGGCAGCCGAGGGTGACGAAGTCGATCGAGGGTGAGGCGAGAGAATGGTTTTCTGTGGAAAAAGGGCTTGAAGAAGCGGAATTAACCGATTTAGCAGCCGCCTCAATCGCCTGCTGCGTGACTAAAATGCTGTCGGAAGGGGGTTGATAAAAGGAGGCTTCGGGAGTGATGCCTTGCATGTGGAACAATGCTGCGCCTCCGTAAGTGGCCAAGCTGGCGCAAAAGGACTTTAGCTCTTCGAGGCTGGCCGAGGGGATGCCGACGATGTAGGGGACAAGTTTGGAACCTCTTTTTTCAAGCGCATTTCCGATCACAATCCCCAGGAGGCCGAATTCGTCGGAGCCGTTAAGCGGGCTCGCGACGTTAACGGTTAGATTTGGAATGCGATTCTGATCAAGGTGGTAACCATAAGCGGGTGTGAAACCGGTCAGGGCGGCAGCCAGGGCGCTGGGTCCGCCCTCGCGGTTGGTGCGGGCGCCGATGACCGAATTGGCAAAACAAACCGCGCTGCTTTCGGACCAGGCGATGTGCTCACCAAAGTGTGGCAGGTTTCCCACCAGGTAAGGCGTACAGGTACAGGTGGCGAGGATACCCATCCGCGAAAAGGCCTCAAGCACCTGCTGCTGGCGTTGGGCAAACCCAGAATCAATCCCGAGCGACTGCCAGGCTTCGATATCCATGCCGGCGGGGTTCAGGGTTGTGAGAACGCAGGCCTTGCCACCTCCGTCCGCCAGCTCTGCCAGGAATTCCAGGCCGGCATCGCCAAGGTTATCATAACTGACGCCCGATACCTGAACGGAGGAGACCGGAAGCATACGTTCGGCTCCGTAAATCTTGCCGAGCGCTGCCAAGATCTGCATAGCCTTGCGGGCGGCGGGTCCGCGGCCGCCGTTGAGGAGGGAAGATTGTTCAGGGGTAAGTATCATCAAGGATTTTTGATTTTAGATTTTCGATTGAAGACGATTTTCGATCGTTCTATTAATAAGGCGTTCAATTATTTCAGGAACTTGCCTAGATCAATCTTGGGAAAGGGGGCTTTGTCGTAGGATTTGCCGAGGGGATGAAGGGGCCTGGTGAGGTCAAACCCAATGCGGGTGGTGAGGTAGGAGCCGGGCTCGGAAGATGGGTCGAGACTGGAGCCTGGAGCGCGATCCATCATGACCAGGTCGCGGTCGCCCTGGAAACGGGTCGCCATGGCCCATTCAACGCTGAGCGGATCATAGATATCGATATCGCCGTCCACCACAAAGACGTGTTTGCAGGAACGGTGACCAGCGAAGGCGGCCTGGATCGCCAATTTGCCATCATCCTCGGAACGCTTGTCGATCTGGACAATGGCGTGAAGCCAGGATGCGCCGCCCGGGTTCACGTTCACGTCCAGGCAGCGGACAACCCGGTTGACCTGCTCGAAAATGGTTGGTTCGCGCGGCATGCCCATCAATAATTTATGCTCGAGTCCTCCGGGAAGCAAGGCGTGCCAGATGGCGTCCCGGCGGTGGGTGATGGTTTTGACGACAAAGATCGGCTGTTGGCGCACCATATCGTACGTCTCCGTCAGATCAACAAAGGGACCTTCAGCCCTCAGCGTATCGAGATAAACCGTGCCCTCCAGGACGAATTCGGATTCAGCCGGGATCCACAGGTCAACAGAGCGAGCCTTGACGACCTGGAGCGGCTCGAGCGCATTGGCAATCTCGAGCTCGTTGACGCCAATTTCAACCGAAGTGGCGGCAGCCGCGAGCACATTGGGAGGGTTGCCGACGCAAATGGCAACATCGAGCTGCCGCTGGTCGTTCAAAAAGGTGTCGAAGTGGCGCGAGCGGACAACCCGCACGGCCATCTCATTTTTCGAAAGCTGCATACAGCGGTGAAAGTCTGCGTTCTGGCCGTAGCTGGGGTGGGCGGCAATCACCACCCCGGAGCTGATGTAATTGCCGCCATCCAGCCTGCAATGCCGTAAAATCGGCAGAGCGTCCAGGTCGGGCATAAGCTCAACAACTTCCTGGCAGGGAGCGTCCTGAACGATCTCGCACGGCCGGCGATGCTCGATGGCATCGATCAGGGTGGAGATGATGTGGCTGACCGGGATACCAAAATATTCGGCAAAAGCGGCCTTGGAGCTGAACAGATTGCCGGCAACACGAAAAGCGGATTCCTTGACGTGGTCGAACAGGGCGGGCCTGGGCTCGAGCTCTTTCAAAACCCCGGCAATCTCGCAGGATTTAGAGATAGGCTCCTCAACCTTCACCAGGCGGCCGCCGGACTCAAGGTGTTGCAGATAGGAGCGAAGAGTCATAATTCAAATAAAGTGTATCATGAGGCCTGGGTGAATATTCAGTAACTTTTATCATCTTTGAATCCCATTCCTGTGAGTAAAATAATATTACAACTTTCATTTATAAGCTCCATAATGTAGGTGATGAAAGTGAGATAGAAACATTTTTTTTGGAGGCTTGAAATTTGGCGGAAGACAATATGACCATAAATACTGAACTGGAGACAATTTTTCGGGCTGGGCTGGCAAAGGTCGATCCTTTCCAGATGATCCTCGACTGCATGCGGCTCGAGAAGGACCGGCTGGTGGTGCGGATCGACGAGGATGAAGCGCAGATCGACCTGATAAGGTTCAATGCTGTATACCTCCTGGGAGTGGGAAAAGCGGCAGGACGAATGGCGCAGGCGGTGGAGCAAATCCTTGGGGAGCGGTTGGACGGGGGGCTGATTTCAACGAAGACCGGGCATGGGGCGCCGCTGAAAAAGATCCGCCAAATCGAAGCAGGACACCCGGTGCCCGATGAAAACAGCCTACGAGCCGGGCAGGAGATGAATGCGCTCGCCGAAAACTTCGACGAACGTACATTGGTGATCAACGTGATCTCGGGAGGCGGGTCAGCCCTGCTGGAGGCGCTGCCATCGTTCGAGGATCAGGGCCAGCGAAAACAGATCACTCTGGGCGACCTGCGCCGGACAACCCAGGTATTGATGGCATGCGGTGCAACGATCAACGAGATCAACTGCATTCGCAAGCACCTCTCGTTGCTTAAGGGCGGGCAATTCATCCGCAGGATCCAACCGGCGCAGTCAATCAACCTGATCCTGTCGGACGTTGTGGGGGACCGCCTGGATACGATTGCTTCCGGGCTGACCTGCGGCGATCCGACTACCTTCCAGGACGCATTGGATATCATCCGCCGGTACCGGATTGAGGACGCCATGCCGGGACCAGTGATGCGGTACCTCGAATTGGGGATGAAAGGCGAGGTCAGCGAGACGCCCAAACCGGGCGATCCGGTTTTCAATTCGACCCGCAACCTGCTGATCGGGACCAACGCCAGGGCCCTGGCCGGTGCAGCCGAAAAAGCGGGACAGCTCAGCTACCACACGGCGATCCTGACGTCGCAGCTGACCGGTGAAGCGCGCCTGGCGGCCGGATTCCTGCTGGGGATCGCCAGGGACATCCGGCAGCGGAACCTGCTGATCTCGAGGCCGGCCTGTGTGATCGCGGGCGGGGAAACGACCGTGACGATCCATGGCAGTGGGCTGGGCGGGAGAAACCAGGAAATGGCGCTGGCCTGCCTGGCAGACATGGAAAAGGACCCGCAAGCCTGCGAAGGGATTTATTTCCTGGCTGCCTCGACCGACGGCAGCGACGGACCGACGGACGCAACCGGGGCGTTTGCATCGGTTGAGCAGCTCGAGCTTGCGCAAGGGCTGCCTGCCACAATCGAAGAATACCTGCAAAACAATGATTCGTACCATTTTTTCGAGCAAACCGGCGGTTTATTGAAGACAGGACCAACCCAGACAAACGTGTGCGACGTCCAAATCATGATTATTCGTTAGAATAGGAGTACGAAAACAACCTTGTTTGGCCGGCAAGCCT
Source organism: Anaerolineaceae bacterium (assembly GCA_035543095.1). Taxonomy (GTDB): domain Bacteria; phylum Chloroflexota; class Anaerolineae; order Anaerolineales; family Anaerolineaceae; genus UBA700. The sequence continues at coordinate 1,662 of DATKKB010000018.1, read as the reverse complement.
CATTCGCTTATTCGCCTCATTAAAAATTGGGGCTGGCCGAAGGTTGGCGAGCGCCCGTCAGCATATATCGTTATCCTGGGCGACAAAACAATCAGCCTGACCTATGGGATCGACCCAGGGATTGCAGCCCAGTCGATCGTGCTGGGGGCAAATGGGATTGGCTTTGGGACGTGCATGCTGACGTCGATCCAGAAAAACGCCCTGATGCAGTCGCTGCAGATCTCGAACCAGTACGAGATCCTGCTGGTGATCGCGCTGGGAAAGCCGCGCGAAAAGATCGTTATCGAGCTGGTTGGGGCAGATGAGGACATCAAATACTGGCGAGATGAGGATGGGGTTCACCACGTGCCAAAGCGAGCCCTGGCAGATATTATCATCGACCGCTGATAATTTTCGTGAATACCATTCATTTTTCTGGTTTTTGGGGTGCGAAACGCCTCAAAAACCAGGAAAATTAAAGGATATATTTCAGGCCGGTACCCGTATTGAGCAATAAGACCAGCGCGCCGGGCTCAAGCCAGGCGTCATTTCTCAGGCGGATCAGGCCTGCCAGAGTAGCGGCGCCCTCGGGGGCAGCGAAAACTCCTTCCGTGCGGGCCAGCAGGGATTGAGCGGATTGGATCTCTTCCTCGGTCACGGCGACGGCAGTGCCCTGGCTGGCGCGAAGAGCTTCCAAAATCAGGCGGTCGGCGAAGGGCTTAGGGACGCGCAAGCCGGAGGCAGAGGTCTGAGCGGAGGGCCAAAATTCACAGATCTCAGCGCCGGAGGCGAATGCTTTGACGACCGGGGCGCAGCCGGCAGCCTGGACGGCAACCATGCGGGGACGGCGAGGAGAATCCAGCCAACCAAGGGCTTCCAGCTCCTGAAAAGCCTTCCAGATGCCGACCAGGCCGGTTCCGCCGCCGGTGGGGTAGACAATCACGTCCGGCAGCTTCCAACCAAAAGCCTCGGCGATTTCGAAGCCCATGACCTTCTTACCTTCGAGGCGATAAGGCTCCTTGAAGGTGGAAACGTCAAACCAGCCCTCGGACTGGGCCTTCTGGGCCGCCAGACGAGCGGCGTCGCTGATCAGGCCGTCTACCAGCTCGACCTGGGCGCCGGTGATGCGGCATTCCTCAATATTGGCGAGGGGAGTGTCGGCAGGCATGAAGACGCAAGCGCGCATGCCGGCGCGGCTGGCGTAAGCTGCCATTGCGCCGCCGGCGTTGCCGGCGGTAGGGATGATGACTTTGTCGATCCCGAGCTCTTTGGCCTTTGAAATAGCTGCGCTCAGGCCGCGGGCCTTAAAGCTGCCGGTAGGATTTTGACCTTCATCCTTCAGAAAGACGCTGTCCATCGAAATCGCGGCCGAGAGACGCGGGACGGTGAGAGTAGGGGTATCGCCTTCGCCGAGGGTGACGATGCTGGCGAGAGATCTTACGGGCAGGAATTCGTGCCAGCGCCACATGTTCCTGGGACGGGCCAGAAATTCGGTGCGAGGCGGTATAGCAGGATTGTTTTCGAGCCGGTAATTGCATACCAGCGGGCTGTTGCAATCCTGGCAAAAGGTCTGAACCTGGGTGGGATCGAATTCCTTGCGGCAATGGGAGCAGAGGAGCTGATTGAAGAGGGAGAAATCGGAATTTGGCATGGGAGTGGAGGAATTATAGCATTGAGATGGGG
>DATKKB010000017.1:0-3557 GCA_035543095.1 Anaerolineaceae bacterium | reverse complement strand
ATTGTAGGACAGGCGACAGCGCGCAAGGAAATCCTGGTGATCAACGACGTCCTGAAAGAACCCAGCTATTACCCCAATCCGTTGCTGCCTGAAACCCGAGCAGAGTTGACCATTCCTCTGCTGGTTGGAACGCGCGTGTTGGGCGCGGTAGACGTTCAAAGTAAAGAATCCAACGTGTTTACGCCCGATGAGATCGGGGTATTGAAGATTCTGGCCGATCAACTCGCGGTTGCAGTCTTGAACAATACCCTGTATGCCCGGACGCAAGAGAACCTGGGACAGCACCGCCTGCTGCACCAGATCACGGTTGCTGCAGCTTCTGTGCAAACGGTCGACCAGGCATTGGATATTACGGTCCAGGCGTTGAGAACTTCGCGCGGCGGCGGCCGCGTTTCAATCTTTATGCTCAACGAATTTGGCAAGCTGGAGGTCAAAGCGGCAGCCGGGTACGAAGGCGTCGAACTTTCGTCAATGACCCTTTCGATGGGTGAAGGCATCGTGGGAATGGCTGCCTACGAAAGGAAACCAGTCCGGGTGGCCGATACCTCCAATAACAGCCAGTACATTCCTGTTGATCCGCAAATTCGGTCTGAGCTGGCGGTACCCATCCTATATTCAGACAGACTGGTCGGGGTATTGAACCTGGAAAACACCGAACCGGCGGCGTACGACGAGACGGACCAGGAAATCCTGGGATCGTTAGGGAATACGCTGGGGGCCGTAATCGCAAACGCCCAACTCGTTCTAACAGTCCGGCGCCAGGTCGAACGCCAGAGAATGCTATACGAAACCACGAGTAAAATCCGCCGTTCAGTTGATATCGACACAATTCTTAAGACATCCACGAGCGAGATCTGCAAGGCCTTAGGCGCCCGGCGCGCTTCGATTGAAATAAACCTGGGCCAACAAAATGATGCCAGGCCTAAAACCGGCCCGCTCGGAGGCAACGGTCATCACAAGGGCAACAATAACGGTCACGGAGGTAAGCCATGAACTTCTGGCGATCCCTCGACCCGCGCACGCCCCCGGCGAACCTGCGCCCTGCAAATGAGCTTGCTATCCTGCGCGAACGCATTCTGCAAACCATCCTGTTGTTCATCTCCCTGGCAGCCCTGGTTGGATGCGCAATTTTAGCCGTAACTTCGATCCTGACAGGAAACTGGGGAAATCTGGCGCTCTTTATACTTTTGACGACAGCAACTGTTCTGGTGGCATTTTACCGGTCCGTACCGTACAAGATTCGCGCCGCGGCAATCGTGGCCTTGATTTACTTCTCGGGAATTTACGGCTACATCAGCGCCGGGCTAACCGGCGACGGCAAGCTGTACATGCTGGCATTCACGATTCTAACGGCAATCCTGCTTGGGCTGGTTCCTGGAATCATCGCGCTTATAGTGAGTGTGGTCTCCACAGGAGTCTTCGGTTATGCGATGGTTCACAGCCTGATCCCAATACCACCGCCTAACTGGATAGCCAATTCATCGAATGGAGCCGAATGGCTAATTTCGATAATTTTCCTGGCTATCCTAGGAACTATCACAACGATCTCCCTGGCGGTTTTGATCAACAGCATCCAATCGAGCCTGCAAAAACAAAAATCGCTGACGAGAGACCTTCAAAATGAAAGATCGAACCTCGAGCTGAAAATCAGCCAGAGCACCCGGGACATCGAGCGGCGCGTCATGCAAATTAAAACCGCCTCGGATATTGCCCGGTCGATCAGCTCGCTGCAAGACCCACAAATACTGCTCCAGCAGGTGGTCGACCAGATCCGGGAAAAATTCGAACTTTATTACGTCGGCGTGTTCCTGGTGGATGAGCACCAGTACGCCGTCCTGAAAGCCGGCACCGGGGAAGCGGGAACGAAAATGATCCTGGCCGGTCACCGGCTGCAGGTTGGCGGCTCGTCGATGATCGGCTGGTGTATCGCCAACCGTGCTCCCAGAATCGCCCTGGATGTCGGCAAAGAAGCGGTGCGTTTTAACAATCCTAACCTACCTGAAACCCGGTCGGAACTGGCCTTGCCCATTCTCAGCCGGAATGTGGCGCTGGGAGCGCTGACCATCCAATCACGCGAGCCAGCAGCATTTGACGACAACGACATTCGCATGCTGGAAGGTATCGCTGACAGCCTGGCGATCGCAATCGAAAATGCCGGCTTATTCCTGAGCATTCAGGCGAACCTGGACGAAATCCGTTCGCTCAACCGGGCCTATCTGATGCAGGGTTGGAACGATGCTATTTCTATCCACGGCGACTTTCGATATACATTCGACGAGAATCCGAAGAATAGCAGCGAAGCCAATAATCTCATTCAAGTGCCGATGACTTTACGCGATCAGGTAATCGGCCAGATTATGCTGGAAACGAATCAGACCACGCTGGCGCCAGATGACCTGGAATTCGTGGAAGCGATCACCGTACAAACTGCACTGGCGCTTGAAAATGCGCGCCTTATTAATGAAACTCAGCGCAAAGCCTTCCAGGAAGAGACGGTTAATAAACTTTCGGGTGAATTTTCGCGCGGCATGAACATCGAAGAAATCCTGACTTCGGCCGTGAAAGCCATCGGCCAGCTACCGGCAATATCAGAGGTATCTGTCTACATCGGATCGCCTGGCGCCAGCGATCTCGAAAATGACGGACATAAATTGGAGGCTGCATCATGAACAGTTCCAAAGAAAATGCTGCTTCCAATAGATTCCGCATCTTTGCCGGAGAGGACAGCCAGAGCTCAGCTTTGAAGCCAGCATTAAGGTTGGCCTGTCTTGTAACATTCCTTGCAGCTCTCACTGCAATCCCCACTGCCCTGAGAACGAATAACTGGCTGTTTGTGATCTTTTTCGGCCTCCTGAGCGCCTGGTCGTTGATCTCGGCTTTTATGCCGCGAATTCCACGCAGTGTGCAATCGTACGGATTGCAGCTGGCTCTATTTCTGACGGGACTGGGTGAATTGGTCGCTCAGAATTCGCTTGCAGATGCTAAAGTAATATTTACCGGCCTGGTTATAGCAGCGATACTTTTCCGAGGAATCCGCGCCGGAATCTTGGCAGCATTTTTGAGCGTTTTCACGGTCTCAATCACCACCGGTTTGATGCTGTTTTTACAAACCACCGCGCCTGTCGCTGATTATCCACAGCACGTAGCCGCCTGGATCGTTTCATCGTTGAGCTTTGCGCTCATCCTGGTATTTGTCACCGGCATGCTGGCTTTTTTTTCAAATAGCCAGAAAATCGAATTAAGAAAGGGCCTGATCGACCAAAACGAATTTGCTGATAAGGTGAGGGAGCTCGATAACGCCCTGCAGCAAAGCAATAAAAGCCTCATGCGAAGCGAGCGAGCTTTTGACTCATCCGACCTCTTCAGCCGGCAATTCCTGATGGAAGACTCACCTGAAAACACTCTTTTGAGAGCCGTTCAATTTATCAAGGATGAGTTCGGGTATTCTTTCGTCGGGGCTTACCTGGTTGATGAAAAAAATGAAAATGCGGCCATTCGTACTTCAGCAGGACTGCCGGAAGGCCTCAAATTAGACGACGACCAGCGGATCAGGCTCA
>DATKKB010000016.1:0-9731 GCA_035543095.1 Anaerolineaceae bacterium | reverse complement strand
AAAACGAAAGCGAACACCATCAGGACGCACAAGATTGGATATACTTTCTTTGACATTTCATCCTCCTTAAGAATGATTGGGTTGAATATGTTTGTTCGAAATGTTCCACAAGCAAACCATGTTTATCGAAGCTTTCAATCGGTATCAGTTATCGGATTGAAGCACCTCCTTTATATCCTTCAGATTTATATTTGGAATGAACGGCCCGGCGATGAGATTCGTGCAGGCGATTTCGAATCTGAGCCGGACTTCTACTCATTATAACCACATCAAGGTTAGTATGAGTCACTGGATTGATAACATGAATTTTGTGGTGCAAATCATTCTCAATCGGTTTAGCTTGAGGTAAATATTCTCCCCTGAAAGCATTAAAAAAAGCGTCACGTAAGGTTTTCATCTCGAAAGGTCTTCGTTTAAAAACCTAACTCAAATTACCTTGATGATCGGCAAACCTGAATTTTTTATAAACCGTAAATACTCGTAGAAATTATAGCATATATGGCTGATGATACCAATAAGTTATAATAGACCGATATGCAATCCGCCAACTGGCGACTAATCCTTTCAAAACCAATGGCAGGCGCCTGGAACATGGCAACGGACGAGGCAATCCTGGAAGCCGTGGGCCAGGGATCCGCCTTGCCGACTCTGCGGCTGTACGCCTGGAATCCGGCCTGTTTATCGCTTGGATACGCCCAACCGATTTCAGACGTTGATCAGGATTTGTTGCGGCAATCAGGCTGGGATATTGTGCGCCGGCCGACCGGTGGGCGAGCTATACTGCATACCGATGAACTGACCTATGCTGTCATAACGCCCCTTAACGAACCACGGGTTAGCGGGGGCATCCTCGAGAGCTATCGCAGGCTGGCCCAGGCCCTTCTAGAGGCGCTGCATCTGCTTGGGCTTCCTGCCCAGACCGCTCACAAATATCCCATCCCACCCGGTTCGCAGCCAGACGGGGCAGTTTGCTTCGAAGTGCCTTCAAATTACGAAATTACGGCCAATGGTAAGAAAATCATCGGCAGCGCCCAGGCCCGGCGAATTTATGGGGTCCTGCAGCACGGATCGCTGCCCCTCACTGGCAACCTGACCCGAATTACGCGCGTTTTAAGATTTTCAGACGAAGCTGCCCGGGATGAAGCCGCGCAAAGACTGCTCGAACACGCTACCACGCTTGAAACGCTTCTCAAAACATCCATTTCCTGGGAGGAGGCGGCCGCAGCGTTTGCAACAGCCTTCGAACGCTGCCTTGATTTGAGGTTAGAAGCAGGTCATCTGGGCGGGATGGAGTTAAAAAGAGCGGCCGAGTTGGTTCAACAGAAATATTCAAATCCAACCTGGACTGAGCGCACCTGACAATTCAATCCCACGATCAGGTATAATCGTTTTAGCAGGGCACCCTCCGGTTGTCGATGGATTAATATGGCATTGCGTGAATATACTTCTTTGGGGCCGAAGCTAATCATCTTGATGGTCCTGGCAGGATTATTCATTGGCGCGTGCAGCGTTACGCCTCAGCCCACACCCAGCGCCACCCCCCATCCGCGCACACCGACACTGACCCCGCTCCCAACCTCTACACCAACACCCCCTCCCCTTGGAACGGATGCCAATCCACTCGTCCTGGGAATCGTGTCAGAGACGGACGACCCACAGGCATTGGCAGCCGCAAAAGACGCCATCAAGTCGGTGCAGGACCTGACCGGCTTCGTTATGGTGGCCAAATCCTACCAAAGCTACGTCCTGCTCCTGTCTGACATGGCATTTGGCAAGGTTGAGGTGGCATTCTTGCCGCCCCTCACATACCTGTATGCACATCAAAAGGGCTTCGCCGAGGTCGGTATGCTCACCAATCATTTTGGAGTATACCAGTATGGCATTCGCTATTACGCCAACGTCGCCAGCAAATACACTATCTTTTACGATCCGGCCAACGACCGGGGCACAACTGACGCAGCGACTGCGTTAAAACAATTCAATGGAGCCCAGCCGTGTTGGGTAGACCCGCAATCGCCTTCCGGTTACCTGGCGCCGTTGGGATATCTGGCGCAAAATGGCTACAAGGTCAAAAGCGGAGCATTTTTGGAAAGCCCGGTAGGTGTTATCCGGGCGCTTTACATCACCGGTGTGTGTGATTTTGGAGCAACCTTTGCTACGACCGGAGACGCCAGGACCTCGCCAGCAGTAACAAAGGACCTGACCGACGTGATGAACCGGGTGGTAGTCATCTGGCAGTCCGATCCAGTTATTCCAAATTTGAACCTGTCATTCCATCCTTCAGTCAAGCTGGATATGCGGCAGGATCTGATGTTCGGTTTCAAAGACCTCGTCAAAGACCAAAAGGGTCGATCAATTATTTCCATCGCCAATAACTACGAAATCGTGGATTTGAAGAACATCGACGAAAGTGTCTATCAGCCTCTCGAAGACCTGGTCCGCGTGACGACGTTTGACCTGCTGCCTCTCGTTGGCAGGTAATGGTAAAATTTCACCGTGCTTAAAAAAATTGCTCGCATCCTTTTTCACATCGTACTTTTATTAGCGATTGCCGCCGGCATCGTTTTTGGATTATCCCGGCTGGTTGTTGTTCTGAGCGCAGCAGGAAAGACGTACCAGGTTTCCGACGCGCCGAGAGCGCCGGTGGCAGTGGTATTTGGGGCCGGCTTGCAGCGGGACGGTACGCCTTCACCTGTATTGAGAGACCGGGTTGCCACCGCCGCTGACCTGTATTTTACCGGTAAGGTCGAGAAGATTTTGATGAGCGGGGATAACCGTTACATATATTACAACGAACCCGGCTCAATGTTAAATTATGCCCTCAGCCTGGGTGTGCCGCGCGATGCGATCGTGCTGGACTACGCCGGCCGCCGTACCTACGACACTTGCTACCGGGCTAAGGAAATATTTGGGGTCGCGGACGTGCTGCTGGTGACGCAGAATTTCCACCTTGCCCGTTCCTTGTTCACGTGCTTGAATCTTGGGCTGAGTGCCGTCGGGGTGAGCGCGGACCGGCAGAGCTACGCAAAAGGCTCCATTATTTCATGGGAAATCCGCGAAATCCCGGCGGCGTTGGTCGCCATGTGGGACGTGTGGATTGCACACCCCCTACCAGTGCTGGGAGATAAAGAACCGATCTTTCCGGACGACATTTCCAGAGTAATAGAGCCTGGAGCCAATAATGAATCGCAATGAAGCTTATGCCATCGTAACCGAGTACGTGATGAATCAAGGCCTGATCAATCACATGTTGTGCGTTGAGGCTGCCATGCGGTTCTACGCCGAGCTGTATGGTCAGGATGTGGATACCTGGGCCCTGACAGGACTGTTGCACGATTTCGATTGGGAAATCCACCCAACCTTGCAGGAACACCCAGCCGCCGGAGCGCCCATCCTGCGAGAGCGCGGGGTGCCTGAGGAAATCGTGCGTGCTATTCTGAGCCACGGGGATCATTTAGAAATCCCACGAACGACCAAGATGGAAAAGGCGCTTTTCGCATGCGACGAAATCACCGGGCTGATCACCGCTGTGGCGCTGGTGCGCCCCTCACGCTCATTGTACGATCTTGAGGCTGCTTCGGTTAAGAAGAAATGGAAGGATCGGGCATTTGCGGCGGCGGTGAACCGGGAAGAGATCGCGTCCGCGGCCGAGGATTTCGGGGTTGAGTTATGGCAGCATGTGAGTAACGTTATTTTGGCTATGCGCAGAATAGCTCCGGAAATCGGATTAGAAGGATCGATCCCCCGGCCTTAAAGAATTTTATTTTCTGAATAATACGGAGGTACCGCCGTATTATTCAGAAAATAAAGGTTTTCCAATTAGAATAGACCGTTCTGTTCAGGGGGTTTGCGGGGTGAGCGCGGCTTACGGCCTGGTTTCGAAGGTGAACCGCTTGACCCACTCGTGGAGGATTTCTCCGGCGCCTTCGCTGCCGGCGATTTGCGGCCTGCGCGGTTTGTCGCAGCCGGTTTTTTGTCAGGCGCAGGGCTGACTTTAGTCGATTTCCTGGGGACAACCTTCCCAGGTGTGGAAGCACTCTCAGCTTTGGAAGATGCCTGGCCCGGTTTGCGAGCGGGTGATGCTTTAACCGGTTCAACTTCAGAAGATTTGCGCTTGCGCGCCACCGGTTTTTCTGTAGCTTTAGGAATTGCGGCCGAAGATTTTCTTGACCGGCGAGCCGGTTTTTCAGAAGATGGGCTGATTTGTGCTGACGACTGGATTGTTTCCTTTTGACTTTCCTTTTTATCAGCCATAATAGAAGCACCAACAGGCGTAGAAGTTTTTTTCGCAGATAGCCTGACCGGCTTTGCGGATTTTTCAATTGGCGTTACAGCTTCTGATGTCGGTAGACGTGAAACAACCTTTTTGGCTGCCGCTTTAGCAGTCGTTCTTTTCAATCCGGCCGGCTTGGCTGCCGGAGAAGCTGCCTTTTTCTGGCGAGTAGATTTTGCGACGGGAACAAACGGAACGGCGCTCTCTGAGGAACTTTTTACTTTGGAGCTCGCCTTAACTGATGCCGCCTTTTTTTCAATGGAAGGCGCAGCTGCCTGCTTTTTAGAGGTTGGAGCTGCAGTGGCCAGGGATTTCGCCTTACGGCTGGCTCTGGCGACAGGTGCAGCAGCTTTTTGCTTTTCCACGGTTTTTTTGGTTGGCGAAAGGCCACCAGCAGAGCCGTTGGGTGGCATGGCTGCTTCATTAATAATACTCTCCAGGGAAAGCTGTCGATCCTGTTCGAATAGGATCTCGGGCACCGGCTCTGTTGGTGGCTCAACCTTGCCGGTCTGCTGCGGCATACCTCCCCAGAGCGCGAGACTATCGGCCAGGCGGGTGATACCTGTCACCTCATCGCCTGGCTTGACGGGTACAATTTCGTGAATAGATTTAAGGCGACGGGTTAAGGGCGCTTCGTCGACCCGGATCGTACGGGCGGCAGCCTGTTTGAAGTGTAAAATTCCATTCTGGTTCTTTTTCCCGGAAAGCAAAGCAACTAACCTTGTTCCTGGAGTGACCTTGCCGATCTGGACGCCCTGACCGTAGCGACCCTGGGTGGGGAATTCGGTGTACGGCAGGCGCCAGCCTTTACCAGCAGTGCTAACGAGCAGGATTTCAGCGTCCGGCTGAGCTTTTTCAAGGCCGACCACTGCGTCTGCCGGGTAAAGCTTAATGCCATTCACTCCGGCCGCTGCCAGGCCCATGGGACGTACTTCCTGCTCGGGAAAACGAATGGCCATGGCCTGCGCAGTGACGAGCAATATTTCGTCGTTGCCGTCGGTCTGGACGACGCTGTCGAGCGAGTCGCTGGGATTCACCTTAACGAGGATAAAACGCTGGGCGGAGGGGCCTGGCAATTCAGCAACCGCCGATTTCTTCACCATACCGAGACGGGTTACGGTGAGAATAAAGCGGTCACTGGCGGGGAGCTCATCCTTGGGAGGGACTGAAAACAGGCCGACCAGGCGCTCGCCATCCTCAAACATAGATACTTTGCCCATCGGCACGCCATCTGAAAACTGTTCAGATTCGGGGATTGAGCTGACCGCAACGGCAGCAGTGCGCCCGTCCTCGGCTGCAAGGTAAAGGGTGTGGTGGGTGTCGGTACGCAGCAGCCAGCGAGGAGCCGCCCTACCGCTGAGGCGCGGTAAGGAGTCGCCGTTCGTGCGGGCGATGATTCCATCCTGAGTGATCCCCACCCACACGGTCTGGGCCGGGGTAATATCCGAGGTCATCAAGAGCGCCTTGGATGATTCGCCATCTTTTAAAGAGACGATCTGGGTGCGGCGTTTTTCTGCGTATGCCTGCCTCATTGCCAGCAGCTCTTCTTCGACAACTCGGCGCATGCGCTCGGGGGATTTTAAGAGCGCCTCTAGGTCTTTGACAAGCGCTTCGAGTTCCTTGTATTCCAATTCGATCTTCTTACGTTCGAGTGAAGCCAGGCGGCGAAGCTGCATGTCTAGAATGGCCTGGGACTGCAGATCGCTCAACTTATAACGCCTTATCAATTTCTGGCGGGCGTCCTCAGCATCGACGGCGGATTTGATGAGAGCAATGATCTCATCGAGATTCTTTAAGGCTATACGCAAACCCTCTAAAATGTGGAGCCGCTGGCGGGCTTTTTTCAGGTCAAATTCGCTCCGCCGCTGGACCACCTCCAGCCGGTGCTCGATGTAGACCTTGAGGGCATGCTTGAGGGACAATAAATGCGGCTCGCCATTCACCAGGGCCAGCATATTGATGCCGAAAGTCGTTTCCAGCGGGGTGCGGCGGTACAGGCCGCTGACGATGTCCTCGGCCTCGACCCCCTGCTTGAGCTCAATTACGATCCGCATGCCGTGCCGGTCCGATTCATCGCGCAGGTCGGCAATGCCTTCCAGCGTACCCTCGCGCACCAGCTCAGCGATGCGCTCGATCAGGGCCGATTTGTTGACCTGGTAAGGCAATTCCGTAATAATCAGGCGGTTACGACCGCGGCTCATCTCCTCGGCGTGGACCCGGCCGCGCACGATCACCCGGCCGCGGCCGGTAGCGTATGCTGAAAGCAGCTCGTTTTGACCGTGTTCTTCCAGAATGATCCCGCCCGTTGGAAAATCAGGCCCCTGCACGTACTTCATCAGGTCCGGGATGGCAATGTCGTCAATTCGTTCCCATTCGTGCAACAGGAGTGTGAGAGCATCGATGACTTCAGCCAGGTTATGAGGCGGGATGTTCGTCGCCATACCCACCGCGATGCCGCTGGCACCGTTCACCAGCAGGTTTGGCACAGCAGCCGGAAGGACGTCAGGTTCTGAGAGCGTGCCATCAAAATTGGGAGTGAAATTAACCGTGTCGCGATCGAGCTGGTTCAGGATTTCGATTGAAAAAGGAGCCAATCGGGCTTCGGTGTAACGCATGGCTGCTGGCGGATCGCCGTCGACGCTGCCGAAATTACCTTGCCCATCCACCAGGGGATTGCGCATGGTAAAATCCTGGGCCAGGCGAGCCATGGCTTCATATACTGCCATATCGCCATGAGGATGGTATTTGCCGAGCACTTCGCCGACGATCCTGGCCGATTTCTTATAATCCGAATTTGGGCGCAGCCCCATGTCGTACATGGCATATAGAATACGCCGCTGGACCGGCTTGAGCCCATCGCGGGCGTCCGGGAGAGCGCGCGAGACGATTACGCTCATAGCGTAATCAAGGTAGGACTGCTGCATTTCGTGATCGATATCGACCTTACGGACCAAACCTATTTCCATGAAAAGAGCTCCTTAAGAAAATCCTTTTACGTGTAATTTCAGCGGTTTCACCGCTGAAATTACACACAAAGGATGTATTTTAGCATACCATCCCGATTTGTTCAGGCAAAACGAATATAAAACAATTCTATATCCTGTTCATAATTCACACATGTTTTTTTATACAATAATATAATAGTACAATAGTTCTAAATGTCAATAACGAGGCGAAGGAATATTCTCCTTCGGGATATGGCTGAGCAGAAACAAAAAAGCTCACCCCGTCTTTTGGATGGGGTGAGCTACATTAAAAAAGTGGTATTGAATTTATTCAGCGGTCGGAAGCGGGGGTTCCTCGACCACCATGTCAATAGCGGCTGGAGCCTGGACCTGGCCTTCAAACCGGCCGTGGACAAAACCCGTGCCAGCCGGGATAAGCTTTCCGATGATCACGTTTTCCTTCAGGCCGAAGAGCGGATCCTCGCGGGCAGCAATGGCTGCTCCAGCCAGCACCTTGATGGTGTGCTGGAAGGAGGAGGCGGACAGGAACGAGTCGGTGTTCAAAGAAGCCTTGGTCACACCGAGAAGCTGCTCGGTGAACTTGGCCGGCTGTTTGCCTTCGACGATCAGCTTTTCATTTGCCTTGCGGATTTCCAGACGGTCGACAAGGTCCATCGGGAGGTAGGCGCTGTCTCCGGGGCGTATCACCTGCACCTTGCCGATCATCTTGCGGATAATCACCTCAAAGTGCTTGTCGTTGATGTTCTGGCCCTGGGCCCGGTAGACCTTTTGAATCTCGCCCATCAGGTACATCTGGCAGGCCTCGCGACCCTTGATCTTCAGGATGGCGTGGGGATTCAGCGAGCCTTCGGTGAGCGCCTCGCCGGCTTCAACCTGCTGCCCATCCTTGATCAGGAGGCGCGAAGTGGTCGGGATCTCGTAATCCTCAGTTTCCTTCTGCTCGTAGGAAACGAAGACTTTGCGGTCTTCGACCCGTACGCGACCGGCGTGTTGGGCCGGGATTGAAGCGTCGCCCAGAGCAGCAACTGGATCGCTGAGATTGATATTGCCTTCGTCCTTCACCTGGACAGTCCAGCCTTCTGGAATGTCATATTCATCGCTGACAAGCTCGGCGTGCTCGACCCGCACCAGCCGCTGTTCGCTGTAACGATCCGATTCGAGCACACGGGCAATGCCATTGATACGGGTGATGACGGCCTCGCCTTTCGGCATACGCCGGGCTTCGAAGAGCTCTTCCACGCGGGGCAGGCCGGTTGTGATGTCGCCGCCGGCAGCAACGCCGCCGGTGTGGAAGGTACGCAGCGTTAACTGCGTGCCAGGCTCGCCGATGGATTGCGCGGCAACAATACCCACAGCCGCGCCCAGCTCGACCAGGTTGCCGCGGCCGAGGTCCATGCCGTAGCATTTCTGGCATATACCGTGCACCAAGTCGCAGGTCAAGGGTGAGCGAACTTTGACCGAATCGATCCCGGCCGAAGTGATCTTGCGCACCCGGTCGTGATCGAGCATGTCATTGCGATTGGCCAGGACTTCGCCGGTGACCGGATCGACCACGCGTTGGGCCGCGAGGCGGCCATACAGGCGCGTATCCATCTTCTGCCCGGCGACATCGTCGGACTTGCGAATCCAGATGCCGTCCTCGGTGTTGCAGTCGTGCTCGTTAATGATCAGGTCCTGGGCGATATCAACCAGGCGGCGGGTCAGGTAGCCGGCGTCAGCAGTGCGCAGAGCAGTGTCAGCCAGGCCTTTGCGAGCGCCGTGGGTGGAGATGAAGTACTCCAGGGCGGTAAGACCCTCGCGGAAGTTGGAGAGGATCGGCAGGCGAATGATACGACCGGCCGGATCGGCCATCAAACCGCGCATACCGGCAAGCTGGGCGATGGGGCCAAAACCACCTTTCGTGGCGCCGGATTCAGCCATCGTGGCCAGGTTGCCGTTCGGATCCATGGAATTGCGCACGCTATCGCTAACGACTTTGGTGGTGGCCTGCCAGATCTCAATGGTGCGCTCGTTGCGCTCCTGTTCTGTCAGAAGGCCGCGGCGGTAAGCCCGGTTGACGGATTCAACCTCAGTTTGGGCTTTTGCCAGGATCTCAACTTTTTCGGTCGGGATGGTGATGTCGGCGACGGCGATGGTCGAGCCGGACTTCATGGCATATTCAAACCCGATATCCTTGATGCGGTCGGCCAGCTCGGTCGTGACCTCCTGGCCGCAAATTTCATAAACAGCTGCGATCAGGTCCTTGACGCCGCCTTTATCGAGGACGCGGTTGACGAATTGGTTTTCGGCGGGCAAAATGCGATTGAAAATGACACGGCCGACCGAAGTGCTGACGATCTTTTCTACCGGCTCGGCCAGGCGATTGTGCTTGTCGTCGAACCAGGTTTTGACCTGCAGCTTGATGTTGGAGTGAATTTCGACATGACCCAGGTTGTAGGCCAGCTCGACCTCATCCATGCTGCCGAAGACCTGCCCATCGCCCTTGTGCGTAC
>DATKKB010000015.1:0-16572 GCA_035543095.1 Anaerolineaceae bacterium | reverse complement strand
GCGTGGATCATTTTGCCGTAGGTCTGCATTTCGAGGATGCCCTCCATTTTTTGCAGCCGCAGGCGGGCCGGGTTGAGCTCGGATGGCGTGAATTCCAGAAGCTGGCCAGGGATTCTTTTTTTGATCGCCTGAGGCGTGTCGCAGGCGATCAGCCTGCCCTGGTACATCAAGCCTACCCGATTGCAGCGCTCAGCCTCGTCCATGTAAGGCGTGCAAACGAAGATGGTCAAACCCTTCTCGGCCCGCAGGTTGCCGAGCAGATTCCAAAATTCGCGCCGGCTGACCGGGTCGACCCCCAAGGTCGGCTCATCCAGCAGCACCACCCGCGGCGCGTGCACCAGGTTGCAGGCCAGGGCCAGTTTTTTCTTCATTCCGCCGGATAAGTTCCCGGCCAGCCTGTCCTTGAATTCTTCTAACTCTGCAAATTCGAGCAATGCTGGAATCTGTTTGCGTTGTTCTTGAGCGCTGATCCCATGTACGTTCGCAAAGAAGCGCATGTTTTCAATTACGGTCAGATCGGCCGGAAGGGCGAACTGTTGGGCTATATACCCGGCCTCTGAGCGTATTTGGTAGAGATCGCGCATCGAATCATATCCCAGGACGCTGCTCTGGCCCTCGCTGCGCGCCAGAAGGCCCAGGATGGTTCGGACGGTTGTGCTCTTTCCGGCTCCATCCGGACCGATCAGGCCAAAGGTTTCGCCCTGCCGGACCTCCAGGGTAAGGTGGTCAACCGCATTCAAATATCCGGTCCGCGTCTTGAAGCGTTTGACCAGGTCATGGGTTGTGATTGCAGCCTGTTCCATCTGGCTCATTCCAAACGCCTTTTAAACAGGATGGAGGAAAGAACAAGGCACACCAGCGCAAAAGCTACAAGCGAAAGCGTATCCGGCAACATGAATTCCATCCCAATGCCCTTCGTTATGATGCCGCGCGCGATGCGCACGAAATAAGTCAGGGGGATCAGGTTTCCAATGACCTGGGTCCAGAGCGGCATCGACGTGCGCGGAAAAATGAAACCGGTCAAAAGCACCCCGAACACCATCATCACGACCGAAATCTGCTGCGCCATGCGTTGGGTTTTCGACACAGTTGAAATGAGCAGGCCTAATGCCATCCCGCTGATGATGAACAGTACTGCCAGGGCTGCGAACAAGGGCAGGCTTCCTTGAAAAGGTACCTTGAACCAGAATGTGCTCAGCAGCAGGATGATCACCATTTCGATGATCGCCAGCAGGCTGCCCGGCACGAGCTTGGCGATCAGGATTTCGACCGGACGCGATGGGGTGATCAACAACTGTTCCATCGTACCGGCCTCACGCTCGCGCACCACTGCCATGGCGGCGTGGGACACGATTATATTCTGCACCAGCAGCGCAACCAGGCCGGGTACCAGGAAAACCAGGTCATTCAGATCCGGGTTATACAGTACGCGGGGGTTAGTAATGATGGGCAGCGGCAGGCTTTTACTGGGGCCGGTTATTTTTTCGGCTACCAGGTCGAAACCCAGTTTTTGGGTGATCAAGCTGGCCGCATTGAAACCGGATTGGACGCTGAATGAATCCGAACCGTCGAGCAGGACCAGAATATTGGCCTTGCCCCGCTGAACGTCATCTTTAATGCCTGGAGGGATCAGTAAGCCTGCTTTGACGATCCCGGCATCCAGCGCATTTCTGATTTGGAGCTCGTTATCGTAAGCAGTCACAAAGTCGAAGTAGCCGGAATTGTGAAAGGCATCGACCAGTTTTCGGCTCTCAGGATCGTGGCTCTGGTCGACCAGGGCGGTAGGCAGGTGGTAGACCGTCAGGCTGACGGCATACGCAAACAGGAACAGCAGGATGACCGGCAGGCTGAGGATCAAGACCAGGGTGCGCGGGTCTCGCACCAACTGGGTGGTTTCTTTCAGAATCAGGGCGCGCAAGCGTTGAAAACGGATCATATTTCTAATCCAGCCTTTGCCGGAAGGAGCGGGCTGCAACGACCATGATAATCAGGATATACGCTGCAAGTGAGATCACCTCCCCCGTCAACATGTTAATGCCTATCCCTTTTGAAATAATGCCGCGGGAGATTGGCACAAAATAGGTAAGCGGAAAAATATTCCCAATCAGGCGGATCAAAGGCGGCATGGTGTAGCGCGGGAAGATAAACCCTCCCAGGACCAGGCTGAGCAGGGAGAAGAACATGACCAATTGTGAGGCCTGGCGCTGGTTCTGTGAGATGGTGGAAAGGAGCAGTCCCAGGCCCAGGCCCGAGAACACGTAAAGAAATGCCAGGCTACAGAATAGCCATAGATTGCCCTGAAAAGGCACGCCAAACCAGAACACCCCAATTGCCAGCACCGTCAGCAAGTTAAAAAGCGCGATAAAAATAAAGGGAATGATCTTGCCGATCATCAATTCCATCGGCCGGATTGGGGTAACCAGAAGCTGCTCGAGCGTCCCGCGCTCGCGCTCACGCACGACTGCTGTGGCGGTCAGGACGATAGTTTGGGTCTGGATCAGGAAAGCCACGATGCCGGGAATGATGAACCACAGGTCTTTGAAATCCGGGTTGTACAGTATCTGGATGTGGGCGGTGAGGGGGCTGGCAATGGCTGGGTTGGAGGATTGCCCGGCTCGTTCAGCTTGCTCCATTATGGTCTCGACAGCATGATTCTGGCCGATGATGCTGGCGGCGTTGTAAGCAGAAAGGGAAGTGAAAAGCTCCGATCCATCCACCAGGATGGCTACCTCGGCATCGCCGCGTTGCACCAGCTCGCTAAAATTGGGCGGGATGATAATCCCGGCGTTGGCCCGTCCCGCATTGATCTCCTGGACCACGCCGTCCTCGCCAGAGACAGATCCTACTTGGTCGAAATAACCTGAATTCACCATGTCGTTCAGATAAGCCCGACTGGCGTAGTCCAGGCTCTGGTCGGCGATCACGGTAGGAATGTGCTGGACGTTCATATGGATGGCGTAACCGAACAAGATCAACTGCAGCAGCGGCAGGGTTAGCAGGATCACGAGCGTGCTGCGCTCGCGCCAGGTCTGGATGAATTCCTTTTGAGTAATAGCCAGGATACGCTGGATCATTTAGATTACCTGAAATTTCCGTTGTTGACCCCATCAATCCAGAGAGCGATGATGCCCTCGGCTAACTCGCGGCGCTGGCGGGGATCCGGTTGCGGCTCGACCCCGCGCAGCGCCGGCAGGATGGCTCCGATGAATTCGGCGATAACCATGCGCGCTCCCAGGCGCGCATCCACCGGTCGGAACGCTCCCGAAGCGACCCTTTTGGCGATGAAATTCTGCAGGAAATCCGAAATCTGGCTCAGGCGAACGACCAGATGATTATTCAGAATTTCGTCGTTGACCCAGGCTTCGCCGATCAGGGCCCGGATGTAGTGCGACTGCGACAAAACAATATCCATCACCGCCACAAAAACGTCCACCATTTGCTGGCGGGTTTCCATCGTTACAGCCTGCTGGAAAACTTTGTCCAGCCGGGCTTCCTGGTAGGCGGCAATCCCCAACAGGATGTCGCGTTTGTTTTCGAAGTAGTTGTAAAGGGTCGATTCACCCACGTCAGCCGCCAGGGCGATATCCTTAGTGGTGGTAGCTGCGTAGCCTTTTTCGGCGAAGACCTGGGCTGCCGCGTCCATGATCTGGCGCCGCTGGCGTTCGATTCGCCGGTCGCGCCGGGTGGTGAGAAGCTCAGAGGGATTCGATTGATTCATTAGGACAACCGTTCATTTGCGTTTGCGAGCAAATGCTCGTAATATGAGTATATACTTCTATTTTGACGTTTTCAAGTACATTTACATCCTATGCTATAATTTTCTTGTTGATTAATGATCGATTCTTTGTAGTGACGACTTCAGTCGTCACTTTTCAAAAGTGATGACTGAAGTCGTCACTACAAAGTGTTTAACTATGAAGTGTTTACGCATGGATGAAAAAGAGAATGCAAAATGCGGCCTGATTGGGATTCATATTTCTTAAAAATTGCTTACGCTGTGTCCGAGCGCAGCACCTGCGACCGGGCCTTTGTGGGGTGCGTGCTGGTGCTGGAAAAACGTATCCTCACCACCGGCTTTAACGGCTCACCGGCCGGCCAGCCGCACTGCGACGAGGTCGGACACCTGCTGGTCGAAGGGCACTGCGTGCGCACTATCCACGCTGAGACCAACGCCATCATCCAGGCTGCTCTGCACGGGGTATCCACCAAGGGCGCAACCTGTTACGTGACCCATTTTCCGTGCATCAATTGCACAAAAGCCCTCATCAACGCCGGCATCGTCCGCCTGGTGTACAGCGAGGCATACCGGGTAGACGATAATGCCACGGATTTCTTGGGAACAGCGAATATTGAGATTTGCCAGTTGGATTACAAACAGTCCTGATTTGCAGATTAATTCAAGCCGATCCGTTGTCGAATAATTTTTATTCCGGCAGCATAACGCTTCGCCGCCAGGTCGGATATATATTCGCCGAGTAAATCGAGAGCTTCTGCGACATCCATTTCATTTTGAGCCCGGGCTAATTTCGAATTTGTTTGCACCAAAGCCAGGAGATTGCCATCAAGCCGGTCCTCATATTTTTTAAGTGCTTGGGTGAGATCATCTGCATTCAGCAAGCATTGCAGAGTTTCGGTCGGATCGAATGGATCTGCATTAAAAGATTTTGAAATCAAACAATTGATTAATTCCTCTAACTTCTTTACGAGAGTTTCGTTTTCCTTGGCTTTTGCTTTTAACAATTCTAGATATATGAACCGGATGAATTGGTCATTTACAATTTTGGGAGATTTTTCCAGCGTCTCACTAAAAGTTCCCTGTTTAAGCAGCAGGTCGAGCAGGCGTTCCGAATTGGCAACCATTTCATAATAATCTTCATTCGCCTTTAGATTATTTTGTTGTGCATTAATGATCGTAGGTTTATCAATACAAAAACGGAGATATTTTTCATATATCTTTTTACTGGTCTCAACAAATTTCTTCCCGGTATTGCTGCTCATTGAAGATCCATCAAGCCGCCAACTGATTTCACAAGTGACCGTCTTAATATGCTTAAATTGAAACCGGTGTGACAAGCGGATCCACATATCCCAATCTTCCAGGACTTTTAAGGATTCGTCAAAGCAGCCTACGCTCTCTAAGCAATCTCTGGCATGCATAACGCACAGAACCGGGGTTAAATTGCTCACCAAGATTTGCCCGTCATTAAAATCAATATCACAGGAATAGGGGGTATCTTTTTTGATGGTTACGTAAGACCCATTAATTTTTTCCTGCCAGGCGCGATTGGCGTCGCTGTAAGCTACCTTGAACGGTTTGTTCTCGAGAGCCTGAACGAGAGTCTCGAGGTGACCGGGATAAAACCAGTCATCGTCGTCCAGGTAAGCTATATATTTGCCGTGGGATGCCCGGATACCGGTATTGCGCGCTGCCGCCAGGCCTTTATTTTGGTCATGCTTGAGATAGCGAATATTGCCATTTTGGTTCAGCCGGTTAACGATTTCTTCCACATCCTCTCCCGCATCATTCACAACAATAATTTCAAAATCCTGGTAACTCTGGCATAGAACACTTGAAACCGCTTGTTCAAGGAATTTTGGCCGGTTAAAGGTGGGCAAAATGACTGAAACCATCGGGTTTTTTCCTGGTGGAATTTTCGGTAAAGGGTAGGCTGGTTCAAACGCCTGGTCTGAATCCTGGATTTGTGATCCGGCAGATGGAGAGTCTTTTGCATTCTTGGAGGTCAGGCGTTGCGCTTCGATTTCACTCAGAAGCTTTCTGGCCCAATCAAGTTTCTCCGGTTTGTAAAGCTTTGGATGGTTCGAAATGATCCTGGCTCTAAGTTCGTGGTCATGTTTGAGGGCGCTGGTATACATACTTTCCTGCTTGGTGCGATACTTCAACAAAGGTAAAGGGATTCTTTTTCCCACGATCCCTTTTTCAACGCAGCCAACCCAGAAATCCCAATCTTCGTATCCCCAGACCATGTTGGGGTTATACCCACCGACCGATTCCCAGACTTGTTTTCTAAATAATGAACAATAATTTAGTCCGTTTTGTTCTGGCAATACCTCCGGCGACCATTCAATTGCATTCGTACCACCATTTCGAGTCCCGAAAAATTCAACATCGCAGTATGCAATCCCGACCTCTGGATTTTCACTCAAAACGGCAGTGGTTTTTTGCAGCATGATCGGAGAAAGCATGTCGTCTGAATCCAGCGGAAGAATGGTTTTTCCGAGTGAAATTTCGATTCCTTTATTTCTGGCTCTGGAAAGACCGCCATTCTGCTGCCGCAAGCACCGAATTGCGAAATGAGGATGCTCGTGAATAATTTCCATCCCTAATTCAAATGTATTATCCTGGCTGCCGTCGTCGATAATGATGATTTCAAATCTTCGGTAGGTTTGGGCCAGAACACTTCTGACAGCTTCTTTTAAATAGACAGCCTGGTTATAGCAAGGGATAACGACCGAGACCAACGGTGAGGGATATTCCTGGATGAACTTCAGGTCTACTTCCTGGTGAGCTGCATTGGGCGTAAACCCATTAAGCTGCCTCACATCGATTTTTTCGCCTGAGGCGTAACGCCTTGCCAATGCATCCGGCGTCAATTCCTGCTTATCACCGCTCCGGTTTCCCCAGGCGGTCGTCTGTACCTTGTTGATCGGTATGCTGAATGCCACCGATTTGGAGAAACACATCAAATCCGGTTTATCCCGGATGAATTTTTCTACATTCGCAAATAATTCCGCTTCCAGAGAGTTAGGATTGTGATATTTTGCGGATTCAAGAATTGGCTTTACGTCTTTTGAACGATAGACTGAAGATGAGACTTCTAAGGGATAAGCAAAATCATATTCGGCTGAAATCCAAGGGTATTTATTAATCCTTTTTCCAATTCTTTCAAACGAAGGGATGGCCTGTTTTTTATCAAGGGTATAACAATAATTTGTATTGTTCCCAAGCCTGAGCGAAAAACCTATTACTTTGGGATGGGACAGCAAGGCGTCTTCAATTTCTTTTAAGTAGAAATCCTTGATAAAAATCGTATCGTCGACAATAAAGAAAACATAGGCTTCCTTACCGATCAGGTTTAGCAAGTCGGATCGAAAGTTTTTTTCTGCAAAGAATAAGAACTGGGGATATAGCGCTGCTATCCGGTTATACAGCGATTGCTGAAACGCAGAAGAAGCCGCGTAAAGAATGTTGATGCGACTTTTCCCGATATCTTTACAATGATCTGTAAGTGAACGCAGCATTGCTTCAAGCTGCATTGGCCGATCTTTGCTAAATACAATGACAGAGGTATTTACATCTTGATTCTGATAAACGAGCAAATTCTTTACAGCATCAGAAATAGGAACGGAAATATTGCAGTCGGATAGATCATCAATCGACTCAATGTGGTACTTCTCAAAAAGGCCGCGAAAATATTCGAGAAAAAATTTCTCGTTAACCGTGGTATGTTGAGCGATCTTATCGTAAACGTACAAGTTTTCGCTTATTTCAACTTCTTTATTATTTTCGCAGGCGCGGGTTACTTGCTCGGCAGAATTACAGGTAATTCCAATCAATGGTTTAGGGAGGTACTGAAAAGATGAATTTTGTTTCAAGAGGCGTATATAAAATTCTACGTCTACCAGCCATTTCAAATGGAAATCATAAAACAAATCCGGTTTGCGGCGGTAAATCGTGACGCTGGGTGCACCGACAAAATTTCCGAAAAATAAACAGGTAGAATCCGCCTGCAGCATTTCGATCTGTGTTGCTGCCGGTGCATGAACTTTCTTTGTACCGCTTTGAATATCCACATTTACACAGGCGCAGAAGGCAAACGTTGAATCGTGATGATTGTCTAAAAGACTTACCATCTCGGATAAACTATATTCTTCTAAGAACCAGTCATCATGATGCAATATTTTTATATACTCCCCGGATGCCCGCCGAATTGCCTCATTCCAGTTTTCAGGTGTACTTTTGCAGGGAGAATTCTTGAAGTATTTGATTTTGATCTTCGATGAGAATTCATCAACCATATTCTTAACGCTCTCATCTTGAGTATCATCCGTGATAACAACCTCAAAATCCAAGAAATCTTGTTTACAAACTGAAATGAGGGCTCGCCTGAGACTTTCGGGTTGTTTATAAGCAGGAATGCAAATGGATACTTTTGGAATCTCGCTTATTTTTTCCGCTACACCAATAATAAAGTCTTTTTTCATAAGAATATCCTCGATGTCGTGCGTCTCATAATTTTGAAACCTGACCAGTTGCAAATGAAAACCGGCAATTGTCAACCAATTTTGCAGGCGCTCCTCATCAATAAGAAAGGTCTTGTGGAATCCAGATGCCAGAGCTGACGTGCTGCTTTCTTGTAAAAATGGGGTCGAAAAAATCAGGTTGCCGCCAGGTTTCAGCAATTTATTAAATTTAAATAGAAGGGACATTAACTGGCCTTCTGGAAAATGTTCCAGAGTTTCAAATGAGACGATGGTATCTAACTTTCTGGCAAGGTTTTGTCCTAGATCCAGCAAATTGCTGCAAACGAATTCCAGGTTTTTAATGGCTTCATACCTGATTTTGACGTAATCCACCACTTGTCGGCATATATCCGCCCCAATTACACTGCCGGCAACCTCTGCCAGCATGGCGCTTCCATATCCAGTTCCACAAGCAAAATCGCCCACATCGCTTCCCGGTTCGATCATTGATCGGGCAAATTGATAACGCCTGTAATGTGATTTTTGATAAACGTCAAATTTTTCAAAGTCAACCTGATCTGGCGCATAAAAAATATCAACCCGTTCTCCATTATCTTCCAGGTTTATCATGGCCAGCTTCTTTAATAATTCTTTTAATTCGGGGTTGTCAGGATCTTTGGCTGAAATGATCTGGATCATCTCGTTTGCAGAATCCAGTTGGTTTTGTAGAATAAGCGTAACGGTAAGATTTATATAACCAGAAATAAGATCAGGATCAAGGATGGTGGATTTCTTAAATTCATGGGCTGCGCCCTCCAAATCGCCTTGCTTCAATAATAAATTTCCATAAGTATTCAGCAGCACGCCATCATTTGGGATGATGTCCAGTGCCCTTTTTACTGCTGCAATGGCTCCAAGGAGATCGCCATTGACAAAAAGATAATCTGCTTCTTGAAAAGCCAGGATGACATTATCAGGCCAATTTTCAGGGTTCATTTTTTATCTTAGATAAATATAATAATGCGCAAGAATCATCGATGGGATTCGTGAATCTCTACAATACTTTAAAGTGAAACTGATGTCAGGTCTGTAAATAATATCTGAAAGTTTTGTAAACCCAGGATTAAGAATTCCGACAATTTAATCGAATACGAGGTCGAGACGTGCCTTTCAAGTCTCGACCTCATATTCGAATCAACTTATTGCCCCAGGCCAGTCTATAAGCCGCATTCTGTCCGGCGGGAAAATTCCCGCCTGGAAGATCATCTCTCTCGGCGGACGGTTACCCGGCCGCTCGTGCAGCCTACCCGAAACTCAGAAGAAGCGAGCCGCTTCTCATCCCCAAAGGGGATTTCGTTCCTGCTTGGCCTTGCTCCCGGTGGGGGTTACCTGGCCGGGACATTACTGTCCTCGCCGGTGGTCTCTTACACCGCCGTTTCACCCTCACAGACTTTCGGATTTCGGATGGCGGTTGCGGATTTATGAATCCGCCGGCGCACCTTTACATCCAAATACCTGCAGTTGTTTTCTGTGGCCCTGTCCGAAAAATTACTCCTTCCCGGGTGTTACCCGGCACCGTGCTCTGCGGAGTGCGGACTTTCCTCGATCCCGGATGAAGTCCGGGCCGCGATCCTCCAACCGACCTGGGGCACTTTCATGATACCCGTTTAACCCGCATGCGTCAATTATGGCGCGCTATCTCCAGCCTTTTAAGGTGAAAACGGGTATAATCCTGGCTGTTATTATGAGATACCTGGCGGCCTGGTAACTGAATGTCACTAACTTATTGGAATATGATTGTCCTTTCATTAAAAATTATCTATATTACCTGCTCCATCGGCCTTTTCCTGATCGGCTTAAATTCGATCCTTACCTCTATTTTATACTTGAAGAACCGCGCCAAAGTGTGGGGTGTTCCAGCCCAGCCCGCTCCCAGCCAGTGGCCCGCTGTCACCATCCAGCTTCCGATTTACAACGAGCGCTACGTGCTCGACCGCCTGATCCGCTCGGTGACCGGGCTGGATTATCCGGCGGACTGCCTCCAGATTCAGGTGCTGGACGATTCAACTGATTCATCCAGCGAGCAGGCGCTTTGCCTGGTTAATCAATACCACGCTTTGGGATTTAACATACAATATATTCATCGCACCAGCCGCGCTGGCTATAAAGCCGGGGCGTTGAGCGAGGGATTGAGGACCGCTACGGGAGAATTGATCGCCGTATTTGACGCTGATTTCACCCCGGCTTCTAATTGGCTGAAGCAGGTGATCCCTTGTTTCCAGGAAGCCCGGGTGGGTTTCGTCCAGACCCGGTGGGCTTACTTGAACCGTCCTAACAACCTGGTGACCCGTATGGCCAGCCTGGTGATGGATGCCCACTTCGTGGTGGAGCAGACGGCTCGGGTTGGCAGCGGCCTGCTGACGAATTTCAACGGCTCCGGCGGCATCTGGCGGAGAGCTGCCATCGAATCGGCCGGCGGCTGGCAGACGGATACGCTCACGGAGGACCTGGATCTCAGCCTGCGGGCCCAGGCGGCCGGGTGGAAGGCTGCTTACCTGCCCGAGGTTTCGGTGCCCTCGGAATCACCGGCCCAGATCGACGCCTACAAGAAACAGCAGTTCCGCTGGGTCAAGGGAACCATCCAGGTTGTCCGCAAAGATTTAAAGCCGCTCTGGGGTTCGGGATTGGCGTTTTTGCCGCGATTGATGATGGCCGTAAACCTGGTGCTGTTGGGTTGGTCTTTTTTATTGGTTCTGCTGGCACAATTATTGTTCCTTCCAATAGGATTGGTTGCGCCTGGGATTATCCCGGTATTGAGCTTTTCGGGCGTCGTTGCAATTGGGCCGGCCATGTTGTTCCTTTTCGCCCGGACTGAGGAGCTGCCGCGCCTGAGGGATCGATTGGTGCTTTTGCCGGCCTTGATGATGCTCGGAATGGGCGTCTCGGTTAACAATACCATCGGCGCTCTTTCGGGCCTGGTCAGTATGGGCGGCGTTTTTGAGCGCACACCCAAGTTTGATCTGGCCAGCCAAAATGGAAAATGGGCCGACAATCACTACGCTGTCCGGATTTCACCGGTGGTTTGCGGCGAGCTGGCGATGGCGCTTTATTTTGGGGTGGCTTTGTTCGTTTTGGTGCCCAGGCTTGGACTCGGGATCGTGCCATATATCCTGGTCAGCGCTGGTTCTTATTTGATGGTGGCCCTGATGAGCCTGGGCCAAAACGTACAACGTATGCAAGGGACTTTAGTAAAGAAGAGGACCGAACATTCAACCGGGACGGTCTGCTGAGCCTGGTGGGGAGAGCTGATGCCTTTTGTGATTGGGGAAAATGTAGGTTCGTACCGCATTGTCGAGCCTTTGGGACAGGGTGGGATGGCAAGCGTCTTCAAAGCCTACCACGCCGCCCTGGATCGCTATGTCGCCATAAAGGTCCTGCACCTGGCTTTGAACGACGATCCTAATTTCACCGCTCGCTTCCACCGCGAGGCGCGGGTCGTGGCGAGGCTCGACCATCCCAACATCGTTCCAGTGTTTGATTATTCTGAATATGAGGGCCAGCCTTACCTGGTGATGAAATTTATCGAGGGCGAGACGCTTAAAGCGCGCCTCCTGCGCGGCGCGGTAAAGCACGAGGATATCCTGCCGATTGTTGAGGCGGTTGGGGCGGCGCTCACCTATGCCCACCGCATGAACGTTCTCCATCGCGATATCAAGCCTGCCAACGTTCTCCTGACCAACAGCGGGCAGATTTACCTGGCCGATTTTGGCCTGGCCAAAATGACCGACCGTGATGAGGCCGGACTGACCGCTGACCGCCTGGAGGGAACGCCGCTTTATATCTCACCCGAGCAGGCCCTTTCCAAGACCGATCTCGACCCGCGCACCGACGAGTATTCTTTTGGCGTGATGGTTTACGAGATGATCGTGGGGCGTGTGCCGTTCAACGAGGATTCACCTCTGGGCACCATCCACGATCACGTCTATAAGCCGGTTCCGGATCCGCTCGTGTTCGCCCCGGACATTTCCGAAGATTTGCGCAGTGTTTTATTAAAGGTCCTGTCCAAGGACCGTAACGATCGTTTCTCGAACGTGGCCGCCTTTGTACGCGCCTTTCGGGCCGCCTTCACTGGCCAGCCTGTCATCCCTGAGGGCAGCGTTATTGTGCAATCCTCGGAAGACGAACAGCTCGTGTTTGTGCCCCCGGACGCGGCCGAGAATGAGCCGGTCCTGCCGCCCGCAACCCAGCCGGCTGCGCCTCCTAAGGAGATGGCTGCCACGATCCCGCCCACGAGCCTCGAAGATTTGCCAGCGACGGTTGCGGCGGTAACTCCTGCTAGCGTCTTACCGCCGGCTCAGCCCACTGCTACCTCTTCAACCCGCTCTTCCGCCGGGATGGGAGGGGCTGATGATCTGCCTCAAGCAAAGAAATCCAGCATTCCGCGCTCGCTCGCCATCGGCTGCGCGGTCGTCGTGGGCGTAGCGCTGCTGGTGTTTCTCGGTTTCGTCGTGCGCGGCGTGCTCGTACGCGCCGCCGATAAGTCCCCAACCCCCACGGTCACAGCGGCCGTCACCTCGCCCGCACCCCTGGTGCGCCAGGACCTGGACGCTGCCCTGGCTGCCTGGAAAAAATCCGATCTTCCTGCCGCGATGCGCCAGCTTGCCAGGGTGCATCTCGACATCGCTGGAGACGCAGTTGCATTTAACGCCAGCCTGACCTATCTGCAGGATCAGAAAGCCTGGCTGATGGCAGCCATATTCGTTTACACAACAGACCGGCCAAAATTGCTCGAATCCATCACCTCACAGATCGAGCTGGTCCACGAGATCCTATATAAGGCTGCCGCCGATCCCTTGTCGACCGACTTTATGACCCGTAATGCCGGCAGATCGCTCTTCGAGGTTGCCAGCATTCGCAACGAAGTTTATTTTGGCGATCTCCAGAAAGCTGCCGCCGATCTCAATGCAGTCCTGGCTAACAAAGTCCAGGCGGCGCGTTTCCCGGAGGCGCGCCTGCTGCAGGCTGAGCTGGCAATCAAGCAGAATGATCTGGCCCAGGCTGCCGCCCTGCTGAACCCGGTTTTGAACGACAGCACGTTGCCGGACTGGATCCATACTTTGGCTGCCAGTCTGGATCAGAAAATTAATCCGAAATAGAGGGAGTTCGAACATGCGCAAACCATTTGTTGCTGGCAATTGGAAAATGAATAAGACCGTCGAGCAGGCTCGCCTGTTGGTGGCGGAACTACTGCCCGGCCTGCAAGTCGTGCCGTCCGTCGAGCGTGTACTTTGTCCTCCAGCCACGTCTTTAATGGCCTTGAAAGCCATGCTGGTCGGTACGGAGATCGGCCTGGGAGCCCAAAATCTGCACTGGGAAGCCTCTGGAGCTTATACCGGCGAGCTGTCCCCCGCTATGGTCAAGGAGTTCTGCCAGTACGTCATCATCGGCCATTCCGAGCGGCGCACTTACTTCGCCGAAACCGACGCAAGCGTCAACAAGAAGGCCAAGGCTGCCCTAGGCATCGGGCTGGTTCCGATCGTGTGCATCGGCGAGACCCTGGCGGAGAATGAAGCCGGAAAGACCTCCGAAGTCCTTATTCGGCAGACGATGGAAGGCCTGAAAGACATCCCGGCTGACCAGGCTGGTGCGATTGTGATTGCTTACGAACCGGTCTGGGCCATCGGCACTGGGCGAGCCTCCAGCGGCGTCCAGGCCAATGCAGTCGTGACTGACGTGATCCGCCCGGCCCTGATCGCCCTGTTTGGCCGTGAGATTGCCCAGGGCACGCGCGTTCTCTACGGCGGCTCGGTCACTGCCGGCAATGCAGGCGAGTTCTTTGGCCAGCCCGAGATCGATGGCGCCCTGGTTGGAGGTGCAAGTCTCAAGCCGGCTGAATTTACCAAGATCGTCGAAGCTGCCGCGAAGTGACCTCCAGCCTGGCAAATAGCCTGCTCTGGCTGCTGGCCTCCTTGGGTTTATTCCTGGTCGTTCAGCGCTGGCTACACCAGGAAATTCAATTGTTGTTTTACATTTTGACGCGCCGGCTCAACCTGGCGCTGACCCTGTTTGCCCTGCTGTTCCTGCCAGGAGTCCTGCTGCACGAAGCCAGCCATTTTGTGGTGGCGAAACTACTGCAGGTGCGGACGCATCGATTTTCGCTCATTCCCCAGGTGACGGTAAAGGCCCGCCTTCGCCTGGGGTACGTCGAAACTGCTCAAACCGACGTTTTTCGGGATACATTGATTGGGGCAGCTCCGCTGGTTGTCGGCGGGGCGGTTGTGGCGGCCATGGGTATTAACCAGCTCGGCATCGCGCCCCTGTTCGACCTGGCGGCTGCCAGCAAGTGGGAACAGGTGGGCTCTGCGCTGGCAGCCCTGCCGGACCTGCCTGACTTCTGGCTGTGGTTTTACCTGGCTTTCACGATCAGCAGCATGATGTTGCCATCTCCGTCCGACCGGCGCGCCTGGTTGCCAGTGGTGCTGGTGGTTGGGCTCCTGGCCGGCTTGGCTTTGCTGGCAGGGGCAGGCGAATGGATGACTATGAATCTGGCCCCGGGTCTCGAATCGGTCGTGCATTCGCTTGCCACCGTTTTTGGGATTGGCCTTGTTCTGCACCTGGCGCTCGGCCTGCCGGTTGCTTTTCTTCGCATAGCCATGACAAGGATGGTAGGATAATTGCGAGGATGTAGGGGCGAAGCAGCCGGATATCATTTTTGCCGACCCTGGCGGTCATTTTACGGCTGCTTCGCCCCTACATCGTCTTCAGAAATCAGGTAAAATACCTTTCGATCTTATTGGCATGTCATTACAGGATATTTTCTCATGCTCGTCGATCCTTTAGGCCGGAAAATCACCTACTTGCGTATATCCGTCACCGACCGCTGCAATTTGCGCTGCGTCTATTGCATGCCGCCTGCCGGAATAACCTGGCAGCCGCACAAGGCGATCATGCGCTTTGAAGAAATCCTGGAAGTGGTCAAAGCCTGTGCATCCGAAGGCATCACCGAGATCCGCCTGACTGGCGGCGAGCCGTTGGTCCGCCAGGACCTGGTCCAGTTCGTGCGCATGCTTTCTGTCGTACCCGGCATCCAGGATATCAGCCTGACCACCAACGGCCTGCTGCTGGATAGACTGGCGGCGCCGCTGGTTGATGCTGGCTTGAAGCGCGTCAACGTCAGCCTGGATACGCTCCAGCCTGAAAAATATTCCCGTATCACCCGCGGGGGTTCGTTTGATAAAGCGTGGAAAGGATTGGAAGCCGCCGACCAGGCCGGACTGGCTCCCCTAAAGATTAATGCAGTTGCCTTGAAGGGCATCAATGACGGCGAGATCTTAGCGCTGGCCCGCCTTAGCCTGGAGCATCCCTGGCACGTCCGCTTCATCGAGCTGATGCCAATCCGCAACCAACTGCCGTGGGGAGAAGGTTTTCCGGCTCCAGAGGAATGCTATCTTTCTGTCCGGGAAATTCAGGACCTGTTACAGCCCCTGGGCGCACAGCCGGTGAGCCGGGAATCGATCGGCAGCGGGCCGGCTCAGCAATACCGAGTCCCCGGTGCGCCAGGTGAGATTGGAATTATCTCGGCCCTCGGCGAGAAGTTTTGCGAAAGCTGCAACCGCCTGCGGTTGACAGCGGACGGCTTCTTGCGTCCCTGCCTCATGAATGATGGGGAAGTTAACGTTCTGGGCGCCATCCGCCGGGGAGAACCGGTGCTGCCCCTGCTTTACCAGGCTGTACGCAACAAGCCGCGCGGCTACGATCTTTTCAATGCCCACCCTGGAAACCGCTGCATGACCCAGATTGGGGGTTAGCCTTTATAATTTCGACAAAAAAATTCTGGCGATAATTTCCGCCAGAATTTTCATATCGAAATCAACCGGTTCCGAACTGCCGGTCGCCGGCGTCTCCCAACCCGGGCACGATGTATCCACGTTCGTTCAGGTGATCGTCAATCGCCGCCAGGTGGATCGGCACATCCGGGTGATGTTTGCTCAAGTTCTCGATTCCCTCGGGCGCCCCGATCAATCCGACAAATTTGATTTTCAAAACGCCCCAATTCTTGAGAATTTCAACGGTAGCGACGGCTGAGCCGCCGGTTGCCAGCATCGGGTCGAGGATCAGGCATACCGTCACGGTTGGCTCGACGGGAAGTTTGTTGTAATACTGCACCGGCTTGAGGGTGTGTTCGTCGCGATACAATCCGATGTGCCACACTTCGGCAGTGGGCATCAGCTCCCATACCCCTTCCACCATCCCCAACCCGGCGCGCAGGATCGGCACCAGGCCGATTTTTTCCTGCAATTCCACGCCGCTCATCGCCTTTAGCGGGGTTTCGATCGGCTTGGGTTGGGTGAGCAGATCGGCAGTGGCTTC
>DATKKB010000014.1:0-5694 GCA_035543095.1 Anaerolineaceae bacterium | reverse complement strand
CTGGAGTGGGTGTGGCTTAGCCCACCATCCTCTTTCATGGAGAAAAACTGCCTGGCCGATTTTTCCCAATTCGCCTACCAATCTTGGGACAAACACTTCAACTGGTCCGAATGTAACAAGCTACCTCTATTGCCCTATAATGAAGGTATGCCCGCGACAGTCCTTACCACAAAACTGTATATTCCCCCGCCCCGACCCAGGATTGTCGATCGCCCACGCTTGATCGAGCGATTGAACGATGGTCTTCGTCCAGGGCGCAAATTGACGCTCGTCTCTGCCCCGGCCGGCTTTGGCAAGACCACGCTGGTTAGCGAATGGCTTTTTAGTTGCGACCGAAAGGCAGCCTGGCTGTCACTGGACGAAGGGGATAACGACTTCGCTCGTTTTCTGACTTACCTCGTCGCGGCTTTGCAGACCGTTGAAGCGAAGATTGGGGGAGGGGTGCTAGTCGCGCTCCAGTCTCCTCAACCGCCGCCCATCGACTCGATCCTGACGGCTCTGCTAAATGAAATCGCCAATGTCCCACAGGATTTTATTCTTGTCCTTGATGACTATCATGTCATTCACACCAAAGCAATCGAGGATGCCCTGGCCTTTCTTCTCGAACACCTGCCTCCCCAGATGCACCTGGTCATCGCCACGCGGGAGGATCCCCAGCTACCTTTGGCCCGTTACCGCGCCCGAGGTCAATTGACAGAATTACGCGCCGCGGATCTGGCTTTCACTCCCGCAGAATCTGCCGAGTTCCTGAACCTGGTAATGGGGCTTGATCTGTCTTCTGAAGAGATAGCCGCGCTCGACAGCCGCACCGAAGGCTGGGTTGCCGGCCTGCAATTGGCGGCGCTTTCCATGCAGAGTCACCCTCATACCGCCAGTTTTATTCAGTCGTTCACTGGCAGCCACCACTTTATCCTGGATTACTTAATTGAAGAGGTCTTGCAGCAGCAGCCCGAAGGCATACAAACGTTCCTGCTGCGAACATCCATCCTCGACCGCTTATGCGGATCACTATGTGACGCCGTTCTTCTCAACCCCACCGCAACCGGTCAGGAAATCCTGGAAAAGCTCGAGCGGACCAATTTGTTCATTGTTCCCCTCGACAACGAGAGGCGCTGGTACCGCTATCACCATCTCTTCGCGGATCTACTACTGCAGCGGTTGTATCAACAGCAGCGGGATGGAGTAAACGAATATCATCTCCGCGCCAGCCAGTGGTACGAAGACAATGGCCTGGAGGTCGAAGCATTTCATCACGCCGCTGCCGCTCAGGATATCATCCGCGTCGCGCGCCTGATCGAAGGACATGGCATGCCCCTCCAATTTCGCGGCGCGTTGGGGCCCGTCCTTCAATGGTTGGATGCGCAGCCGGCGGCGGTGCTGGATTCCAGGCCTTCCTTGTGGGTGATGTATGCATCCGCGTGTTCGATGGCCGGGCGATTGAAGGACGTCGAACCAAAACTGCAATCCGCCGAGATGGCTATGCAAGGCAAAGAACCGGACGCGGACACCCGCAACCTCATCGGACACATTGCCGCTATCCGGGCTTTGCTGGCTGCTTTTCAAAACCAGGTGGATGCCATCATTTCACAATCGCAACGCGCCCTGGAATATTTGCGCCCTGACAACCTGGCCGTCCGCACGGCCACCATCTGGAAACTGGGCATTGCCTACCAGTTGCAAGGTGACCGAGACGCGGCTGCACGCGCTTATAGCGATGCCATATCGGTCAGCCAGGCATCCGGAAACCTCGTCGTTCTTATGTCAGCTACCTCCGGCCTGGGTAACGTGCAAGAAGGCCAAAACCAGCTCTACGCAGCAGCCGAAAATTACCACCGCATCCTTCAATTGGCAGGCGACGCCCACCAATGGGCTGCTTGCGAGGCTCATCTTGGGCTGGCGCGGATTTTTTATGAATGGAACGAGCTGGATACCGCCGAGCAGCACGCGCAACAGGGGATCCGGTTGGCAAAGCAGGTAACCAATAATGAGCGGTCGGTTGCCCTCGACGTGGTCCTTTCCCGCGTGAAGCTCGCCCGGGGTGATTTGGCCAGCGCAGCCGAACTCCTCGGGCAAACCAGTCAACTGATGCGCCAGGATAATTTTATGGACCAGTCGCCTGTCGTTGCGGCTGCTCAGGTGATCACCTACCTACAACAAGGGGACCTGGCTTCAGCCGCCGACCTGGCGCAATCCCACGCACTCCCTATCAGCCAGGCGCGCGTACACCTGGCGCAGGGGCACCCATCCCAAGCTCTGGCAGTGCTAGTTCCCTACATCGAAGAGATGGAAGGCAGAGGTTGGCAAGATGAAATCATTAAGGCGATGGCGCTACAGGCGGTAATTCTCAACGCCCTTAGCGAAGCGGATGGGGCCATACAGGTTCTGGGCGCCGCCCTGGCGATGGGCCAGCCCGGTGGTTTTATCCGTACTTTCGTGGATGAAGGCGAGCCGATGAGATTGTTGATTGCTGATTTTAGATTGTTAATTGAGAAGCAACCAGGCGATCGGAGCCATCATCTGATTGACTA
The DNA here is from genome assembly GCA_035543095.1 of Anaerolineaceae bacterium. Taxonomy (GTDB): domain Bacteria; phylum Chloroflexota; class Anaerolineae; order Anaerolineales; family Anaerolineaceae; genus UBA700. The sequence goes on along the minus strand of DATKKB010000014.1, from coordinate 3,166 downwards.
TTCAGAGAGACTATTGGCTGCATTTCCACTGCCGTCGATCGTGCAACAATCTGCAATCAGCAATCATCAATCTACAAACATCGAGCCGTTGAGCAAGCGCGAGTTGGAAGTGCTCCGCCTCATCGCCCAGGGGCTCTCGAACCGTGAGATTAGCGAGCGGCTCTTCCTCTCTTTGAACACGGTCAAAGGTCACAGCCGGATCATCTTTGACAAGCTTCAGGTGAAAAGGCGCACGGAAGCTGTGGCGCGCGCTCGCGAGCTGGGCCTGATGTAGCTCGATTCCATTTCTGAAAACAATACTCCCAACAACACTTTCGGGTCTTTTCATTAACCCCTCATTTTCGCTATAGTACCTGTGCATCAAGTCAATGGCGCGAGCAACAAATGCTGACTAAACAAGGTACACAGGTATGTCAAATCCGCACGACCCAAAACCGTATCCCCGCCAGTCGACGGTCTACGAAATCAGGATCGAGGGTCACCTCCGGATCGAATGGATGGACTGGTTCGATGGCCTGGCTATCACCCTCGAAGCCAACGGCGACACGCTTTTGACCGGGCCGGTGGTCGATCAGGCGGCGTTGTATGGTTTGCTCAGAAAAGTGCGCGATTTAGGAATTCCGTTGCTTTCGGTCAACCGCATCAACCTGCCCAGCTAGTTGGCCGAATAAGATAACCATGAAAAAGGAGAATGAAAATGAGCACAAGTCAAAAACCAACCATAACGAAAGAAAGGAAGGCCATCCTTTCCACGTTGTGGATATTCGTAATGTTCAATTATCTGTATTGCGACGTCATGGGCTTGATGGACCCATCGTTCCTGAAGCAATACCTGGCAGGAAACGTAGGAGGTATGCAGATCACCCCGACTTTCCTGCTGGGGGCTGCAATCCTGATGGAAATACCTATTTCTATGGTGATCTTGTCAAGGGTTCTTGGCTTTAGGGCCACTCGTTGGGCTAACATCATTGCCGGTTCGATCATGACGCTGGTGCAATTCTCGACATTGTTCTTAGGCTCGTTTCCACCTGTCTATTACCTCTTTTTCAGCGTTATCGAAATTGCTTGCACGGCGTTCATCGTCTGGTTTGCGTGGACGTGGCCCAACCCTGAAGCCGTCCCCCACAACGTGGCCTTCGATCGATCGTTAAAGGAATCGAAATGAGCAACCATACCGAATCTACGTCCATCAACAAAACCGCCCATATTACGGGCTGGCTTTACCTCTCCCTGGTCCCGCTTGGTTTTCTTGGGATATTTACCTCCTCCGGCATCCTGGTCCCTGGAGATGCGGCGGCTATCGCCAACCATATCCTGGCCTCCGAAACCTTGTTCCGCCTCGGCATAGTGGTTGCATTTCTCGTCCAGATCGTCAACATCTTGGTCGTCCTGGGCCTTTACCGGCTGCTCAAACCGGTCGACCGCAGCATGGCCGTGTTGATGGTCATCTTCCTGCTACTCGGCGTACCCATCGCCATGCTCAATGAGCTCAATCAGTTTGCCGTCCTGTTCCTGGTGCACGACGCCGGTCATTTGACTGCATTCACCGGCAATCAGCTTCAAGCCCTGGTGCCCTTCTTTCTTGATTTGCACCAGCTTGGCATCAGCATCGCTGGCATCTTTTGGGGTCTCTGGCTCTTTCCCATGGGCTACCTCGTTTTCAAATCGGGTTTCCTCCCCAGGATCCTGGGCATCTTGTTGATCATTGGCTGTGCGGGTTACCTGGTCGAAAGCTTCGCGGCGTTCCTGTTCCCCAGCTTCGATGTGAACATCGCCCTGTTCACGTTCTGGGGAGAAGTGTTGCTGCCCTTGTGGCTGGTAATCAAAGGTGTGAACGTCGAAAAGTGGCATCTGCGCGCTGCTGTATCGGCTTGATTGGCGCCCGTCCCCTATCGTTACAGGCAGAGATTTCCATGATGAAGTTGCGGGCCGACTACCCTCCGTAGCTCCATCGATGTTTTGCATGGTCTCAAAAATAGTTCAGCGGTCAACAACGGCGGGAATACACATCAGTAAGTTTTACAACTTTATGTCTTTTCCTATCAATTATCGTGAAGATAAAAGAAATTCACCAATATCATTCAGAAAAGGAGGAAAAATGAAAAACTTTCAGAAAATGGGCGGCATCGCAGCGCTGTACCTGGCGGTGGCCTACCTGGTGGGGATTGTATTGTTCCTCTTCGTGCTGCACTACCCCAATATTGTCGATCCAGCTCAGAAGGTAGCCTTGGTCGTCGATAAACAGGGTGTCATCTACGCATTGAACCTGATCACGTATGTGATTTTCGGGGTCTTTCTCATCCTGCTGGCCCTGGCGCTCTACGATCGATTGAAAGAAGGCGCTCCAGCGATCATGCAGGTGGCAACCGCGATTGGAATTATCTGGGCCGGCTCGCTGATTGCCAGCGGCATGGTCTCGAATGCTGGTATTGCCCCCGCCGTTGCGCTTTATGCCAAAGATCCTGCTCAAGCTGCGTTGGCCTGGCAGGGAGTTGAAACCGTAGCGAGTGGACTGGGAAATGGGAATGGCGAAATTCTAGGTGGCTTAATGACCCTGTTGGTCAGTTGGGCTGCTTTACGCACTGGCGGGCTTCCCAAATTTCTCAATTATCTTGGCGTGGTCGTGGGTTTGGTAGGCATCGTCTCAACGATCCCGGGGCTCACCAGTCTGACGGGTATTTTTGGGATGAGTCAAATCATATGGTTCGTCTGGCTGGCGATGCTCATGTTGCGCCCGATCCCAATTTCGGACTTGTAGATAAATAGGTACGCCTGTATAGTGACGCTTTGTAAATCGCGTTTTGCACAGTGGTTCAGCAGAAAGCCGCCGAACAAAGCGTGCTCTGGACGGCGGGGATTGGTCGCCATTTTTGAGTGTTTTTCCCTGTCGGCCAGGACAGGCCAACGGTGGATGATCCACAAGTATGCCGGGCAAGCGGCAATCATCAGCGTGCTGAGTCTCTCTGGATCGGCCAAATGGCTTTTTTCCAGATGAAATCCGCGGCTTTTCTCATCGGAGAAAAACGTTTCGATAGTCTGAACGCAATTGACAAAAAGGGATGTGTGGATCTTCTGGATGGGTAGGAACCACATACCGAATTTCCACATCGTTATCTGACACAATCACCCGATCAACCAACCATTCAATCAATTGGCGTTTTTGGGC
>DATKKB010000013.1:0-3531 GCA_035543095.1 Anaerolineaceae bacterium | reverse complement strand
GCTCAATGATGGACGGGTTTGGCGCTCGCTCCCGGAACGGTCGGAGCAACCTCTTTCGCAATGACCGTGCGGTCATCGATTTTCAGCAGCGTGATGCCCTGATCCATGACATATCTGCACTCTGCCTGTTTGACAGCGCCGACATTCTTCCAAATCAGTTTGACATAGGTGAGATGATCGCTGTCCGATTCGCTGGGGGTGTAAGGATGCGTGCCGGCCTCTTGCTTGACCGCCGCGGTGCATTTGTCCAGCGCCAAGTTGCTGAGTAGGCTGGAGGTTTGCAGAAAAGCGCCCTGGACTTTTTCCTGTTGGGTTTCCCTGGTGGTGGCGACGATAATGAACCCGACCGCCATAATTCCGATGAACGCCAGAAACAGCTTGAATGCCTGTGATTCCATCAATTACCTCTTGTATGAATGGGTATTCGGTTACAGGCACCACTATAACAACAAATCAGACTCGTGCGCTATCGCAAAGATCGCGCTGTCGCCATAGCGACGCGACTTTCGGCGCTGCGATGGTCGCGGAAGGCAGTGGTATGCATCATTCGCGGTGGCTGGGCAACGGTTTTCGGCGGGTGGCGTACAGGTTTCGATGTCCCATGTGAAATCTGGCGCCGCATTGCGTGAATCTCAACGCGGGCGATTCCTCCGATAGCCCCCCAGCTAAACGGTGCGGCCTCTCCGCTAGCGCTATCCGCCTTGAAACGCGTAATAGCGACTGTGCAGGGGAGGCCGCATGCAGCATTGACCTGACGAAAGTACTTAAGGATAAATCCGCCGCGACGCCCGGGTGCAATTACGGTTTGATTGCGCCCTCAACTAGCAACGAACGTATATGCCCCCGTCTTTTTGTTCAGGACCAAGTGGGACATGGCGCCTGTGGTCGGATTAAATCTGTAACAGCCATTTTGACTCGCTGTGGCACCTTGAGTCCAGAAGATAAAATACACTTTCTTGGCAGCGTCGAAGTGCCATACGTTGCGGTAATTTTTGCAGCTGTTGTACGTCGCGAGGCCGGCGGCCTTGGCGGCGGCAACGGCAGTGGTCGTGGTCGTTGTATTGGATGGATTGGTTGTGGTCGTGCCTGTAGTCGTACTGGTAATGCAGTGGGTGACGCCCGATGCAGGGGCAGCAAAATCGGCTACCCAATAATTATTGGCTCCGCATCTGGCGAAACCAACTTCTTGAACATAGGGGCTCACGATATTGGCGTAATGACCTGAGCTATTCTCCCAGTCCTGCATGACCTCGGCGACGCTTCTCTGACCCCAGGCAATGTTTTCACCCCAATTTCCCACAGGATATCCTGCCGCCCTCATGCGTTGATCAGGATCAGTGCCATAGGGAGCCGGAGCAGGGGCGTAATGATCGAAATACCCTCTGGATAGCATGTCCTGGCAATGTCTTTCAGCCGCTGTAATCAGTTGCTGGTTCAAGCATAATGCCGGGACTGGCTTACTAGCCTGCTGTCTGGCTTTATTGTGTTCGCTGAGGAGTAATTGCATATCCGCATCAGTTGTAGCTTGAGCCAGAAAAGGCACGAATGCAAACAAGATCGCTAACAGCGTACCTTGCAAGCCGGGTCTTGACATTCTGACTCCTTTTAGATTGGGTAGGGAATTAGTCATATAAAGATTTCTCCTCTTTACTCTGTTGGAACGATGCGGCCACGACAATCTCTCCGTCTATGGATCAAACCTGCGTCAGCGGGTTAGCTCATCGATTCAAATTGCCGACGGCAACCGGCTTTAGTTCCGGTTTCCGATCACCAGGGGACGGTCACGCCTCGGGCGGCGCGTGCTGCTAACCCCGCGGTTCAATGAAAATCCCGATTTGAATGCCGCAGTAGTTAATCAAGTACTCATATTGGCAATACTTGTGCCAACACGCTTAGGCCGTGGAATGGCGGTCCATCATGGTGCGACGGCCCATTCAAACTGTCGCCCATAACCGACGCACGCGGGGTGTATTTGCGCAACTTATTGATCTATAAGCTAAAAAAATGACGTTACAGACCGACGTTTGGCGTTGAGGGTGCAACCATCGCCGAGGCGCCGAAGCTCGCCTGCGTGATTTGCCGCCGGCGGACAGGATAATGGCAACAGGGTCTCCATACCGGGTCTTCAGCCTGTCTTTTCGGTCTCCGGTGACGTAAGATGCCCCATCTTTATTAGAGACGTTGTTCTCCTTCGCGCCCTTTGAATTTCGCTGCCCGGTTGGCCGACCATGTCCAAGAAAGTTGTTATTCGCATCAATAACCCCCAATCGATCGAACGGGCCGAAGACTCCAGCCCTCGAGAAGTCATCGTGTATCACTGGCGCCGGATTTTTGGGGTGCTTTCCATAGCCCTGGTGCTGCTGGCCGGCCTGATCTGGGCAGGACGGCATGCGCTCAAGACTTCCGGCGAAACTCCTCTGGTTCCTCGTTCCGATGAGGCGGCGTCGGCGTTAGTTGCCCCCTCTGCACAGCTGCCAGCCGGTAGGGCGGCTGCCGCAGGACCTCCGGTCGTCGCGATGGCCCCCAAGAGGGGCGAGACCAAGACGCCCGAAGCGCCGCGAAAGCCGCTTGCCGTGGCGCCAAAACAAGCCGGGACAGTCGGCGATACCGGTTTGCCCCGGGCGCCGATTTCTATTCTTTCCAGGAGCGTCAAGCGTGTCCTGCTGACCAGTAAAGTGATCGAGGACGAACCGGTCGACACCCTCGGCACGGTGATCCCCATGAATGATAAGGGGCTGATTCGTGTTTATCTGTTCATGGAAACCGCCGGCCTGAAGGGGCAGGTCCTCTTTCACGATTGGTACTGGAATGGCAAGCGCATGGCGCACGCCAGGATTCCGATCGGCCGGAACACTTATAAAGCTGCCTCCAGCAAATTCATTGACCGCATCATGATGGGGCCGTGGGAGGTCAAGGTCGTCGATGAAAGGGGCAAGGTTTTGGGAATGGCCGCATTCGAGGTTCGCTAAGAAGGCAACTGAATCCATCGGCCCTTGCTGTCGCACATCATCCCGAGCGGAGATCGGGACCGAGTACATTCATTCGTCCGTGCGTTCTGCCAGAGCCGCTTTGCTTTGCGCTTTGACTGCGTACATCCTTTCATCCGCTTTCATTAGCAATTCGCTCATCGTTATGCCTTCGTACGGATAAGCCGCAATGCCTATGCTCAGACCCACATTCAGCTCTACGCCTTGGACAAACATCGGCAGTGCCATCTTGTTGTGAATTTTCTGCGCCACCTTTTCCGCATTCTTGTAGGGCGTATCTTCCAGTAGGACGACGAATTCATCGCCGCTGATTCTGCTCACCGTATCTTCGTCCCTGGTGCACTCCTTTAGCAAGGTTCCAATGGATTTGAGGAGTTGGTCGCCAACTTCGTGACCATAAGCGTCGTTCACCTGCTTGAATCCGTTCAGATCAAGAAACAGGGCCGAGAATGACTTGTTGCGCCGCTGTGCGCGCGAACAAGCCTGACTGAACCGGTCTGCCAACAGCGCCCGATTCGGGAGTCCTGTCAAGGCGTCGTGCGTC
>DATKKB010000012.1:0-20109 GCA_035543095.1 Anaerolineaceae bacterium | reverse complement strand
CACGCAAGGTGCCTTCATCCTGGCTGCTTGGGCCGAGCGTCGCAACGATCTTGGCTTTTCGATCCATATGCCCCTCCTGACCAGGAGCTTACCTAAGCTGTGGTCAATACGTCGCGAATTTGGTTTACTGCCCAATCGATTGTGGGTTTATCGATTATCAGTGGGGGCGCGAACCGGATAACATGTTCGTGCGTTTCCTTTGCCAGAATCCCTTTCGTCATCAAAGCCTCACAAAATCGGCGCGCCCCACCCGCTTCCGGTTTTAGCTCTACGCCAATCAACAATCCTTTTCCCCGCACTTCTTTGATGTGTCTGCTCGGTATTTCGGCAAGCAGGTCCATAAAATATTCACCCAGTTCGGCTGCATTTTCAATGAGGTGTTCTTCAACAATCACGTTAAGCGCCGCCCGGGCAATGGCCGCAGCGAGCGGATTTCCCCCAAACGTTGAGCCGTGTTCTCCGGGAATCAGAATCCCCATGATCGGATGATCTGCCAGAACGACTGACACCGGGTAGAATCCCCCCGATAAGGCCTTGCCCAGGACCATCAGGTCAGGCCGGACGCCTTCGTACTCGCAGGCAAACAATTTACCTGTCCTGCCCAGGCCGGTCTGGATTTCGTCAGCAATAAATAGCACGTCCTGTTGTTTGCATATTTTGCTGACTTGATTAAGATAACCAGCCGGCGGTACGATGACGCCGCCTTCGCCCTGGATCGGTTCCAGCATCACCGCAGCCGTATTGGCAGTTATGGCAGCTTCGATTGCTTTTACATTGCCATACGGCACCGAAACAAAACCGGGAGTGAAAGGTCCAAAATCTTCCCGGTAAGCCGGCTCGCTGGAAAATGACACGATCGAAATCGTTCGACCGTGAAAATTACCGTTCGCCACAATGATCTCAGCTTTGTGCCGGGGCACCATTTTGACCGTGTACGCCCATTTGCGTGCGATCTTCAGAGCTGTCTCTACGGCCTCAGCCCCACTGTTCATCGGGAGAGCCGCTTCATAGCCTGTCAGGTCTGAGAGCTGTTTATAGAGCAGGGGAAGCTGGTCGTTTCGGAATGCGCGCGAGGTCAGGGTAAGCTTCTGAGCTTGCTCGACCATCGCATTTAAAATCTTTGGGTGCACGTGGCCCTGATTAAGGGCCGAATACGCGCTTAAACAATCCAGATATCGATTTCCATCCACGTCATAAACCCAAACTCCTTCTCCCCGTTCAAGTACAACGTCTAAGGGACGATAGTTGTGGGCTCCGAATTCCTCTTCGATTTCGATATATTCGCGCGTCAGCATAGATTTATCCTATTAACAATCGAACGAGAATGGCTTTTTGGGCGTGCAAACGGTTGTGGGCCTGGGGGAAGATCACCGAATGGGGGCCGTCAGCCACGTCATCCGTCAGTTCCTGGCCCCGGTGAGCCGGAAGGCAATGCATTACGATTACGTTTGAACGCGCTTCTGAAACGAGCCGGGCGTTCACCTGGTATGGGGGAAACACTTTCTTGCGTTTTTCGGTCTCTGCTTCCTGCCCCATGCTGGTCCACGTATCCGTGTAAATTACGTCGGCATTTTTCACGGCCTCGTGCGGATCGCGCAGCTCGTGGATCGCAGCTCCGCTTTCAGCCGCAAATTGCTGGCTGTCCGCCACGACTTCAGGTTTTAGATCGTAGCCTTCCGGGCTTGCGATTGTAAAATTGGCGCCTAACTTAGTGCAAATATGCATCAAGGAAACTGCCACGTTGTTTCCATCTCCGATAAATGTAACGTTAAGGCCTTTTAAGGAACCAAACTTTTCGATAATTGTGAGCGCGTCTGCCATGCCCTGGCAGGGGTGGTCGAAATCGCTCAGGCCATTAATGACAGGCACGTCGGCCCATTTCGCCAGTTCGATCACATGCTGGTGTTCGAAAACGCGCGCCATCAGTGCGTCAACGTATCCGGATAACACGCGGGCAACATCTGCCACCGATTCGCGCTGACCCAGGCTGATTTCGTTAGGCGAAAGGTACAGGGCATCTCCGCCCATATGTCGCATAGCCATTTCAAAGCTGACCCTGGTGCGCAGGCTCGGTTTTTGAAAGATCATTGCCAGTGTCTTGCCTTTGAAAAGGGGCGGGTTTCCCCCGTTATTCCATTCAGCCTTCAGTTGGACTGCAAGATCCAACATGGATTGCAGTTCGTCCGGACTGAAGTCGCAGATCGAAATGAAATCTCTTTTCATAAACTCCTCATCCCAAAAGAAATGGTTCCAACCATTAGTATAACATAGCCCCGCAGCCGGTTCTTTTGTTGTTTCTGGGCCCTTTGTGTGTTGCCGTGGTTGAAACCACGCCAAAACCCAAAGATCCAGTTTTTTTCCTAATGGTCAGAATATTTCGACCGCTCGAGCATTTCCCTCAGTTTTTCTTCTTCGCTTTTTTGCACGATGGTTTCCGAAACATCAAAGCTCTGGATTTCGTTCTGCTCAGCCTTGCGCAGCTCTTCTATAGAATAATGACGTGCCAGGGCGAATTTACCACAGAAATCGCACCGGTCAAATTTCGAAGTCAATAGATTCGGGCTCCACCAATGAAACGCATAGGGTCGCTTGCAGTTTGGGCAGATCGTGCCGCCTCTGAATCCGTATTCCCTCTGGGTGCCTGGCGGCAACGTCTTAATTTTATTCCGAAACAGGATCATTTGAGACACAAATCCCAATCCAAGTACGAGCACGACGAGTCCCAATAAGGGGCCGAGGAAGTTGAGAACATTCGACGATTCTTCTTGAGCCGTCGCAAATTTAAATTTGCGAATGGCGGTTTCGACCGTACGCCCATCCTTTGTTTGAACTACTGCGCTCAGATCGTGGTATCCAAAATCGAATGATGCCGTCTGGAAGGATGCCGTGAATGGTGGTTGGGTCACCTCAGTTACCACTTTTCCATCAATGGTGTATTTGACAGATTGAATGTTTTCCGCCGGGCCAATGACGTACAGGTTCATTGAGCCGCGAATCTGGTCTCCGCTGCTGAATCCGACGATTTTGTTCAGCCCCAGGCGGTATTCATCCTGTTGTGCAAAGACAGGTGATACTGCGATCGCAGCCAGGATCAGGACGAAACAAATCTTGAAAACCATCCTATTTTTGTGAAACATGCTTCATTATCTCCATCTCGTTAATATCGTCTCGCGCTGAAAAAGCGTAGACCCCAGATAAATTCCACCAATATCTATCAGGATAAATGCCACGATTGCGATGAGGACTAGTTGTAAATTGACCGAAACAATTCCTGCAATCTGGCCGAAAAGCACGATTAAAATCGGGAGCAGCAAGACGACTGAAAATTGTTCGGCAACGCGTGGATCATTCACACGTGAAGAGATGATCACCGCAAAATTGACTGCCAGGACCGCCATAAGTGGTCCAATAATCAAGACAGCCAGCATCCAGGTGGGACCGGTAATGTAAGAGATGACTGCTTTGCTTACGCCCACGACTGGCAACAAGAGAATAAATATGAAGAAGCACCCCCACGTCGCAACGATTGCTGGGATGACCGCAGCCAGGGTTTTTCCTGCCAGCAGCTCGAAGGTAGTGATCGGGGTTGCTAGCAGGGGTTCCAGGCTATGGGTGGTCTTTTCACCTACGATCGAATAAGCGGCGATGGTAATTGGGATCATGACCGGCAGGATCATGAACAACAGCAGGAATTCATTTGCCAGGTACACCTGCATGCAGTCCTGGACCGGAATCCCGGCGCACACACTTCCGAAAGTCGCCGTCAGGTCGGTCGTGTTCGGGCCTGGTATGGAAGTTCCCTTGGTGCTATTCAACACGAGCAGCGGCATGGCTGTAAGCAGGATGGGCAGAAGCGTTACTGTAAACAAAACCAGCCGGTTTTTGAAGACCTCAGCCCATTCTTTTCCGATTATGGTTTGGATTCTGTCCATTGCAGCCCTTATGATTGGTGGATCAATTGGATATAAATGTCTTCCAGCGAATGGCGCAGCTGGCCGACAAACTGGATATCAGCGCCGGCTTCCACCAGCTTACGTACGATTACAGGGTTTTGATTTTCAGGATCGGTTAAGCTGACCTCAACCATATTGTCAACGCAGTTTGCATCCTTTACAAACGGCAGGTTCTTAATCAGGCTAATCCAGGCTGGATTCACCGCCTTCAGGTGAAAAACGACCTGGCGTCCGAACAACTGGTTCCTCAGCGCTTCCGGCGTGTTAACCGTGATCAGGTGAGATTTGAAAATTCCAATCCTTTGGCACAGGCGGTCTGCCTCATCCAGGTTGTGGGTGCACAGGAAAATGGTCCGCCCTTCTTTTTTCAATTCCTCGATGAAATCGCGCACCATTTTTGCTGCTTCGGGGTCCAGGCTGCTGGTCGGCTCGTCCAGGAACAGGATCTTGGGCTCGTGGATCAGGGCTCGTGCGATGGCCAGTTTTTGGCGCATCCCTTTCGAGAAACTGCCGACTTCGTCGAACCGCCGGTCCCACAGGCCAAGCATGTGCAAATACTTGCTCACCTGGCCCGGAACGTCTTTCACACGGTAGAGCCGGGCAAAGATATTCAGATTGCGATCCGCGCTTAAACGGTCGTACATCCCCGGCGTCTCCGTCAAAATGCCGATCGTTTCGCGGATTTTCTGATCGTCCTTGCCCAGTTCGAATCCGTTTATTACGGCTCGCCCTGATGTCGGGCTGATCAGGCTGGATAGCATGCGAACGGTGGTCGTTTTCCCAGCCCCGTTTGGTCCCAGGAAGCCGAACACTTCCCCTTCTTCGACTTCCAGATTCAGGTTCTCAACAGCCCGGATTGGCTGCGCCTTCTTCCCCAATGAAAACGTTTTAGTAAGTTGTTCTGTTTTGATCATTATTCTTTTATTTCTCGTGCAATACTTCGGCTTTCAAAGCCTTGAGACGCTTCATCACATTGTTTCCGCCCCGACCGAAATAGTCGTGCAGTTGGAGGTATTCCGCAAACAGGCGATCGTACACTTTTTTCGCTTCAGGGTTGGGCGTGTAAACCTCGTCTCGCAAATGGGCCATGTTCTTGCTGGCCTCAGTAATTGAATCGTATCCGCCCGCAGCTTTCCCCGCCGCCACAGCCCCAAACATAGCCGATCCAACCGCAGGGGTTTGTTTTGCAGCCGTGACTTTAACTGCTCTACCGGTCACGTCCGAGTAAATCTGCATCAACAAATGGTTGCGGTCGGGTAGACCTCCCGTGGCCACAATTTCATCAACTTTCACCCCGTTGGCGATGAATGCATCCACAATGACGCGCGTTCCAAAGGCCGTTGCCTCGATCAGGGCACGGTACATTTCCTCCGGTTTGGTCGCCAGCGTCATTCCGATCATTAATCCGGTCAAATCGACGTCAACCAGCACGCTCCGGTTGCCATTCCACCAGTCTAACGCCACCAGGCCGCTTTCGCCGGGTTTTAACAAGGCTGCTTTTTTCTCCAACAATGCATGGATGTCAATTCCCAGTTGGGCGGCTTCTTGTTCGTAGCGCGCTGGAACGCAGTTTTCAACGAACCACGCGAAGTGGTCCCCTACGCAGCTTTGTCCGGCCTCGAAGCCGAAGAAACCGGGAATAATTCCATCTTCAACGTAACCGCAAATTCCAGGAACGACGATCTCGTCCTTTCCAAGCACCATGTGGCAGTTTGATGTACCCATGATGATCACCATCCGGCCAGGTTCAGTCACGGTCGCCGCCGGCACGGCCACGTGAGCGTCCACGTTGCCGATCGCCACCGCCGTCCCAGGGAGCAAGCCGGTCCATTCGGCTGCTTGTTCGGTCAATCCGCCGGCGCGCTGCCCTAACGGTGTGATTTTGCGCGACATCTTCTCGTCGACCAGGTTTTCCAGGCGCGGATCGAGCGCCTTGTAAAACGCTTTTTCTGGGAACCCCTCGCGTTTGGACCAGATCGCTTTGTAGCCTGCTGTGCAGCTGTTGCGAGTTTCAATGCCGGTCAACTGCCATATTACCCAATCCGCTCCTTCGATGAGCCGGTCTGCAGCCTGGTATACCTCTGGGGCTTCGTCGAGGATTTGCCATACTTTGGGGACAAACCACTCCGAGCTAATTTTGCGCCCGTACCGGTCGAGGAATGAAAACCCTCTTTCGCTCGCAATTTGGTTGAGTTTGTTTGCCTCGGGCTGTGCCGCATGATGTTTCCATAATTTAACCCAGGCGTGAGGATTATTGCGCCATTTCGTGTCGAAAACTAGCGGCGTTCCGTCCGCTTTGGTAGGAAGCATCGTGCAGGCAGTAAAATCAATCCCGATACCGATCACGTCAGCCGGATCGACGCCTGATTCTTTCAAAACCGCCGGGATGGTCGTCTTGAACACTTCCAGGTAGTCGTTGGGGTCTTGCAGCGCCCAATCCGGATCCAGGCGAATGGTCGTTCCGGGCAGGACCTCGTCGATAACGCCGTTGGCATATTTATGGACTGAAGATGCTACTTCCTGTCCGTTAGAAACATCGACCAGGACTGATCGGCCTGACTCAGTCCCAAAATCAACGCCGATTGAATATTTATGGGTTGCCATAGTTTCCTCGTCAAATTATCAATTGTTTGTTGATTGAACGATCGCCTGATGGGGATGGACAAATGCAACTTCTGGGTGCTTTTTTCCGCGGCATGGTGTCCGGATCGGAGAAAAGCTAGAGTAATTTTAGAGCAACTTTGCAGAATTTGCTAATATTTCACTGGGATCTATTTTCTTCCTTTTTCTCATCGAGTATTTCGTAAGGCTGCGGGTTGAATTTTTCCATCCAACGTTCAGGATTTCTCAATTTTTCAAAGCTGCCGTATTGATGATACAGCTCGTGGGCATCACGCGTGGCGAGCAGCAACCGCCGGATGCTCTTGATTTCCGGATGCGCCACGATACTTTCTATCAGCCATTTGCCGAGCCCTATGCCGCGGTACTCGGGCAGCACAAACACATCACACAACCATGCAAACGTTGCGTAGTCGGTCACGATCCTGGCAAAACCGGCCAATCTCTCTCCATCATATACGCCGAAACACATCGAATGTTCCACAGCTTTTTCGACGATTTCATAAGGCCGATTCTGAGCCCAGTAGGATTGGGTTGATAGAAATTCGTGGATGGTTTTTAAATCTAATTTTGATTTATCGGTGGTGACGATAAAGTTATCCTTGATAAACTCAATCATGGAATTCTCCATTAATCTTCATTAAAGAGGGCAATTGAGGTTTAGGTTCTTGATGATTATAATATTACAACACTCTAGTACGTTTTGCTTAGAGTATAAACCTGTTGAATCTCTGGATCTTCATCGTTATTATGGAACGCTTAAAGAATAGTACTCCCATTTTTACAGTTAGGAATATCCCAATCTTTGGCGATCTGGTTCTCGCACCTATGGACGGTGTATCCGACCTTCCATTCAGATCTCTTACGTGGCAGCTTGGTTCGGCGATGAGCTATACCGAATTTGTGAATGCCATCGACGTGGTTAATGGGCTTCAGTCCGTTCGCCCGCGCCTGTTATATCATGAGGACCAACGCCCGGTCGTGTTTCAAATCTTCGATGACGACCCCGACCGCCTTGTGGAGGCTGGATATCGCCTGCTTGAATATGCTCCTGATATTCTCGACGTCAACATGGGCTGTCCCTCAAAGGATGTCGCTGGGAGGGGGGCTGGTGCAGGACTCCTTCGCAACCCGCAAAAAATTGCTGAGATTTTCCGCAAGCTGACCCGTTCCATGCCGGTCCCGGTGACAGGCAAGATCCGCCTCGGTTGGGATGAGGCCAGTAAAAATTACCTGGAAGTGGCGCACATCATCGAGGATAACGGAGGCAGCCTCATAGCAGTCCATGCCAGGACGAAGGTCCAGGGTTATACCGGCCAGGCTGATTGGAACACCATAGCTGAGATCAAGAAAAAAGTCAGCATACCGGTGCTTGGGAACGGAGACGTGTGCTCGGTTTCAGATATCGACCAGATGAAGAGCGAGACAGGCTGCGATGGGGTCATGATCGGGCGTTCTGCCCTGGACAACCCCTGGATATTTGCGCGCCTGGATCGTCAGGATGTGCCAATCCCATTCGTCAGGCAGATGGTCTTCGAGCATCTCACCCAGATGCTTGATTTCTATGGGGACCGCGGGGTGATTCTGTTTCGCAAATTCTTGAAAGGCTACCTGAGGACTTACGCTCTTGATCCGGTTATCCTGCGAAATTTATTAACCTGCCCTGATATTTCCACTTTTCGCGCCCAGCTCGAGAGGATATTTGACAACTTGGCCGTTTGATCCTACAACTTTTCTTCTCATCAAGGCGGCGATTGTAGATCGGTCGGGCTGATCTCCGGCGGATTTAACCAGGACAGCCATCCGCTGGTGTATCTCTTGGTGGGGGAATACTTATCGAACCCTACCAGGAACATGCTCAAGATTAATAGCAGTGCCCCTCCCCATTGGAACGGGGTCAAACTCTCTCCCAGCCACCAATGAGCGAGCAAGACCGTGATCAGCAGCTCACCCAGGCCGAGGATGGCTGTCTGTAGCCCCCCTAAATGTTTCACTCCCAGGAACAGCGTGATCCTGGAGAAGAACGTGATTAATGCCATTCCAAGTATTGGCCACCAGTTCAAATTAGCTGCCGGCATCGTTCCATCGAACAGAAAGAACGCCAGGGTAACGGTCGCGCTCATCGCTAAAAGGGTGTACAAAGTTACGGTTGGGGCAGGCACTTCATACAGCACGCGTTGGTTGATGAGCAGGTGGAGCGCGTATAGCACTGCCGACACGAACATAAATAATGCCCCAACCAGGTCGATTGAGGTATGGCTGGCGCTGATCAATAAAATTACACCAGGCACTGCCAGCAGCAGGCGCAAGATGGTTAAACGCTTGATCGGTTGGCGATCTAAGAGCAGCCAGAAAGCCAGGAAAAGGGGATAAAAAGAATAAATGAGCTGGCCTACGCTTGCATTCAGCCGGCTGAGGCCGACGTAATAGAAAATCGAGCCAAGACCATTTACCACGCCTGCCAGAACACACCCAATCAATCCGACCGGATAGATATAAAAGAATTTTCTTTTAAAAACTGCCATTAATCCCAGGATCAGCAGGAATGCGATCCCCGTCCGGAAGAAGACAACCGCCATTGGCTGGAAACCAAACAGGATGGCTTGTTTTCCAAATATCGGCGCCATTCCCAGGAAGACCGCCGATGCCAATGCAGATTGAATTCCCTTAAAACGGCTGGCTGGTTTCATTTTTCCAATCTAAATCCAATAATTATCCGAGCAACGCCCGCACCTCATCCTGCAGCTCGTCGCTCATAAAATCACCTTTTTGCATCAAAGATTGGATGTGGCCTTTCAGGCGGCTTTTCTCTGCCGGCGTCAATTCCTTTGCCGTGACGACAATGATCGGGATTTGGGCTGTTGCTGGATTCGTTTGTAAAGCATCCATTACCGAAAATCCGTCCATTTCAGGCATCATCAGGTCCAGAATCATCAGGTCTGGCAACTCTTTTCTGGCAAGTTCAACGGCTTCTTTTCCGTTGATAGCTTCAAATAAGGTGTAATTTCCTTGGGATTGGAGAATCCGACGGATCAACCTGCGCACATCTGCGTTGTCGTCGACGATGGCGATGCGCGGGAAGCGATCGGTGCCCACCTTGCTGAGGGCTGCCAGCAGACCCTCTTCTGAGCTTTCTTCCATGGCTTCGGATGGCATCACTATCTTATGAGCCCAGCCCTCGCCGATGATATTCCTTTCGATTGGGGTTGTGTGCCCGGTGCAGTTTATAACGATTACGTCACTTGGCTTGATCTGGCCCGCGCGCAGCAGTTTAACAACGCCTGCAAAGGCGACCGCTGCAGCCGGTTCGACCGATAATCCTTCCATTTTTGCGGTGAAATGCATCGCTCGAAAAGCTTCTTCGTCGGTGATACTTTCAAAGATGCCGCCGGAAGCATTTTGAAGTTGCTCGCGCAGAAGCGTGTACGTTCGTCCCGGGTCGCCGGTTGCCAGGGTGTGGATCAGGGTATTGGGCGATTGGACCGGTTGAGCGGTATCTTTGTTTTGTTTCCAGGCATGCACCATCGGCGCGCAGCCTTCGGCCTGCACCATGGCAAATTTAGGGATCCGGTCCGTAAGGTTTAGAAGTTCAAGTTCCTTAAATCCCTTGAGGATGCCATAAGGTCCCAGCCCTCCACTGACTGATTGGATGTACCAATCCGGTACTCGCCAGGGAACGGTTGCACTCTCCGTATCGTTATCAGGTGGGCCCATGAGCGCCGTGAGCTGTTCAGAGATCTCATATGCGAGCGTTTTCATCCCTTCGACGCAGGGGATGCTGCGCGCTCCGAGATCGAGATAAAGCCGGCGCGATTTGGCGAATTCGGCTGCCACGAGTTTGGCCTGGTCATATGAGCCGGTAATCTTGATGACCTGGGTGCCGTAAAGCGCAACCTCGCGCATTTTGGCAGCCGGAACCAGGCTGGTTAGAAAAGCCCACAATTTGATTCCAGCGCGGGCCGCGTAGGCAGAATATGAGATGGCCACGTTCCCGGTAGATGCCACGACCATTTCCGAGATACCGGCCTCCTTCAAAGCTGCGATGGTTACGGCTGCCTGCCTGTCTTTGAAGGAGGCCGTCGGTCCTTGCCGCTCATCCTTGACAAAGATGGCCTGGCATCCGAGCATCATCCCCAGGTTGGTCGCTCGGATGAGCGGCGTGCCGCCTTCGCCGAGCGAGAGGTCCAGATTGGGTTCTTGAATCGGCAGAAGCTCTCGGTAGCGCCAGATGTCGGCCGGTCGCCCGGCCAGAGAGGTCATAAAATTCTTACTTAATTTCGCATAGTCATAGATGGCTTCCGACCACATTCCTCCACAATTTGGACATTGAGGTTTTCGAGCGTCATAAGACGTTTGTGTCCCACAATCGAGACACCTGATACTAAAGTGAGAAGCCATTTAAACCTTTTATTTCTTAATGGATTGAAGTGCCGTTTGGAGAGAGCTTAATAGTTCGCTTTCTTGCAGCGAGGCTTTTGCCAGCAGGTGCTGTCCAAATTCCGCCAATTTGGCATGTTGTTCGGAGGTCAGGTCAGCGCCGGTTAAAATCACAACCGGAATATCTTTATATTCATTTATTTCACGCATTTCTTCCAGCAGGGTGAACCCGTCCAACCCCGGCATGAAAAGATCCAGGATGATTGCATCTGGCGCCTGGCTCTGAATCGCCTCCCAGCCTTTCTGCCCGCCTTCTGCCAGCAGGACCTGGAATTTCTTGGTTTCGTTGAGCATCTTTTCGACCAGGCGCAGGTCGGTCTGATCATCGTCAATCACCAATATTTTTGATATCTTTCCGTCCGAGTTCAGGCGGTTGATGGTATTGATCAATTCTTCTTGCAAGAACGGTTTGACCAGGTAATCAGCCGCCCCCAGGTTGAAACCCTTTTCTTCGTCGTCGAGAATGCTGCAAATGATGATCGGGATCTGGCGTGTTTCTTGGTCATTTTTCAATTCCTGCAGCACGTCCCATCCGTCTTTCTCCGGCATCATAATGTCAAGCGTTATTGCAAACGGCTTTACCTGTTTTGCGCGCAAGAGGGCCTTTTTGGGGTCCGTGAGGGCAATCACTTTGAAGCCGCTCGGCTTCAAATAACGCTCGTACAGGCTGATTACCTGCATATCGTCATCGATCGACAAGATGATCTTTTCACCGATACGACCCTCGAAGGCAGGAGCAGGATTGGTTTCTTTATGTAGCGGCAGGGTAAAGAAGAAGGTGCTGCCTTTTCCGATTTCGGAATGCAGCAAGCCAATTCTGCCATTGTGCATTTCAACTAATGAACGGGAAATGGAGAGGCCAAGCCCGGTTCCGCCTGTCTTGCGGGTGGGAGAATCGTCCACCTGCGAAAAAGGTTGGAATAATTTTGATTGGTCCTCTACCGCAATTCCCAACCCGGTATCTGTGACGGTCACCATCACCTCTTTCCCGTGCTGAGGCCCTTCTACGAATTTGGCTTCCACCGTTATCGAGCCTTCTTCTGTGAATTTGGCCGCATTCGAGATGAAGTTGATCAATACCTGCCGGACGCGGGTAGCATCTGCCCGCGGAGTCGGGAGGTCAGGCGGCACCAGGTGGACCAACCGGATCGGTTTATCCTTTACAAGCCCGACCGCCGTCGACATGGCCGAATTGATCAGGTCTCCCAGGTTGATTTCCGCCAGTTGAAGCTCCATCTTCCCGGCTTCAATTTTGGAAAGGTCCAGAATATCAGTGATCAGGGCCAGCAGATGCTGCCCTGAATTGTAGATTGCGTTCAAGTCTTGTTTTTGGGTATCGGTGATCGATCCATCGATCCCTTTTAATATCACGCGCGAGAAACCGATGATGGAATTCAATGGCGTGCGCAATTCATGGCTCATATTTGCCAGGAACTGGCTCTTCAGCCGGTCGACTTCCTGGATGTCCGCCAGGGCTTTTTGCGATAATTCGTAGGATCGTGCGTTTTCAATCGCCACGGCAATCTGGTCCGCCAGAATTTGGAGCACCGAGATATCGTCCGGGTTGAACGCATTTAATTGGGTCGAATGAATATCCAGTGCGCCGATGATGCGGTCGCCCAACCTTAATGGGATTGCCATCTGAGAATGGGTATTTGGCAGCAAAGGATGGGCAATGTAATACGGGTTCAGATTAACGTCATTATAAATAGAAGACTGGCCTGTCATCGTTGCCAGACCAACCGCCGATTTGGTTCCGGCTGCCAGTTTATACCCCTGCTGTCTCATGACCTTGCCGGCATCGCCATTTGCCTCGCGAATGACAGCGTATTTTCCTTGCTCGTCCAGCAGGTAGATTGCAACGTGGTAATAATTGAACTGGCCAGACAGGAGTGTTACGATCCGTTCCAACAGTGTATCCAGCGACAGGGTGCTGGTTGTATCGCGTGCGATTTCCGCCGCAGTTTGGAGCTCCAGGGCGCGCCGTTGCGCCTCGTTCAACAGGCGCTGCCTTTCCAACGCCACCGAGATACCGCTGCCGGCTACTTGCAGCAAATGAGCTTCATCGAGGGGAAAATTGGTTGAACTCCGCGCCGATGCAACCAGCAAGCCAACCAGCTTCCCCGCACTGCGCAAGGGGACGATGCAGGCTGAAAGTATATTTAATTGCTGCAATGTTTTTTGCGATACGGGATCAAGCTGGCTGCTGAAAATGTCCGGGATAATTACGATATCCTGCGAAAGGTTAAGAACAAAGGGAAGTGCGGCAATGGGTATCTTTGCGCCGGCTGGCTGGTAATGGCCGTTCGTGGTAACGAAACCTGCCAGTTCCAGATCCGTTATCTTATCATCTGCGTTATAAGATGCGATAAAAATGCTGCCGGCTTCTGCGTTTTTGGGGAGCATTTTTTGCGACACCAACCGAACCAGCTCCGACGTATCAGTCGCCTGGGCAATGCGATTGCTGACCTGGTAAAGCAGCTCCGTTTCCGAAAGGGCTTTTTGAGTCTGCCGAAACAGGCTCAGGTTTTCGATGGCTGTTGCCATTTGGTCGATCAAAGGTGGGTAGCTGCGCAGCTCGTTGCTGTTCAGGATGCGTTTTTCGTCCGATAGCAGCCAGAAAACGCCGATTTGTTTCTTGTTAGCCCACAATGGGAAAATTGCCACAGAGCGAGCATTTTGCTGCGAAAGAAGATCACGCAGGGCCGGATCAATTTCATCCTCGAAAATATCGGTGAAAAAGGTTGGATCGGTAATCTCGAATTGGCAAAGGTAAAGCTCAGGAGGAAATTCTGTGCCAACTGCTGCCGGAGGCGTTCCCTTTCCACTGAACCAGTTTGCGCTTACTCTTATTTTGGCCGGTTTCCCTGCTGCCTGCGTTTCGAACAGGATCAGCACGGCCCGGTTGAATACGAGCGATTCAAGGCCGCTCATGATGACTGTTACCATGTCAGACAGATCGGTTGCCAGGGCCAGCCGGTGGCTTGTGTTATACAGGCTCTCGGTTTCTTTGAGAGAAGATTGCAGCCTTACCAGCAGATCCTGCCGTGCCGTTGTATTTGAAAGAGCGTCCGCCGCCACCCGTAACAGGCTGATTTCCTCATTTTGCCAGACCTTATTTTCGTCGACCTGGTCGAACGCAATAAACCCTGCTTCATTCGTCCCGCCGAAGGTAACTCCAATTAAGAGCGTCGATCCGATATTATTGGCCCGCAGGTAATCATTCTCCGGATAGGGAGCATCTTTAATCGATCCGGTCGCCCATCCGTTTTCTTGAAGGCTGGTTCGCCAGTTGGGCATTGCTTCCGCATCGATCTTCCATAAGGACGACTTGGAAAATACGGTGTAATCTTGATTAATCCACACCGCCATAGATCTCCATCCCCTGGCTTGCGAGTTGAACGTTGTGAGCGTGATCTTGGCGCATTGTGTCGCCTGACCGAGCGCTTCCAGGTATTCCGAGAGACCGGATGACCCGGATTTGGACAGGATCGCCACTGCCCGGGCAATATTCGCCTGGTAACGTTCACGGGTCTCGAGGGCCGCCAGGGCTTTGCGAATATCCTGGTAAAGCCGGGCGTTTTCAATGGCCAGGCTGAGCTGGCGAGCAATCTCTTCTACCAGCAGCCGGTCATCCTCCGACCATTTCTGGATGGAATTTTCACCCGTAACTTCGATTAATGCTTCGGTCTTTCCGCTGACCTGGATTGGAGCCGTCAATGTCTTCTGAGTGATAGATTGGTATGAGAACTTCTTTTTTTCCGCTGGTGGTTGTGCTGTGTCCTTGATCGCGACGCCTTGATCCTGGGTTAGCGCCACAGGGCTTTCTTCTTCAGTAACGGGCTCAGCTTTGTTTTTTCCCGCCTTGTTAGTGGCGTGATCCTTTCCATTTTTAGGGATAGGCTTACGATCGATTTCGAAGTTTAAGCCATGCCAACCCGTTACTTTCTCATTTTCGTCAATGGATTGTAATATCGTTGTGCGAACTGTAACCAGCTCGCTTGTTTTTGCGAAGAATATTATCTCAATCTCTACAGGGAAGTGGGTGGAATTTAAGGCGCTCTTTAGCTGTCCGGAGCATTCCGGCGATATAGCGTATGTAAAAATGCTGCGACCGAGAAAACTATCGGGAAGGAACCCCAGGCTTTCGGCAACCCCGGCGCTGCATTGGCGATATTTGCCGTCCAGGTCAATATCCCAGCTCCAGGTAGCTCGCAATGCCCTGGTCTCTGCTGGTTGAACGGGCTCGCTTTCCTCAAATTCGGCAAAAAGGAGATTAAGCCGGTTGGTGATTTGTTTCTTTGACATAATCCAGAATCTCCTGGGCCAGGGCACGGTATTGGAGAGAGCTGCGTGTTTTGGGCGCGTATTGAATGATTGGAATACCGGCTATTGGACTTTCCCGCAGTTTGGTGTCGATTTCAATGACTGTTTGCATCACGCCAGTATTGAAGGCAGTCCGCAGTTGTTCGCTCATCGTCCGGTGCGTGCGGTTGCGTCGGTCGACCATCGTCAGCAAGAGACGATAGGTTAATTGGCCATTGTATTGCTTACGCACCCTTCGTACCAGGCTCATCAAACTCCGCAAAGCGTAAATAGAGAAAAATTCAGCCTGGGTAGGGACAATCAACAAGTTAGCTGCCACCAATGCATTTAAAGTCATCGCTCCCAGGAACGGCGGGCAATCGATGAATATAAAGTCGTACGCTTTGGCTGTCGATGCCAGGCTTTTTTGCAGAACGAATTCGTACGCTTGCCTGGAAGGCAGATATCTTTCCGATAACCCAGTCTCAGAATTAGATGGAATAAGATCTACTCCATTGATCTTCGTATTCTTTATCAGAGCTTCCGCCGGTGTTAATTCTAAGAAAAGACCAGCGCTGGACTTCTGGATTTTGCCGGGATCGAAACCGAGCGCCAGGCTGAGATTTGCCTGCGGATCGAGGTCGACCATGAGCACCTTATTTCCGGCTTCTGCCAGTACAGCGCCAATCGAAATGGCCGAAGTCGTTTTTGCCACGCCGCCTTTTTCATTCGCAATTGCTATTCGATAGCTCATCCAAAGTCCTTATTTGATTTCGGGTAAACCCGGTTTGAGTGAATCGGTAGCGGCGTGAAAGCCGTTGTTATTATTTCGATCTTCGTCCATTTGCCGTTCATCCGAAATGAGCACAATCTGGGCGGATGCATTCAATGCATTTTGCAGCTCTTCGGCGGCAATTTGGAGCATCGCCTCAGGATCGGTCACCGAGCGGATCCGGCTGGTTATTTCGAGCACTTTTCTTTCGCGGTCAGCCCGGCGTTGCGTCTGCTCGAAAAGGCGCGCATTCTCCAGCGCCTGGCTGATCTGGTCTGCTATTGCGCGGGCAGTTGCTTCAGATTCACCGTCCCAGGGCGAATTATCTTCGTTTTTCAATTCAATCGTACCGATCACTTCACCCCGCAGGCTGATTGGCACCTTTAAAATCGGTCGAGATTCATCATGCCGGGTAGCTGAAACTTCCGGAGGCTGCAATTCCTCTTCCGAATCGAGTGGCGAAAGGGTGATGATTGGATTGAGCCCTTTTGCATTTAATTGGTATCCAACAATCGGCATGTCCAGGGCAGTTTTTGACCATTCCTGCCGAAGATATTGGCGGTGGAGAATCTGCGATTCTTCCAGCGCCTGGACCGTTTCCTGGTAAAGCCGGCTGTTCACAATCGCGATAGCCACCTGGTCCGCCAGCGTGCTGAAAAGCTCGACGTCATTCTGCGAGAAGGCGTTTACGTTTTCGCTTTGGACGTCCAATGCGCCGATGACATTTCCGTTAGCAATAAGGGGCAGCGCCATTTCAGAACGTGTACGCGGCAAATCCGGATTCTTAAAGTGGATCGCATCCTCGCCGACATCCAGAGCAATGCGCGGTTTTCCTGTTGCAGTCACAAACCCAACAATGCCGACCTGGCCGACCTTGAGTTTGTGCTGCCTCGCCAGCATGCGTTGGCCTCCCTCGCTGTTGGCTGCCCGCAGTTCCGCAAAATCACGGGCCTGGTTCAGCAAGAAGACGCCTACGTGATAAAATCCAAACCGCTCGCTGATCAAGGTCGTAATCTGGGTTAACAGCTTTTCAAGATCCTGGGCCGAGGCGATGCTTCTGGCAACTTCGGATACAGTCTCAATTTGCTGTGTGCGGTACCGCAGAGTCTTGTTCTGGTTTTCAAGCTCGATCGTTCTGGCGCGCACCCGGTCTTCAAGCTCATTAATGAGCGCCCTCACCCGGCTGGTCATCAGGTTGAACGCGCTTGCCAGGGTTCCGATTTCATCCCGGTCGGCAACCGGCACGGTCACGTCAAAATCACCTGCCGTGATACGCTCTGAGCTTTTGGTCAAATTGGTGATCGGTTGGGTGATGAACTGGCTCGCCAAAGTCGCCAGGAGGCTCACCAGGCCGGCAATGACGGTAGCGATGAGTAACGTAATCCGGTTCTGCTGCTTCAATAGTTGCGCCAGGATTGCCTGTTCCTGCACATACAGGACTCGCCAGGGCTTATTTTTCAACGGCGCGACCGCGCCCGCGATCTCGATAGGTGGATCTAATGGCAAGTTTGCAGAAAAATAAGGTTGGTCTTTGATTTTCGACAGGGACTGGGCAAAATCGGCCATCTGCGTATAAAGCTTGTTTGCCGGAATGAGCAGCAGCCGTTTTGTATCCTGCAGGCGTTGAATTTCTGTCTTGGAAAGTGGGACGATTGTTTTATAAAGGTTTTCCGGGGTTAACGTATCGGCCAGGCGCATCGTATTTTCATCAATCAGGATTGGGTAAGACCGGCTTCCGATCAGCCCGGTATTTTCCTGCGCCATGGTTTGAAGGCCGGTTGCATCGAAACGTGCCCGCAATACGCCGATGATCTTGTTATCGCGGTTCAGAATGGGACCGCTGAAATAGATCAGGCCATCGCCGGTGGTCGAGGAAAATTCAACGTCTGAAACGTAAATCTGTCCTGTCGTCATGGGCGCCTGGAAATAAGTGCCGAATGTTTCAAATCGGCTCACAGATGTCGGATTTGTGTCAAAGACGTTGAATCCGCTTGCGTCGAGCAGGCCATACGAAAGCAAATAAGCCTGAGGACGTTTTTGAAGCGATTCAATCGTTATCCTTAAGTTTGCTTCAGCTGAGCTTCCAGGCCGCTGCGCTGGGCTGAGGGTCAAATAATCGATGAAGGATGAAAGTGTTATGTCCCGTACGATCGCCTGGCGGTTGGTATTTAAAAATTCGTCGATTTTTCCGGCCGTCTGTACGGCGGCAAATTCCAGAGATTGGTTCGTTGTGGATGTGATCGAATTAGTCATGAAACCAGACTGGATGATGGAAATAACGATGAGCGGAATCAGGGCGACGATCAAACTGGCAATAATGACTTTGATATGCATCGAAATGACGATGACCTTCCGGATCGCAAGGATTCCGAACATAATCGCCAATAATGCAAATCCAGCCAAGAGTAGAAATTGAAATCGATTCGCGGCCACCTGGTTGAATGGAGAGAAAATTCCGGCCAGTGAAGAAATCAAGGCCAATCCAATACCCATGTTGATGGTCGTGATTCCGATTGCCGAGGGCATCAAAATCGCATAACCAAGAATAAATGCGCTGGTAAATGGGCTGATATTGTCAACCAGTCCGGAGGCCAGGATCAGGACCGCTGATAAGCTGGTTTGAACGAAGTAAACTCGGAAGGTGGAATTTCTAACCCTTCGCAATGTCACCCAGGCGCTGAGGCCGGTAGAAATCCATGCGCCAATTGCCAGGACGTAATTTTGCCAGGCTTGGACCTGGATCGCCTGGTAGGTGAACCATAGGGAGAGCAGCCCCGAGCTGAGGATTGTGACCGTTAATATCCTGGAAATCGTTTTTGAGCGGGGTTCGGTCAAATCGAGTCCGTCGAAGCTGTTTAGGGGTAAGGTTGATTGTTCGGTCGTAAAAGGAGCGGTCATAACTTCTCCCGGATTACTGGTTCGATTGCAGCTTGATCATGACCTCACTGGCTCCCAGTGAAAGCCCAATTTCTGATACGGCCGTCCGTAACACCTGTTCAACATTGGGTGAAGAGCGGATCCGGTTGCTGATTTCACTTACGAGGTGCTCGCGATCTGCCTTGGCCTGAATTTCTTCGAGCAGCCTGGCATTCTCAAGCGCCAGAGCCATACGGTTGCTGATTGATTCGATCAACGGCATCATATCTCTCGGCAATTGGCTTGCTTCAACTTTTAAGTTCAGGACTCCGATGACCTGATCGCGCAGTCGAATTGGAACTGCAATTGTGGTTGATGGCTTCCCGAGGAATGCCGCCGGCTGGTTGGGAATTATGATGGTTTCGCCCTGGTTGATAACCTTGTTGGCTTCGCCCGATGGCGGCACCCCTTTTTCGAGGATATTTTGGCGGTAGCGGATCGAGAATTTGCGCTTGCCTTGTTTTAAGTGGTTATGCCAGGTCTGTTGGGTATATTGGCGCAGGGCAGTGTTGAGCTCCTCATCCTTTCTTTTCAATTCCTCACTTAGCCTTGCTTTCTGAAATGCAACCACAATCTGGCTGACGTACGTTCGTAGTGACTTTAATTCAATCGGGGAGAAGGTGTTCATACGGTTGCTCTGGATATCAATTGCACCCAGGACGCGGTTTTGATAAGTCAGCGGCAGGATGAGCTCAGATTGCGTATCCGGTAAAAGCAGATTACTTCCTGCAAAGCGTTCGTCGCGTGCATTCGGGATCAGCCGCACTTCAGCATGTGTGATGGCGTAACTGATGTTTCCCGGATCGCTGAGCCTGATCCGCTGGTCGTCGTCTAATTTGAGGCCTTCCGGCAGTCCTGCTGAAGTACGAATGGCCGCATTTTCATTTTTTTCATCAACCAGGTAGGCCCCGACGAAAGAATACCCGAACTCATCCTTGATAAATTGAACAGCTCTCAAAAGAGTGTTTTCAGGTGAGTCTTCCATCAGGAATTGCCGGCTGAAGAGGTCGGATGAGTCAAAAGCTCGCTCACTTCGCATGAGGCTTTTATTGCTTTGCTGCAGGGCGTTATCGAGCTCCCTCACCTTATCAGCAAATTCGTTTTGGT
>DATKKB010000011.1:0-16319 GCA_035543095.1 Anaerolineaceae bacterium | reverse complement strand
GGGGGCATCGGTTGGTCGAAGTTGATGAAAGAGCATCGCGAAGCCAGGAGCCTGCCGCTGAATGCCGTGGATTTCAGCAAACTGAATGACGGCAGCTATCATGGCGTGTATGCTGGCGGCATGTACAAATGGCGGGCCAATGAATGCCAGGTCACCGTGTCTTCGGGTAAAGTGACTGAAATTAAACTCGCAAGCAGCAAAGACCCGAAAGCCGAAAAGGCGTATACCAATACGCTCTACGAGCGGGTTATCCAGGCGCAGTCGCTGCAAGTGGACACCATCAGCATGGCCACCCTCACCTCAAAAGCCTATCTCCAGGCGGTCGAAAACGCACTGGTCCAGGCGCAACAAGGATAGGAAAGAGTTTTTAATCGATAGGAGAAGATTGCAATGAACGCGAAGGAAAATGTGAAGGTGAAAGGAAAAAGCAAAGGAAGGGGCTGTTTGATCGCCCTGCTGGTCATTTTGGTGATCCTGGCGGTTGCCGGAGGGATCGGCTGGTCATTTCTATCCAAAGAGCATCAAGAAGCCGCCAGCCTGCCGCTGAATGCCGTCGATTTCGCTATACTTAATGATGGCGTCTATCATGGGGCGTATGCGGGCGGGATGTACGGGTGGCGGAAAAACGAATGTAACGTCACAGTGACGAACGGTAAAGTGACCGATATTAAGCTCGCCGGCAGCACAGACCCGGGCGCTAAAAATACAGGTTACGAGACGCTCTACGAGCGGGTCATCGCATCCCAGTCGCTCCAGGTGGACACCATCAGCGGCGCGACCCTCACCTCGAAAGCTTACCTCCAGTGTGTCGAAAACGCCTTGATCCCGGCGCAGCACGAATAACAAAGTGGACTCGCTTTAGGAAAAAATATCATGGGAATTGTTGCTTATCTGCTGTCGTTTTTGACTCTGTTCCTGAACATTTCGCTTTTCGTTAAGCTGAAGCCGCCGTATAGCTTCTATTTCGTATTACCCCAACTGTTTGCTGCCGCTCTGGCGCCTTTCCTGGCGATCCTGGGTGTAGCGGGGGCAGTTATGGGCTCGCTATTCAACGCTCCACTGGCGATTGTGGCTGGAATTGTGGGGGCTGTGATTTCCATTATTTACATTGTCTTGGTGACCGTCCCACAACGGGGCTTCGTAGAGGCTTTCGGAAAGGACTGGGAAAGCAAGATTTCGCCATTCCGGAAATCACGCATGATCCAAAGGCGCTGGCAGATTGGTCTGCCGAAAACCAAAGAGCCTCACGTAGAGCAGAACATCGCCTTCTGGAAGATCCCCAGCGCAGCGTCCTCTGGCGATGGCGCCGAACGGAAACTGTTGTGTGATGTCTGGCAGCCGCCTGACGGAGTTGAGCGAAGCGGCCTGGCCCTTGTTTATCTGCACGGCAGTGGGTGGTACATCCTGGACAAGGATATGGGCACGCGACCAATGTTCCGGCAGTTAGTCTCCCAGGGGCACGTGGTGATGGATGTGTCATACCGGCTTATGCCGGAGGTCGACATTTACGAGATGGTCGGGGATGTCAAACGCGCCGTGGCCTGGATGAAAGACAACGCTGGCCGGTATGGGGTCAATCCTGAGCGGATCGTGCTGGGAGGCGGTTCAGCCGGAGGCCACCTGGCCTTGCTGGCGGCCTACGCGCCGGATGATCCCCAGCTTACTCCCCCAGACCTTGAGGGTCGTGACCTGACCGTGCGGGCGGTTGTATCCATGTACGGCCCGACCGATTTAAGAGCTTGCTACCATCACCTCGACCAGAAACGGCTGCTCGGCCTGCCCAAAGTGGAAATCGGACAGCCTGGCGCGGCAACAATGGAAAAGAAATTCTGGGATGCAGGACGGTTAGATGCACTCCTGGGCGGGCACCTGCACGAAGTCCCCGAGGTGTATGCACTCGCTTCGCCGGTCGTGCATGCCGGCGCGGGTTCGCCACCCACGCTGCTGATCCAGGGAGCGCCGGATGTTATCGCGCCCGTGGCTGCAACCCGCGCATTGCACCAAACTCTCGCCAAATGTAGGAGGCCGGTGGTCAACATCATCTACCCGCTGACCAACCATGGTTTCGATCTGATCCTGCCGGAGGTTTCGCCGCCCGCGCAGGCCGCTCTCTATGATTTAGAGCAATTTCTGGCGCTTGTGATTTAAATATTTTGAAATTCTATTTTGATGGAGGCCTATTTTGAAGATTTTGATTGCTGGTTCGAATGGAATGGTTGGGTCAGCCGTGACCCGCCATTTGATGGAAAGTGGTTATGAAGTCATTCGCCTGGTCAGGCACACGCCCGGCCCAAACGAAGTCTGGTGGAACCCTGGCGAAGGTAAAATTGACGCTGCCGGTCTGGAAGGCTTCGATGGTGTCGTCCATCTGGCCACGATGCACTGGCCTGCGCGCTGGACAGTCAAAGCCAAACAAACGATCCGCGCCAATCGCCTGGCGACGAACCGCCTGCTGGCCGAGTCGCTGGCTGGGCGCGAACACAAACCCCGGGTGCTCATCTGTGCATCTGGGATGGGATACTATCCTTCATCCGGTGAGAAAGTTTTAACAGAGGATAGCCCCGCCGGAACGAGTTTTCTTGCCAGGCTTCAACAGGATGGCGAGGCGGCTACCCGTCCTGCCAGCGAAGCTGGAATCCGGGTGGTGAATCTGCGCATTCCACCGGTTTTGGGCAGGCCCGCCTTGAAGCGCGTGGGTTTTCAGGCAGGGGATGGGCAGCAGTGGGCGAGTTGGGTCGCACGGGACGAGCTGGCTTCAATTATAGAGTTTGCCTTGAAAACAGAGACCCTGACCGGACCGGTTAACCCCACCAGTCCCAACCCGCTGCGCTATGCCGAAATGGCTAAAAGATCAGCCGATGCTTTAGGGCAAAAACCGGGCATCGTCATACCAGCTTTGCTCGTACGCCTGCTGATGGGCGAGATGGGCGAGGAGTTCCTCCTGGCCAGTCGACGGATTCAGCCGGCCAGGCTGGTTGCCGCTGGCTACCGGTTCCGATTTCCGGAAATTGAGCAGGCACTGTTGCACGAGCTGGAAATCGAGAATAGGGCTTGATCGCCCAATGGATATTGCAGCAGTTGTCGTTCGCTACTTCAAGGATATCCGCCGCGCCCGCAGGCGAGTTGACAGCCTCGGCAGCAGGTGATCGAGACGGCCTGTGGGTAAAAGCAGTATAATGTTAACAAGATCTTTTTAGATGGTTTTTCGTGTTATTTCATGGTATAATGAAATTAGTCGAATTCCAGTTTGCGTTTGAGTTATTAGGCTGCCATTCTGCATCGAATGGCGGCTTTTTTCTCTCTCCTGACCCTGGAAAAATCACTCAACGGCTGATAAGTCGAAGAGCAGCAGATGGCTGTAAGAAGAAAAGGAATAGAAAATGGAAACAAAATTGTATGTGGGAAACCTGTCTTACAATACGACCGAGGAAACCTTGCGCGCTGCGTTCGCCGAAGTGGGCACGGTAGTCGCAGTGGATATGATCAAGGATCGTGATAGCGGGCAAATGAAAGGCTTCGCCTTCGTGACCATGAGCACCCAAGAAGAGGCTGAACGCGCAATCAAAGCTCTGAACGAGAAAATGCTGGATAATCGCGCCGTTAAAGTGAACATAGCCCGGCCGCGTGAAGAGCGACCACAGCGCGGTGGCTACGGCGGTGGACGTCGCTATTAAACCGGCCTAGCTATCGATCCAGGCTGGCGGGTATCTGCGCCAGCCCGGATTCTCTTATCTAGAATGGAGGTGGAGAATGGGCTTTCGGATAGGCGATAAAGTCATTCACTGTACCTTTGGCCTGGGTGAGATTGTAAACATCGAAGAAAAAATCATTCACGACCAGCTCACGAACTGCTACGTGGTTCGTTTAAATGATATGATGACCTGGATTCCGATCGATGATCTGCAGCAACATACCGTACGGATGCCCAGCCCGCCTGAGGAATTTGAAAGATTTTCCGCCATCTTGACCAGGCCAGGCGAAGCGCTGCCGGAAGACCGGGTGCTGCGTAAAAACCAGCTTCTGGCCCAAATAAGAGATGGACAGTTAGCATCCATCTGCGAAGTGGTGCGCGATCTGACCTATTTTAAGCGCAGCAAGAAGCTGAACGGGCAGGAGAATTCGATCCTGGAGCGGGCGACGAACTCGCTGCTCACCGAATGGGCCTATTCAATCGGGATTTCTATGTTGCAGGCGCGGCAAGAGCTGGCAAGCTTATTAGCGCAATAATAGAAGTTCCCATGGTCGTTTCGACGTGGAAAGATGGTGTCGAAAAGAGATGTTCCCGGGCATAGCGGCCGGGAACATCTCTTTTAATTATTATCCCTTTCACGCTCTCGATAAGGGTACAATGGAAGCCAGGAATCCTCTCAAACTACTTGTTTACCTGAGGTATGTAGGTCAGGAATTTAGTCAAGCCCACAAAACCGTGGGTATTGATCCGCATGTCGGCTTTGATATAGGCCGAATCACTGGTCCCCTTGGTGAATTTCATCCGGTAACCAAAGTTATTGGGCGCGAGTGGATCGTAAGTGAAGGTACCTACGGCTGCACCCATTATACCCAGGGGATTGTAACTGATCAGGCCCTGCGGGTTGACTTCCAGGACGGCGGTCTCATCGGCCGGGCCGGGCGTCCAGCTGATGGTTACCTTTCCATCTGTGCCCAGGGTCGCTTTGACGTTGGCCGGAGCCGGTAGGGATTCATCGAACGTTGTGCCGCTCAGGATAGCGGATGGGGAGCTTTGGCCAGTGGCGTTCATGGCAACTACCCGGTAATCATAAGTGGTGGCAGGGGTCAAATCGCCCGCCAGGTCGGCAAAGGTCGTTGCTTCACCTGAGGTAAAGGCAATGGCGCTGAAGGTGTTGGCACCGTGAGCGCTGCGTTCCACCCGGAAGGCGGAAACGACACTGGCAGGATTTTCACTCCACGTGAGCTCGATCCAGTGCGCGCCTCTGCCGACTGCAGAAGCCAGGACCGGTTGGAATGGTAAGGCCGGGTCGCTCTGGGCGCTGGCCGAGGTATTGAAGTCCGAGTTGTTGCCGCCCGAGTCCAGTGCCTGGATGCGGTAGGCATAGGTGATTCCGGGTAGGATTGTGTTGTCGTCATAGCTCAGAATATCAGTCGGGTTGGCTCCTGGAGCAATGGTGGCGATATCGATCCAGTCAGTTCCATTACTACTGCGCTGTAAGAGAAAACCGGTGACCGTTGAGGCGTTGGGTTGGTTCGGAGTCTGAGGTGCGGCGACGCCAGGAGGCAAGGGTGGGTTGTAGGCAAACTGGACATGCATGATAGGATGCGCGTCAACCCCCTGTCCAAACACACCTGGCCAAACGCTGACAAACCATGGTCGGTGAGCCCAGCCTTCACCCCAACCTTGAACCGGACCGCCGCTGGTCTGGATATACAGCTCGCGGCCATACCCAACCGCCACGGACCCCGCACCCGTGCCAGTCCCCATGGCACGCAGCCACAGGAGTACGCCGCTGTAAGGGTCGTAAGCTTTTAAAAGATTGTTGTTGGCGACGTAAACGGCATCGTTCGAGTATGCCGGGACGCTGGTGACTGGGGCGCCGGTGGCGCGTGACCAACGGAGGGTCAGGTTCGAGCTCAAGCTGTAAAGCGTGCCGTTTTGGGTTCCAACCAGGATCTGGCCGCCAGGCCCTTCCACCGGGCCTGCGGTGATGGCGCTGTCGGCGGTGAAGGAATGTAAAAGAGCGAGCGAGGAGTTTTTCTCGATAACGACCCCGTCACTCCGACCGGCGTAGACATCGCCGTAGGCTAATAATGGAGGAGTCGAATACACCGGATTATAGCCATCATCGTTTTTGCAGGTTCCGCTTGGACAGTAAAAATCGATTTTGACCATGGTGCCAGTTGTAGTCGCAGCAAACAATTTTTGATCGGCAGAGACCGCCAGGGCGCCGATGGCGTTGCCGAGAATGGGTTCTTCACGGAAGGAATGGCCATCCGGGCGGATCAGGTCGACGTTTGAGTAAAGGATTCCGAAGAAATTGCCGCCAAGACGGGCTACAGCGATCATCCCATCCGGACCGATGATCGGGCTGGTGAGGGGCGCGCTGCCCAAATTGTAGGTCCAACGGCGCGAACGCCAGGGTGAGATGATTCCGCCGCTGCAGGATCCGCCAAAGCAGAAGAAGAGTGTGGCGTAGTTAAAGTCGTAGAGCTTGCCGTTGACGTCCAGGACGTAGATTGATCCATCTGCTGCAATGGCAGGGGTGCCATAGGCCGCTGCGTCGAGATTGAGCTGCTGGAAAAGACCCCCATTCCACAGCACATCCACGTGGTTGCCTTCCGCGACCACCACTTCGCCGTCGTTGGAGACAACCGGCGAAGGCGCCAGGCTGGTTATACCTGGGGCCGCGGTGGCTGTGTAATTCCACAATTGGGTCGGAACGCCGGGGCCGGAGAGGGCTTCATAACCCTGACCGGTGGAGTTATTGCGCAGCATCGGCCAGGAGGCCAGCGTACTTTGTTGCCCCGGGTTGCCCCAATAGCTCATGGTCGGGTCCCCGTACATATCGTAATCGATCCCACTGAAATCGGTGTTGCCGTTGGCCAGGTACTGCTTCATGGCCTGCCAGAAGGCATCTCCTACACGCAGGTTGCGGTCCAACAGCCGCTGCGAGACGAAGTAATCCAGGTCTTCCATCCCGCCGTATGGGCCGTTGTTGACTGTCTGCCAGTTGCCGTAATATTGAACGGTGGCCAGGCCGCCGACCCAGGCAACGCCATTCCCTTGAGCAAGAACCGTAGCGCCAAAGCTGTTGGGGTCTGTGTAATCGCCAGTGCTGCAAGAAGCGGTGATGAAGACCGCCCCATTTGCGGACTGCCTGGTGAGCCCCCACAGTTCACCGGTCGTCATCAGGTCCTGCCCGGTCCATTCATTATTATAGGCTGGGGGACCGGCCGGTTGTTCGAGGATACCATCATGGTTGCTGTCGTCCGTCCAGCTTAGGCGGAAAACGCCATATTGGTTGCCGTGCCCGGTCAGGTTGATCATGCCCGCCGCCTGTTTATTTTCCTGAGCTACCATGTTACCGGCGTCGTTAGGCAAAGGTGAAATGATATGCGCCGGCGATGACCCTGTCGCGGGATGCTGGTTTTCGTAGAAATAGGTGCTGCTATATGCGTCCAAATTGAGGAAGTTAGATTTCATTACCTCGTCCAGGTAGGAACCGTCGGAGGGAGAGGTTCCTACGTGGTCACAGTTTGCGGTAGTATAACTCCCGCCGGGGTTGCCAGCCGGGGTCCAGCATTTACCCACGAAGTCCATCATGCTGGCGGCCAGGATCGTGCTATTTTTAAATCCCTTCGCCTGTTGCTCGAACCCGAGAATGTCCGCCAGGGCTGTTTTTACTGCTCCTTCGCTGGTATAAGGCAACCGCCCGACGGAAACGTTGGGGCTGAACTTAATGCCGCTGTCAGGAACGTAGCCAGCTTCGCGCTTCGTCGGATCGCCCCAGATGCCATCCGCCAGGCAGTTGTTGCCGTTGCTATCAAAGTTGCTGGTCAGGTCGGCGTAAGTCCAATCGGTCGGCAGGCCGGTGCCGGGGACGCAGTCGCTTTTTTTCTCGTTGTAAGGCTGCATGAATCGGTGTGGAATGACGCTGTTCGGGCCGACCAGCATCACGTAGTGGAAGCGGGCGCCGTAGCTTGCCAGGCGCGCCTTTTCAAGGTTGCGGATCTTGTCGCCTATGTCAGCTCCGCTGTAGCTGGTATTGATCGACTCGACGCTGGCCAGCTCGACCTGGAAGCCGATGCGCAGCTTGAAATCCACAAAATCGCTGAAGACGCTGTCATTGATCATCTGCTGGGAAGCAATGATGAGGAAGTAAGCCCCATTGGCGGTGTCTGTGACGTAGGGTTTGGGGTCTCCAAGAAGGAAAATGTTATTGGGGTAAGTTCCGCCGGGAGCAGACCCGAAATTAATGGTTTGCATATCGATCACCACGCCGGGGGATTGCGAGGCGGCTGATGAAGGATCGTAACCTCTGGGTATGCTGGAGGAAGAGAGCAGCAGGCGGTGGAGTGGAAAATCGTCCGTGCTGGTCAGGCTGAAGCTCCCGTCCAGGCTGCTGGTGGCTGTATCGGCCACGGCGTCACCGCCGCTGGCATCACTTCCGTTCAGGTTGATCGTCACCCCCGGGATGCCCACCTGGTTCAAGCTGCTGCGCGGCTGGTAGACCACTTTGCCCGAATAGATACGCGCTGGTCCCACCCCGCCCAGGGTGGTGTTGCTCCAGGTGCTGGGTAAATTCCAGCTGGCCAGGGCTGGCCACAGGCGATCATCGCCCACGCCGGTGATCCAATGCTGGGCCAGGGCCAGTCCAATCACGTGGCTCCATCCTCCCAACAGGCCCTTGCTGATTTTGAATTCAGCGCTGCGGGTAGGAAATTCCCCGCAGCAGTTCGCATAAATGCCGGACCACTGGCCATCCAGGGTGGTGGTGGCGGCGTAATTGCCGCTGCCATCGCCCAGGCGGGCGCGCAAGGTATTATTCTCGTGCACTTCCAGCGAATAATGGTTGGTCTGCGAGGGGTCCACCCGCGTGTGGTTGACATCCAGGTAAACCGCTGCCCAATTATCCGGTGCGGTGGAGGTCAATAACCCGCTAAAACAGACCCACATGTCCGTGTCGGAGTGCATTAAGTAAACCGACGACCCCCCCACGGTGACCTGGGTAGCATTGGCGTATTTGGTCTGTGTATCGCAGGTTCCATTCAGCACGGGGGGCGTACCCAGTGTTACCTGGGGCACACGGATATCGTGCGGGATGGCGCCGTCATTTTGGAAAATCAATTCAGTTACTCCGGTGCCGTTGTGGGCATGGGCGTAGTCTTTTGCGTCCCCGCCAAAGGGCCATTCAGCCAGCAGTCCAGGCTGCGGCCCGCCGAGGATCTGGAACATGCTGCCCTGGATTTGAGCCTGGTTGCGCACCGTGTTCCAGATGCGCAGTTCTTCGACGTTGCCTGCGAAATAATAACCGCCCCCGGGGACGTCGGCGCCTATATCCAGTTCCTGGCCGTTGGTTGCAGGTGTGATCGGGCCAGGGTTGGCGGATGTGGTCGTATCCAGGTTGCCATTGATGTAGAATTTGGTGGTGGCGCCATCGTAGGTGACCGCCACGTGCGTCCAGGCGTTGGCGGGTACAGCGCCGTTGCTGTCATTAAGGGATCCAGCTCCGTGGCTGTAAAACCGGATGTGACCGGTCGGTGTGCAAAAGCCCAGCCAGTAAGAGATAGAAAAGTTGTTTCCTACAACCGTCTCGCAGGCATTGGTTGAATTGCGCCGGACCCAGGCCTCGATGGTCATGGCCCCGCCGGACGGGTTTAAAGCAAGCGCGTATGGAACGCTGACGTAGCTATTCAGGTTAAAAATTCCCGGGGCAGCCCCATAGAAGTTAATCGAATTTACACCGGGTGCGCCCAGGCCGCCCGGCAGTTTGGGGGTTGAGGTGACCGGCGAGGCCAGGACCTGTCCCGGATAATTGAATAAAGTCAATAAAAAGCACAGCATTAACCCGATTCGGCCCAAACGTTGCAAGCTTTTAGACATGTTTTATTCTCCAGTAGGTCGATCCAATTGCAGTTGATTATTTGTAATCAATTCTCTTTGGGGTTCTTAATCTGAGTATAATTGATATTTAAGATCTTTATAATCATATTAAATCCTATCATAGCACGCAAAAAATGCATGTTCAAGTACCAATATGTCAAGAATTGTGTTTATGTGAGCGAAGACAGATCGAATTAAGGAGGAGTCATGAACCAGTCAGCACACCGGATTAAAGGATTAGGTGAAGTGTCAATCCGCGTCAAAAACCTTGACGCGATGCATAAGTTTTACAAACAAGTTGTTGGACTTGAAGCTTTGAGGATAGACAAGAGTTTTGTATTCTTCAAAATCGCTGAGGGCTATGGCGGTCATGCCCAGATTCTGGCCCTCTTTGATGCGACCAACCGAGGCTTCCTTGAAACCAAATCTCTCCATTTAAATTCGGACCAGTCAACGCTTCACCACATTGCGCTCAATATATCGAATGAAGATTTCGAATCCGAGAAAATGCGCCTCGAGGGTTTGGGGTTAGAGGTGGTTGCAACGGAACACGAGTGGCTTCATGTTCGCTCGCTGTACTTCCCCGACCCAGAAGGGAACCTGCTTGAGTTTGTCTGCTACGATGCAGGTGTTAAATAGGGGAAACGCTGGCCTTTATTCGAAAATCGGCGTTTCACTGAGTAAGGGCGGAATGGGTCTGGGCAAGGATAGATTGAAGGGCTGAGTTAAGTGCATCCTTTTCATAAATCTCCAGGAATTTTATACCCGCCTTCACGCCCAGGTTAACTGAAGCCTGGAGAGCCGATTCGGCGGTAGCCCCGCCCATCTGGTCCGGTTTCTCCGTTGCGGATGTGCCCATCTCAAAGCCGACGGTCGTCCTGGTGGAGTACTGCTGCACCAGGTCATAACCGAGGGCAGGTGTATCTTTGCGGGCGCTCAGCCCATTCTCCTGGAAAGCCACATGCTGGCCATAGTTCGTAAAAGCAAAATTAGCAAGCTCCACCCGGGTAGCCGTCTCAGCAGATTTATCCGGTATCGGCAGGCCTGGATAAAAGGTCAGTGAAATCTGCGTGGTTGGAAATGACTGCACGAAGGCCGCCAGCGTCTGCTGCCAGGCGCCTTCATATTTTTCAAGAGTATATCCGAGCTGCTTCCACTTCGCTATGGCAGCCTGATCGTTGGGAAGACTCATCTCCTCGCTGATGGAAGTAGGCCCGGAGGCGGGGATATTGACGATCGCAGGATTGGAATCATAGCGCTGTCCCAGGACGCGCACGAATGCGAACCATCGGCTGAGGTAGGTCGCATCCCAAGGCAGCGGTAAGGTAACCGTTGTACCCTGGATAAAGCCATAATCCACCACAAATTTTTCCGATTGCACTCCCTGCAGTGCCCATTGAGGCGTAAAGGCGCCTGGCAGAACGACCAGGATCACTTTCTTTCCGCTCGCTGAAGCGGCCTGGACCTGGCTGTCGATAAAGCTCCAATCGAACTGGTCCGGCGCTGGCTGGACATTACTCCAAAAAGTGCGAATCACAATCCCATCCACTGCGGGGTTAATGAAGGTAGCAGGCCGAAAGGCATTGTTGTGCCCGGTGACTATAAAAACCCCACGCGCCGTCTTGAAGCTAGCAGTGGCAGTTGATGTGGATTGGGTGGAATTTGCTGGTATGGTGGAGGTAGCTTGCGCCGCAGATGCAAGCGCACTGGCAGTGGCAGCCAACACGTTTTGGGCGGCGGGAGAAAGCACATCCGGTTCCCACACTTCCAGGAATTGTGCATTAGCGTCCAGACCCCTTTGCAAGGATTTCTGCAAGGCCGTCGCGCCATCCACATCGCCCATATCGCCGGGGTGCAGCATGGCCGAGGTGGTGAGCTGATAGCCGATCACCACCTTGCCGCCGTAGCTTTTTACGACTTCATAGGCGCCTGTGGCTGCAGTATTGTCCTTGACCGCCGTCATCCCATTCTCCTGCAGGACGAATTTCTCCGGGTAATTGTCTGCCCCCAGGCCAACTATAATTGAGGTGACACGGGGACTCTCTCCATGGTCAACACGGACTGGATTCCCGTTTTCACAGCGGGTAGTGCTGACAATCGGCAGGGATGGGTAAAGCGCCAGCGAAAAATATTGGCGCGGGAAAATTTTGGCGTAGTTGGCAAAGACCTGCTTCCACGCCCCGATCAGGCGGTCACTCGAGTAACCAAGCTTAACCCAGGTACACAGGTCGGCAGGCGCATTTGGCAGGGACATTTCAGCGGTGACCGAGGTTGGCCCATCCGCGGCAATCTTGAGAAACGAAGGACGATTTTGATAACGAGCGCTGACGGCTTTTAAGAATGTGAACCAGCGATCCAGATACGTCTGATCCCACGGCAGCGGAAGCGACCGGTTTTCCCCTTTGCCCGGGCCGTAAATGACGCTAAAGGTCGCAGTTTGTGCACCTTGCAGCGCCCACGCGGGAGTCCCAAAGCCTGGAATCAAAACCAGCTCGACCCACTTGCTATTATTTTCGGCGTTGTCAAAGACCTTATCGAGCTTGGCCCACACGAAATTGCCTTGGGTGGGTTCGATATCCTCCCAGGAAGTACGAAAGGTGAGGCCGGCAATATTGGGATTGGTATAAGTACCATTTTCAAATGCGCTACCATTAAACAAGCCGCCCCCTTCCTTTGCCGGCTCAAAATTGTTCACCGCCGTGAGGCCGCGCGGTTGATTAGTTAAACTTTGGGTAGGTGGCGCCGCTGTGGCATTCGTTGGTAGGATTGAGGGAGTTACGGCAAAGGCAGGTCCGGTGGATGTGGCTTCACTGATTGAGGGAGTGGCAATGAGTGCAGGACCAGTGGATATGGCTCCCATATTCGGGGATTGGCTGGCAGTCGCGCATCCGGTAAGTAGACCGAGGGCAAATACCAAAATTGTCAATTGGATCGGTGCTTTCATGCGATTCTCCCTCGGATATTTCATTTTTGGCATTTTGCCCTTCTTTTACCTAGTATATCCCAATTTCTGATTAAATTACTCAGAATATGTATCTATTTTGTCCGATTAAGTGCTATTATGAATTGTGGAGAAATTAAAAAATGAAAGCAAGTCGTCTTCAATTCGCCACCAGTTTTATACTGATCTTCCTTACCTTAGCCGCTTGCTCGCCTGCAACCACAAGCGCGCCAACCGCAAGCGGGGGAAGCTCAGCCCCTCTGCCAGCGACCGCTATCGTGCCTACCTCTGCTTTACCAACGGCGACTATCCCTCTGGCTGCTTTGCCGACGGCGGCTGCTACTTTAGCCGCAACTGGAGGATGCACCAACGCCTATTACCCGGTTTTATCGGGAGCCTCCTGGTCATATGCCAGCACAGGCGGCAACAGGGGTGATTACACCTACACCCGCACGATGCCAACCGTGGGCGATACAGGTTTTACTACCTCCGACCAATACAGCACCGGCGTCAATTGGATCGCTAAATGGACCTGCCAGGATGGAAACCTGGCGGCGCTGGATGCTGGTCCGACGAGCGCCATCATGACTGTTTCGAGTTATACCTTGACCAGCAACTCCGTCACCGCCAAAGGCTATAATATTCCAGCCTCTTTTGATACGGGAAGAACCTGGATTGAGGACGTAACGATTGATGGGACGGTGCAAAACAGCGCCGGAAAAACTGTCAATTCTCAAATTACTTCCGCCCTAAACTGCTCTGCGAGCGGTGCGAATACGATTACGGTTCCGGCTGGCAAGTTCGATACAGTCATGGCTACGTGTGTTAAAAAAGTGGTCGTGTCGGCCCTTATCCAGGCGAAGATCACACCACTGGCCACCAATCAAGAAACCATTATCTATTATTATGCCAAAGGCGTTGGATACGTCAAATCGGTTGCCACCGGCGGTAGCAACAATGAGACCATAGTACTGACCGGATATAAAATTCCATAGGTAGGTCTGTACTTTTCATTAATGAGTAGCACAGGCGATACAGGGGTCGAAGGCGCGCACCACTCTGCCCACAGCGCGCTCTAACTCAAGGTTTACCCCCTTTGGAGTTATGTAACGCCGCGCAGCTACAAGTAAGGCGCGCTCAATCGCCAGCATATTGTGAACTGTCGGAATGATAAACTCCGCTCCTGCAATCAATCCTTGTTCGACGAGATAATGGTGGATTAACGGGCCGCGCGGGGCTTCTACCAGGCCATACCCTTCACCATCTCGCAGGGTGTGCGCTACCGCAGTTTCCTCACGGTCAAGCGGCTGTTGTAAGATTTCCATCGCCCGTTCCAGGGCATACACGAGCTCGATTCCACGGCACAGATCGAAGAGCAAAATCCCGTGGGCGGGATGCCCAAACGTCCCCTGGAAGCGCTGGAGGTAATCATCAGCCCGCGACGTTCCCATGCAAAGGGTCATGTTTATGCGCGCCAGGCTGTTGGCTCGCATCACACCCCCCTGGTAGCTGGTCTGCCCAGCAAAGCTGTAATCCGTCTCTTGATAGGCCAGGTGCTGGCGAAACTGCCTGGCGCTAAAGCTGTCCGTATCCATGCCTTCGGGACTCATGACGTGTATTACGCTGCCGTTGTAATTCGGGAAAGTCTCGCTGGTGGAGCTGATGTAAAAGGCTGGCTCATCATCGCCCCAGGTGCCGATGCGTTGGCGCAGTTTCAGAGAGGTTTCCCAATAATAATCAAAAAGCTCGCAGGCGATGGGCAGCGCTTTCAAAATTTTATGGCGCATGGCATCCGCCGCTTCGAGCGGAATGCCGCTGCTAACCCCGCCTACCACGGCTTTGACCGGATGAATGAATTGCCCCCCGGCAAGGCTAATCAGGTCGGTTCCGGCTTTACGAACCTGCAGAGCGCGGGTAGCAATGGCGGCACGGTCCTCTTCGCGGCCCCGGTTTTCGGCCTCCAGTGAAAAGATGCTGTCCACCCCGAGCCGATCGGGCATGGTAAAAATGAACAGCGATGTGGCCTGGTTTTGGATGAGCTGGCCAAGCAGCATCAGCTCACGGATCTTCTGCG
Source organism: Anaerolineaceae bacterium (assembly GCA_035543095.1). Lineage (GTDB taxonomy): Bacteria > Chloroflexota > Anaerolineae > Anaerolineales > Anaerolineaceae > UBA700. The sequence continues at coordinate 1,727 of DATKKB010000011.1, read as the reverse complement.
CAACTGGCGGAGGATTGATTCCGTAGATATCTTCCAGGGCCTTGACGGCAGCCACGTGATGGGCTGTTGAGCAAACGCCGCAGATGCGAGGCACAATAACCGGAACCTGCTCAGCCGGGATTCCCTTCACCAGGTATTCAAAGCCGCGCATTTCCATCGCCTCGAAGCGAGCCGATTTGACCTCGCCGCCAAGGACCTCGATCGACACCCGGGCGTGGCCTTCGATCCGGCTGAGTGGAAAGACCAGGGTAGTCATTTCACATCACCTTCTCTTTCGGCCTGGGCGCCAATACTTTGTCCGGTGCAGTCTCTGCTGCCAGGCGAGCTTTCAAATTTTCCTGTTCTTCATCCGCATAATCGGCGAATTGATTTAGGAACATACATAGCTGAGGTGAATGCAGGTACGCGTCGATCTCCTCAATCGGGATATCGGTCATCGCGGTAAACACGCGCCGAATTGATGAGAACCAGGCCTGCGATTCCTTTTCGATAAAAGCATCCGAAGGACCGCGGCAGCCAACACATGGGTGGCCGGGACGTGTACATAGGGCCTGGCAGCCGCCGCGCGTTGATGCGCCAATGCACAAATAACCCTGATTGATCAGGCAGATCTCAGGCTGCACCTGCCCTTTCAAGAATCCAACCAGATGGGATGGGCGCATTTCCTTGATTTTTTTCCGTCCGCATTCCTGGCATACGCTGGGCGCTGCTTTAAAGTCAGGCGAATCGGAGATCGCAGCTATGAACAGCTCGGGGGTCGGCGGGCAGCCTGGCAGGTAGCGATCGACCTGCACGATGGAATCGACGGGGCGAGCCCGCCTTAGCAGGCGGGGCAGGTGAACGCGCTCGGCCGGGGCCTGAAAATGTTGGCGCACCTCGGCCCTGGTGCCCAGTAAAGAGCTCCAGGCAATGGCACACGTTCCAACTGCAACCACTTGTTTGGCATGGCGGACGGCCTTGCGCAGCTCGTAAAGGTTCTCGTCACTGCTCAGGCTGCCGCTCACCAGAAGGATGTCCACTTCAGGGACATCCTCTGCAGAAATGACGAGCGGCATGTAGACTAATTTATACTGATCCAACCATTCATCTGCATTTAATAAGGAAACTTCGCACCCCGAGCAACCCGAAAGCTGTAAGATAGCGAATTGTTTCATGGCTCCTCATTTCGAAGGGCGGTTCAACCGGCAATGGCAATCAGATAGCCGCCCAGGTTCACAACGGCATCGGGAGTGAAGGACACAACGACGCCGCTGTGTGGCACCATCAATAGTTCATCTTGGCAATGAAGAAACCTTTGAACTCGCGGCCAGTCTCGGCCACAAAAAAAAGCATTAATTTGAGAACTGCGATGAAATTTCTATGAATTGAAGGGGTAAGACTTAAATCATTATAGCACGGGTGAATAAGGAGGCGCTATAGAAAAATCTGGCCGTGCGCCGTATGACTGGGGTGGGCCTGAAAGAGTCGCATGCATCGAAGCGATTGACACCTTCAAGCCCACCATGATTGGCAGTTGTGAAGAGCGTATGGAGAAATCAGTCCGCTTTCCTTCAATCTCCGCTCGACCTCATGCTTGGCATTTCGCAGTGGAAAATCCAGGTTCAATTGCGACGGATCACACTCAATATCGTGCCTGTGGGATCGGAAACGATTGCGCCTGTGGTATCGAACACTGGAGCAACCTTAAAATCCGCACTGGTTACTGGGACAGCCACGCCTCCTGAGCG
>DATKKB010000010.1:0-4858 GCA_035543095.1 Anaerolineaceae bacterium | reverse complement strand
GAGAACGGAGCCCGCGCCGGGATCAAAATCGCGATAGAATTAATCAGTCAAATTCGCCCATTTGTCCAGGGTGTCTATATTATGCCGGCTTTCAATCGTTTCGATTACGCCGCTGAAATCATCGAGGCTGTCAAATTGGGGTAATACATGCTTTTAGCAATCGATCTGGGGAATACCAATCTGACCTTGGGCTTGTTCGAAGGCTCAAATTTGGGGGCTCGCTGGCGGCTTGCTACCGACCCGGAACGCATGCCGGATGAATACGGCCTTCAAATCCTGGGACTGCTCCAGCACAGCGGCTGTTCACCAGCCCAATTGCACGGCGTCAGCCTTTCGTCCGTCGTTCCGCCGGTCACCACGCGCCTGACACAGGCATGCCAGCAGTACCTTAACCAGAACCCTCTGGTGGTAGATACTTCCATCAAAACAGGGATTAAGAATTCCTACGAGGATCCCTCGGCAGTCGGCGCGGATAGGATCGTGGATGCAGTCGCAGCCATGCATTTATACGGCGGACCTGCCTGCGTGGTTGATTTTGGCACCGCCACCACTTTCAATGCCGTAACGGCCGATGGAGAGTACCTGGGAGGGGCTATCTTCGCAGGCGTGCGTATCGCAGCCGATGCACTCGTCCAGCGTACCTCGAAACTCCTGCGGGTCGACATCCGCCGTCCACCTAACGTGATCGGCCGCAATACTACCCAATCGATCCAATCCGGATTCCTTTTCGGGTACGTGGCGTTAGTGGAAGGAATGGTAGCCCGCTTTCGAGTCGAATTGGGGCCGGACATGAAGGTTATTGCCACCGGTGGGCAGGCCGACTTAATCGCCCCCGAAACGAAAGCCATCGATATCCTGGATCCGTGGCTCACCTTGCATGGACTGCGCATCGTGTGGGACATGAACCGCCAGGTAGCGGAATGACAAACCCTATCTCAGGTAAACGAATCATCCTGGGCGCCACCGGTTCGATCGCCGCTTACAAGGCAGCCGACCTGGCTTCTAAATTAACCCAGGTTGGGGCCGAAGTTGACGTCATTTTGACTGCATCGGCTTTAAAATTCATCACTCCGCTGACTTTTCAATCTGTTACCGGCCGAAAAGCCTTTACGGATGAAGATTTGTGGGGCGGAGAAGGCCACGTGACTCACGTTGCGCTCGGCCGCGCCGGAGATCTGTTTGTGATCGCGCCTGCCAGCGCCAACAGCCTGGCAAAGCTGGCTCACGGCATTAGCGACAATTTGCTGTGCGTGGCTGCCCTGGCGGCGCGCTGCCCGATGGTGATTGCTCCGGCTATGGATGCCGGCATGTTTGCCCACCCTGCCACCCAGGCCAATGTAGAAATCCTCAGACAACGCGGGGTGTACTTTATAGGTCCGGCTGAAGGGCACCTGGCTTCGGGATTGGCCGGCGTCGGCCGAATGGTTGAACCAGCAGAAATCCTTGGCCACGTCCGTTTTATGCTGGGCCGCACCGGGCCATTGGCCGGGAAAAAAGTGGTCGTAACCGCAGGTGGAACCCAGGAGCCGATCGATCCAGTTCGTTTTATCACGAACCGCTCGTCCGGGCGCCAGGGTTTCGCCATCGCTCAGGCAGCCCTGGATGTGGGCGCCGAAGTCGTCCTGGTAGCTGGATCCACCGGCCTCGAAACCCCCGTTGGTGTGCGCCGGATCGACGTGCGGACTGCTGAGGAAATGCACGCGGCTGTCCTGGCAGAAATGAACGGGACAGAGATCCTGGTCATGGCTGCCGCCGTGGCAGATTTCAGGCCGGTCAGCGCGGCCGGGCAAAAGATCAAGAAACAAATGGGGCCGCCAGATATTAAATTGGAAAACACGGTCGACATCCTGGCCGCGGTTGCCGAATGCCGTAGCCGGACGGGTTATCCCCGGCTCGTGATCGGTTTTGCGGCAGAATCGCAGGATCTTCGCCAGAATGCAGAGACAAAGCTGGCTGCAAAGCATTTAGACATGATCGTTGCTAACGATATCACTGTCCCAGATGCAGGGTTCGAAGTTCCAACCAACCGGGTCACGCTCGTTTTTGCAGATGGGTTCTCCGAAAGCCTGCCGACCCTGGCGAAAGAGGAAGTCGGCGAAATTATTGTTCAGAAAATCATCTCCATGGAAGGTTATCGCTAATATCTATGCGAATCCTCGTTATTTCTGATGTTCATGCCAATTTGACCGCCCTTGAAGCTGTCCTCCGCGCCGCCGCTCCCTTCGATGCTGTGTGGTGCCTGGGCGACCTCGTTGGTTATGGGCCGGACGTAAACGAGGTGATCGACACCGTGCGCCAGCTTCCAAACCTGGCCTGCGTCATGGGAAACCACGACTCGGCCGTTTTGGGACAGATCGAGCTCTCCTCTTTCAACCGCGAGGCCCGGTCATCGATATTGTGGACGCAAGATACGATCACTCCCGACGGCCGGAAATTTCTTCAGGACCTGCCTGAAAAACATGTAATCGGCAACGCCACCATCGTTCACGGCAGCCCGCGCAGCCCAATCTGGGAATATTTATTGGATTCGCTGAACGCCAGTGAGAATTTTGATTATTTCAACACTTCGTTTTGTTTCGTGGGGCATACGCACATTCCCATCGCATACTATTGGAACGGCGATGGACGACCGATCGATTGGCAGCTGCTTGGCCACGAAGATTTCCCGCGCTTGAAGGGAAAAATGATCGTAAATCCCGGCTCAGTCGGTCAGCCGCGTGACCACGATCCACGGGCTGCCTACGCTATCTTCTGGCCCGATCTCGAAACCTGGAAGACGTTCCGGGTTGAGTACGACATCACCGGCGTACAAAAACGGATCCAGCAGGCAAACCTGCCTGACCGGCACGCTCAGCGCTTGATGGGAGGCTGGTGACTGTGAGCTACTGGACAAATTTTTCCTGGGCGGCGTCGAATTTGAAGAGCTGGCCGTTCTGCGATTTAAGCTGGACGGACGGCCATTGGACCTGTTTTACCTGGAGCGATCCCGATCCGGACGGAGCCGGATAGACCTTCTTCGTAACGTTCAGGCGGTCGCCTGAAACGGTGACGACAGCAACAATGCCCTGGGAGGGGTCGTCGGCTGAACTGCCGGCTGAAACAAATACGAATTGTAGGCCAACCTGGCCCTGCCAGTGGTTGTTGAAATCGCCTTCAAAGGCGTGAAAGACTCCACCCGGCCCGTCGAATACGCCAATCTGAAAATCAGGATCGATCACTTTCGGCAAGGCAGGCAAGGCTTTGGCGCCTTTCGAAGCCGGCTTCACGGCGGCCTGGAGATCAAGCACCCGTTGAGCGTTGGCCAGTTTTCCCAGCAGCAGAGTGCGGCTTTCTTCAATGAGGCTGGGGGTGCGCAAAGCTGATTGGACGTTATCTGCAATCGTTTGATAAAAATCAATGGAATAAAATGGCGTAGTTTGAGCCTGCGGCTGATTTGTGGAATTCAGGGTTGCGATGCCATTCCACCACTTGATGTCGGACGACAACGGCGGCGTAAAACCTGTGTTTGGGTCGCGCCTTAACTCGTCGTAAAGCTGGTTCCAGCCTGCCGCCGGGGTGTTATCCACACCCGCACATTGGCCAGGAGCCTGGGCGCAGGCTTGCATCTGGGTGAATACCCCCACAAAAATAAAAGGGTATCGTTTGGCAGTATAAGAATACCGGCTCAGCAGCGCCCACTGCTGGGCATTTAGCCCGCTGGTCATGTAGATCTCAGGCAAGGGCCAGGCCGGGCGAGTACCATAGACAACGTACCAGGCGTCTTCGCGCGTCCAGCCGTTGCCGCATTTGGCATAATCGGGATAGCTGCGAACGGCGCAGCCGTCGAGGGTGCCGAAATCGTACCAATCATATTTGTGGGCAGCATTATAGCCGTTTACCCAGGCTTTCGTGATGGCCGGAGTGTTCCAGGACAGCTCGATATCATTCGCTCCTACTGCCAGGACCTGGCCCGCATATCCTTGTCCACTGAACCAGGTATTCAGGTCGTTCACCATCCTGGCCCAGGCGCTGCCGTGATTGGCAAAATCGGCGGTATTTGAAATTTTGGTGTGATAATTGGTGGTACCGAGGGCAATGTATATTTTTGAATCGTGGTCGGTTGAAACGCAGGTGTAATAACCTGCCCCGAAATTCTTGACCGCAGCCGTGATCTGGCTGATCGTAACCGGGCCCATCCAGAACAGGTCAGTCCCGTATTCATTGCCAACCTTCGCTGGCGAGCCAAAATCCAGCACCACGACTGAATCACGTGATCCCGGCGTGTTGAGGTCGAGCTGTCCCAACTTGCAGCCCATGTTGTAATAGGTTGGGCCGTCGACGGTCAGCATGTAATAACTGGTTGAGTAAACCGGGGGATTCGGGCGAGTATAAATAGCTGCAGGAATGTAAATTACTTCACTCGACACTGCCTTCTGTGCAGGTGAGGCTGTAGTTGGGATTGATTGCAGGCTTTTTTGAATACTTGAGATTCTATTCAAGCCAAAAATACCCAGGATGACCAGTAAAAATACCACTAATCCAGCATTTACAAACTTCATGCGACGATCTCCTCCCAAAAAATCCATGATGGAATCCTGATGCAAGATTCAGGCTAGGTAAATCTTATCCAGATCAACTCTTGTTCTGCTGATAAGGCTCTTTGGGTTTTAGCGTGGTTTCAGGGGCAAAGTGCGCAGCACTTTGCCCCTGAAACCACGTCAACACCCAAAGAGCCGCTGATAATCGTAGAACAAATGATATAATCATGCCTATGCCTCCCATGGTTGCCATAGATATCGAGACCACCGGCCTGGATTCCCAGGCCGATGCCATTATAGAGATCGGAGCAATCCGCTTTAACAGTCACCGGATCGAGAGC
>DATKKB010000009.1:0-7492 GCA_035543095.1 Anaerolineaceae bacterium | reverse complement strand
AAAAGCTTTGATCCTGGACGAACCCACCACCGGCATCAGCTCCTCGCAACGGATCAAGCTGTTTGAGACGCTCCGTAAGCTGGCTGCCCAAGGCATGACGGTTATTTTTGTATCCCACAAGTTGGAAGAAGTTGAAGGGCTGTGTCAACGAGTGGCGGTTTTTCGCCGAGGCCAGTTAGTGGGCGAAGTAAAGCCGCCATACGTGACCAGCGAGCTGGTCAAGCTCATGTTCGGAAAAGCTGTCACACTCGAAAGCCGGGTGTACGCCCGCTCGGGTGAAGCCGCCCTGACACTCAGCGGGCTTTCGATCGAGGATGTCAGGCTAAAGATTAGCAATGTGAGCCTGGCGGCCCAATACGGTGAAGTCATCGGCCTGGCCGGTATGGAAGGCTCAGGCCAACGCCAGTTTTTACGCACGCTGGGTGGGTTAATGCGCCCGGTGGATGGAAAAATATTGTTGGGTGACCGGGACCTGACCGGCAAGCCTTATCACTTTTTTCTCGATTTGGGTATTTCATACGTACCGGCTGCGCGTCTCGAAGAAGGTCTGATTTCTGGCCTCACTCTGACAGAACATTTCATCCTGGCCGACCAATCCAAAGGGTTCATGATTGATAAGAATAAAGCCCAGCAGATTACGAAGGACCGGATCAGCTCGTTTACGATCAAGGGAACGCCTGCCAGCCAGATTGAAGAACTGTCAGGAGGAAACCAGCAGCGCGCCCTGCTGGCGCTGTGTCGCGACCCGGTCAAGCTGCTACTGCTCGAACATCCCACCCGCGGCCTGGACATCGAATCGGCCATCTGGATCTGGGGCAAGCTCAAAGAGCGCTGCAAACTAAGCACCACCATTTTCTTTATCTCTTCGGACCTGGAAGAATTGCTCCAATACAGCGACCGTATCCTGGTTTTCTTCGGCGGAAAAGTTTCGCAGCCGATAGAATCAGTCGAAACTTCGGTTGAGCAGTTGGGGCAATTAATTGGGGGCAAAGGTTTCTAAAACCGGGAGTCTTATCGATGCTTAAATCAAATTCTCGTTGGGTCGGCCTCAGTTTTCGGTTGGGCGCAATTCTGCTTGCCCTGCTTTTTACCGCCATCGTTATTTTAGTCTCGAACGCCAACCCAATCGCCGTCTTTTCGAATATTATTAACGGCGCATTTGGATCGGTAGACAATATTGCCAATGTGTTCGTGGCGTGGGTGCCGCTGCTGGTAGTCACCTCCGGCTTGCTCGTCACTTTTGCGGCCGGTTTGTGGAATATCGGCATTGAAGGTCAGATCACGCTGGGGGCAATCTTCACCACTTTTGTGCTGCGATCGCTCCAGAACAGCAGCGTCAGTCCAACGATCATCTTGATTCTGGGTATCCTGGCCGGAATCGTTGGCGGGGCGCTCTGGGCTTCCCTGGCCGGAGCATTGAAGATTTACGGCGGTGTGAGCGAGATTTTCGGCGGGCTGGGGTTAAATTTTGTAGCTACCGCCATCACTTTGTGGCTGATTTTTGGTCCCTGGAAGCGCCCTGGCATTGGATCAATGAGCGGCACTCAGCCATTCCCGGATACGCTCTTTATGCCGGTCATCGGTGAGCTGCGCCTGAGCATCTGGACGATCATCATCGGGGTGGCTGGAATTATCCTGGTTTATGTTCTTCTCAACGGCACTTATTTTGGCTTACGGCTTAAGGCCGTAGGAAAGAATATGCGCTCGGCCTTCTTATTGGGCATTCCCACCAACCGTTACATGATGCTATCATTTCTTATCTGTGGCGCATTTGCAGGAATCGCCGGGGCGCTGCAGGTCGAGGCAGTCTACCACCGTTTGACCCCTTCAATTTCGTCCGGTTACGGGTTCCTGGGGCTTCTAGTCGCCATGCTGGTAAATTACCAGGCTATCTGGGTGGCGCCTGTGGCATTGTTTTTTGCTATCCTCAATATTGGCAGCATCCAGCTTCCAATTGTTCTTCAATTGGATTCCTCCTTAGGTGGGGTTCTGCAAGAAGCGCTGGTGCTGATAGTAATTATGATGGAAGGCGTCCGTCGTCGCCTTGTAAAGAAAGAGTAATCCATTGAATAACCAATTACCATCAATTAATACCGGCAGTAATTCCGTGGCCACAGATAGAAGGAGCTTGTGGCGGTCCGTGCCATTCCTGATCCTGGTTGGTATCCTTTTGGTGGTATTTATTTACCTTTTCCAGGCAGGTGAAACGACCCAGGCCGGGCTGGCTGGAGCGATTGCAGGCGCTGCTCCGGTTATTTTTGCCATAATGGGTGAGACCATTACGGAACGCGCCGGGGTAATCAACCTTTCATTAAACGGCACGATTTTGTTATCAGCTATGGCTGGTTTTGCGACCAGCCTGGCGACCAATAGCCTGGTCGTAGGTTTTTTGGTTGGCGCTCTGGTGGGGGGCCTGGTAGCTTTGATTGTCGCTTTTTCTAGCATCACGCTCAAGCAATCACAGGTGGCAGTTGGCTTTGTGCTGACATTATTATGTCGTGACCTGGCTTATTTCCTGGGCAATCCTATCATGGGAGCTTCAGGTCCGACGGTCCCGGCAGTTTCCATTCCGATCCTGGTCAATATTCCCGTCCTGGGGACGCTGTTTTTTAAACAGGATATCATGACCTATTCCAGCTTTGTGCTTATTGGGCTGGCTTATTTCTGGATCTTTAAGACCCGCCAGGGGCTGCTTTTACAGGGCATCGGCGAGCGCCCGGCAGCCGCTTATGTTCGCGGCGCGAATGTAAACCGGCTGCGCTATATCTATACTTTCATAGGCGGAGCGCTGGTGGGTATTGCAGGACCGATTTTTTCGCTAAGTGTTAAAGCCGGTTGGAAAGGCACCATTTCAGGCCTGGACGGCATTGGCTGGATCGCCCTTTCGATCACGATCTTCGGAGGCTGGAACCCACTGCGGGCTGCCCTGGGAGCCTACCTGTTTGCCCTGCTGCAGTGGCTGGGCCTGGTGCTCCAGCCCAGCCTGCCGAACATTCCTTCGCAGGTGCTGCAGGTGGCTCCGTTTCCCTTGATGATCCTGACATTGCTCCTGGTGAACATTGGTAACGCCGAATGGGTCGAGCGCACCCTGGCGGGCATGCCGCCTCAAACCCGCAAGGTGGCTGCTCGTATCCTGCGCGCGATGAAAACCTCGCCGCCTGCTTCCCTGGGTGTTCCATTTGAGAACGAATGAGCCAACAAACTAGATTATAATTAGAATCGTTTGGTTGTCTGACAACTGCTTCGGGAGATGAGATGAAAGAGTTTGTTGGTTATCGCTGCTCGTTGTGCAAGTCGGAATATTCGCCAACACAGGTGACCTATACCTGTCCCAGGGATGGCGGCAACCTGGATGTGATCCTGGATTACGCTGGCATCAAACAGCATTACCAGGCGGAAGATATCACTTCCCGCACCGATAATTCACTCTGGCGCTACCTTCCGCTTCTTCCTGTCGCTGACCCGGGTGGAGAAGGCACACCGCTGCGCGCTGCTGGCTGGACTCCCCTATACACTCCCCCTGCCCTCGTTCGCGAATTGAATATGGAACGATTATGGATAAAAGATGAGGGACGCAATCCAACGGCATCCTTCAAAGATCGCGCCAGCTCAGTAGTGGTGGCCCGGGCGCGCCAGATCGGGGCGGAAGTGGTTGTGACCGCCTCCACCGGTAATGCCGGCGCGGCCCTGGCCGGAATGGCGGCAGCCATCGGGCAAAAGGCAGTCATCTTTGCCCCCAAGACCGCCCCCCCGGCCAAGGTGGCCCAATTGCTTGTCTACGGCGCCCAGGTAATCCTGGTCGACGGTAATTATGATGCAGCCTTTGACCTGACCATCGAAGCCGCCCAGGAATTCGGCTGGTACTGCCGCAATACGGGCTACAACCCGTTCACGGCTGAAGGCAAGAAGACCGCCGCTCTTGAAATCTGGGAGCAGGTCATCACTAAACTGGGACCATCCAAACGTCCGTTGAACGTGTTCGTCTCCGTGGGTGATGGCAACATCATTTCGGGCATTCACAAAGGTTTCAAGGACCTGCAAGAACTGGGCTGGCTGCCCGTAATGCCGCGCCTTTTCGGCATCCAATCCGAGGGCTCGGCCGCTATTGCTAATGCATTTTTCGCTGGCACCGAGACGATCACGCCCGTTTCAGCCACGACCATCGCCGACAGTATCTCGGTCGATTTGCCCCGCGACGGAGTGCGCGCTGTACGAGCCGCCACCCAAACCGGAGGCGCCTACATGACCGTAAAGGATGAAGACATCCTGAAAGCGATCGCCCAGCTTGGCAAGGTAGGCGTCTTTGCCGAGCCAGCCGGCGCTGCCTCGTATGCCGGCTTATTGAAGGCGCTCCAGCAAAAACTGATAAACCCTGATGAGCCAGTGGTGGTTGTAAACACGGGCAGCGGATTGAAAGATACCCGCGCTGCGATGCAGTCTGTTGCGCCGGCGCCGGTCATCGAGCCTTCTCTTTCTGCCCTCAGGAAGCATCTGAGCCAGCTCAAAAAATAAGGGGGAAGATCATGCAACCTACCTACTCGATCATAGCCCCGGTTTATAACGAAGTCGAAAACTTGCCCATCCTGTACCAGCGTATCAAAGAGGTGTTGGATACAACCGGCGAACCGTGGGAACTCTTGTTAGTAGACGATGGTTCCAGAGACGGGTCAACCGATGTGATTCGCAGCCTGGCAAAACAGGACGAACGCGTCCGGCCTGTAATTTTCGCCCGTAATTTCGGCCACCAGATTGCAGCCACAGCGGGGCTGGATTTCAGTCGCGGGCAGGCCGTAATCATCATCGATTCGGACCTGCAAGATCCACCGGAAGTGATCCTGGATCTGATCGCAAAATGGAAAGAAGGGTTCGAAGTCGTTTATGCCGTGCGCACCGAGCGGGAAGGGGAAACCTGGTTTAAAACGTTCACCGCTTCGCTGTTCTATCGCATGATTACCCGCATCACGGACGTCAAGATTCCTTTGGACACCGGCGATTTCCGGTTAATGGATCGTAAAGTGGTTAACGTCATGAACAGCATGCGTGAAAAGCACCGCTTTCTGCGCGGCATGTCGGCCTGGGTTGGTTTCCGCCAGGTGGGCGTGGGCTACAAGCGGGCCGCCCGCTTTTCCGGCACCACCAAGTATCCCTTCCGCAAGATGTTTCGCCTGGCGCTGAATGCAATCACCGGCTTTTCTTACCTTCCGCTCCAATTGGCGACTTACATGGGATTCATCGCCGCCGGCCTCAGCATCATCGCCATCCCGGTGGTCATCATCGCTCGCCTGGCCACCGGAGGCTCTTTCTTCGGGCAGGCGACCACCCTGATTGCCGTCCTCTTCCTGGGCGGAGTTCAATTGATTTCTCTTGGCATCCTGGGCGAGTACATCGGTCGAATTTACGACGAAGTTAAGGGCCGCCCGCTCTATATTGTAAGCCAGGGGCCGGACGATGATGAGTAACTACGGGTGAAGTCGGATTTTGAGCAGTCCCTATCAGCTCAAAAAACACGGCTTTCCCTTCAGGCAGGGACTATACAAAAAACCAACAGGAGCTTTCAATGGCTAAAATTGATTTGACCATCCATCCAGACCGTCTAAAACGCGCTGTGCAGCGAGCCCGCGAGCGCAATATTATCGTTCCGACCTTTTCCCAAATGAAAAACCCGGCGTTGATCCCGGCTAAAGTCAAGGAACAATTGCACGGCATTGGCCTGTGGGACGTAGATCCGCGCAACCTGTTCCGGATCAACTGGCACAACCAGCCGGTCACCTCGGGCGGCGGCTTTGCCGACGTAAACTACCTTGAATTTCCCTCCAGCCTGACCGGCACCAGGGCGCGCGTCATCGCCCTGGTCGGTAAATGGTTCCCCACCGGTGCGCACAAGGTCGGCGCCGCCTTTGGCTGCCTGGTTCCTCGCCTGGTGACCGGGCAGTTCGACCCCACAACCCAAAAAGCCGTCTGGCCCTCCACCGGCAACTACTGCCGCGGCGGCGCCTACGATTCGGCTCTCATGGCGTGCGAATCGATCGCGATCCTGCCCCAGGGTATGAGCCGCGAGCGCTTCGACTGGTTGAAGAAGATCTCGAGCGAAGTCATCGCCACACCCGGCAGTGAAAGCAACGTCAAGGAAATCTTCGATAAATGCAAAGAGCTGGCGGCCTCCGGCCAGGATTTGATGATCTTTAATCAATTCGAAGAGTTCGGCAACTACCTGTGGCACTACGAAGTGACCGGTCACGCCATGGAAGAAGTGCTGAAAAAAGTGATGGGCCCCAGGGATTCCTACCGCGGCGTGACCCTAACCACGGGCTCCGCCGGCACCATCGCCAGCGGCGACTACTTGAAAGAGGTCTTCCCGTACAGTAAGATCGTCGCCAGCGAAGCCCTGCAGTGCCCCACCCTGCTGGGCAATGGTTTCGGGACGCACCGCATCGAGGGCATTGGAGATAAGCACGTGCCGTGGATTCACAACGTCAAAAATACGGACATGGTCATGGCCATCGACGATAACGTCGTTGTACGCATCATGCGCCTGTTCAATGAACAGTCCGGACGCGAATACCTGTTTCGCAAGGGCGTTCCGGAAGCGGTCATTTCCAAGCTGGACCTGCTGGGTTTCTCAGGCATCGCCAACATGCTGTCGGCCATTAAATTCGCCAAGTGGTACGAGCTGGGCGAACACGACGTGGTGCTATGCGTGCTGACCGATTCGATGGAGCTTTATGGCAGCCGCATCACCGAAATGCGCCAGGAGATGGGCGAATTTACCGGTTACGACGCGGCCGAAGTCTTCTCCAGCCTGCAGGACCTGACTACCGACAACATTGAAGAATTAAGCTACCCGGAGCGCAAACGGGTGCACAACCTCAAGTACTTCACCTGGGTCGAACAGCAGGGCAAGAGCTACAATGAGATCCAGGCGCAATGGTACGATCCCAATTACTGGACCGACATCCAGGCCCAGGTTCCCGAGATCGACCGCCTGATCACTGAGTTCAACGACCAGGTCGGGCTGATACAAAAGTTATAAAAAATAAATGTATGTCTACTTACCCTTCGCCTGAGGCGCTCGTTTTGGTAGCCGTGCTACCGGCCCGCCGCGACCTGGAGATCGTACGCCTGCTGGGTTGGTACCGCATTCCGCTCAGGCGGGCGCCCAAGGTGATCCATGTCGACGCGGTAGCCTTCTACCAGACCGGCGATTTCGGACCGGAACACCGCTGGCAGATCGAGCATTTCGCCGAAGTGCGCGGCCATGAGCTGACCACTCGCCGTGAGCTGTTCCGGGATGAGCCCGACCATCCGCACGCCGCTGAAGAATACTACAAATTAGCGCTGGGACCCCTGCAAACCCTGCCGCAGCCGCTGCCGGCCGGTGGTTGGAAGCGCATCACGTTTCTTTACACTACCGGCGGGCAGTTCCTGACAGCCCGGACCATCAATGACCTGGTGGTGCGTTCTGAAGAACGCCAGGTCCTCTGGCGCAGCCTGC
>DATKKB010000008.1:0-19653 GCA_035543095.1 Anaerolineaceae bacterium | reverse complement strand
TTTTGAAAGTGCGAAGCACTTTCAAAATACTCCACCCCCCTCGTATCAAAAAAGGAATTCAAGATGTTGAAGAAAGTGCTCGCTTTATCATCGCTGCTCATGATTTTCGTCCTGGCGGCCTGCGCTGCCCAGCCGACGCTTGTAATTCTACCCCCGGTTGAAGATTCAACGGTCACGCCTGCCCCAAAAGGAAGCGAGGCTAATGTCAGTGGTCAGGCAAACGGGAACAATGCGCTCGAAAATCGGCTTGCTTATGGAATTTTGAAGTTAGAAGGAACTAGCAATGCCGTTACCGCTGACCAGGCTAAACTTCTGCTTCCTTTATGGCAGCAAATAAAAACTTTTGATGCTACGTTAACAGCCAATAATGGTTCAAATAATGGCGCAAATGCCACTACCGTTGGAGATATGCAGACTGTGTATACCCAGATCGAAAATGCATTGACGCAGGATCAGATCCAGGCAATTCAACAGGAAAGCATGAACCAAAACGACATTCAGGCCTTAATGCAGCAATACAGCATCCAAATCACTCCTGGGGCTGGTTTTAATGGCGGCAATTTCCCAACCTTGAGCCCGGACCAGCGCGCAACCCGCGCCGCCCAATTCCAGGGGACTCCCGGAGCTAATGGTGGGCGTGGATTCGGCGGCACCCGGACTCCAGGCTCTAACGGTAATCGCGGCGGTTTTCGCGGTATGGATTTCATATTCCTGGATCCACTAATTAATCTACTCCAACAGAGATCCGGTCAATAGCATTCAAATTAAATATTGGTGTCACAATGGGCTGCGAAGCAGCCCATTGTGACACCAATATTTAATTTTATTGACGATACACAACCTATTTCCTACTCAAATTGATTCGACCCGGCAGATGAAATCCTCTGTATTATTGAATATTTTGTGCGCCCGTAGTTGATTCATTTTAGTTTCATGAAAGCTCTTCTCAAAACTATTATTGAGTAAGTATACGCTTGGGTTGGGCTAAAAAACCGGCAATTCCGATAATTACGAAGACCCCGAAAAGTAAAAGCGCAACAATGCCATAAGCTTGCTGAATCTTTACAGCATCAGCCAGGCGACCCAAAACCAGCGGCAATGAGAAAATAGCCACGCCAGATGCAAGCGTCGCACGCGCTCCGGCCAGGCCATTGTTGCCGTTCGAAGCTCCGATAGCCATCGAAAGAATAATCGGGTAAAGATTCGCTATGCCCAGGCCGGTGACAAACAAGCCCACCAGTCCGGGGAGGGCATTCGTAGCTTTCCAGTAGAGGAAAAACCCTGCTGCGGCTACGAGGATCGCCAGGAGGACCAACCTGATATTTGTTATCCTGTTTACCAGGCGGCTTCCAGCCAGGCGTCCGAGAATCATTCCTGCCAGGAAAAGGCTTACGGCCTGGGCGGCGTTGATCTTGCTCAACCCTAATCCATTTTCCAGGAAATCGGCGCTCCAAAAAACCATGCAAAATTCAATTGACACCGCCAGGACGATCGCAAGCCAGAACAACCAGTAAAGTGGCGGCAGTGCTGTTGGCGTTAATTTTGAATCGAATTGTATACTGGCGGAAGATTGGGATTCTATATTTCGAAATACGAAGCGCATCAGGAGCGGCGCCAACGCAACAATCACCAGTGCCATTTGCCAGCTATTTGCCAGCGAAACCATCACTCCCACCATCAGGGGGGCGCCGGTGGATACGAACGAAGAAATCGTATTGGCTTCCGAGAGGGCGACCCCTCGGTTTTCACCATATTTATCGGAAAGGATAGAAGGCACGACGACCAGGATCAAGGAACCGATCAAGCCCATCAAGAAAGATGCGCCAATGGTAAGCAAAGGGGTTTTCCCTGATACCAGAATCAGCGCTCCAAGGACCATGCCAGCCGAACCGATCCACAAGGAATTAATCTTGCCGAAACGCTTGATTACCATGAACCCGCATAAGCCGGAGATCACCATTCCAAATGCGAATGCAGTAAAGTGAAGGCTGCTGACCGTGTACGAAAGGCCCAACTGGTCTTTTAAGTAAGGGGTGATTGGCCCTAAAATATTTAGAAAATAGGCATAGAATGCCAGCATTAAGTACGATAACCACGTATAACGATTTCGTACGAATGATCCTGCCACAGATTCCTCCTGATTGATACAACGTAGACAACGTGATTGTGTTATACTATAATTATAACAGCAAAAACAAGAAAATTAGTGTAAAAACATGCAAAAAACCGAATCAATACGGATCGGGATATGATGATGCTTTCAGCGGAACGACGAAAATTTATTTTGAATGTCTTAAAACGAGATGGACGGATCGTAGCTCCGGCTCTGAGTGCAGAGCTGGGTGTATCGATCGACACAATTCGGCGTGATTTACGCGATCTGGCTGCGGAAGGGCGTTTGCAGCGCGTCCATGGTGGGGCGCTTCCGGCTTCGCCTGCTGTGACCAGTTTTACAGATCGCCAGCGCCATTTGACGCCTGCCAAAATTTCGGTTGCAGCTCGGGCCGCTCAACTTGTTCGGGATGGGATGGTCATCGTGATGGGCGGCGGCATCACGAATGTGCAGACGGCGCAGCATTTTCCGCTGGATTTGAGCGCTACCGTCATCACGCATAATCCGGCGGTTGCAGTCGCCCTGGCAGAACATTCCAATATTGAAGTCATCCTGGTGGGCGGGAGATTATTTAAATATACCATGGTGACGGTTGGTGCCGAAACCGTGGATGCCTTCCATCGAACTCGGGCTGATCTGTGTTTTTTGGGTGTATGCAGTTTGCATCCCGAAGTGGGAATTAGCAATGTCCATTATGAAGAAGCATTAATTCAACGGGCGATGATCGATTGCTCCGCCGAAGTGATCGCCTTGGCTTCATCGGAAAAACTAGGAACGGCAGCTCCGTTTGTTATTGGCCCGTTGAGTGAATTGAACTTGATCGTCACCGATCAAGGAATTTCGCAGGATGCTCTCGCGCCTTACAAAGCTTTTGATATCGAGATTATTCAAGCGTAGCCACTCGCCTATGAATTGAGCTTGCCTGGGCTGTTAATCAGCTCAGGCAAGCTCAATATTTAAACCTTTAATCGCGTGATTATGGTTTCAAGATAGCGTGATTTGACCTGGCGACGTGCCAGGGCTTGTTTGATGGGCGGAAGTCGCAGAACTACCCCAAACACGGCTGCCAGGGCCCGGTGATTCCACAGCACCCGGTTGTCAAAAATCAAGTTTTGCAGCATGCCACGTTCGATTGCCATCATGACCACCCGGTGGGTGGAATTGACGGGTGTAATGATTCGCTCTTTTCGCACCGCCAGTTTTATTCCATTCCTGGAACAATTCCGGGCGCACACTCCGCACCCCAGGCAAATATCCTCGTTGAGTTTAGCCTTTTTTAGCTTCGGATGATGTGGATCATTCATCGAAACAAGTGTCATCGCCTCAACCGGGCAGGCCGATACACATTTCCCACACCCATTACACTGGTCTTCCTGGATTAGCGGCAGGAAATTCGTGGTGTGAATTGGATGCAAAATGCCAAATTTCCTGGCAGCGATCATCGCCTCGCAGCAGCAGCCGCAGCAGTTGCAGATGAAATTGACTCCCTGGCGCACATTTTCGCCGAATTGCACCAGGTTGTGCTCGTAAGCCTGCTGGAGAAGATCCAGCCCCTCCGAGACGTCCACCAGACGGGCATAATCGTGGCGGGTGAGTGAGTCGGCAGTATTGTTAAAGGTCATGCAGATAGACATCGGAGCATCGCATGCCCGCCCCATGTGCTCCATCTTGTGCCGGCAGTAACACATCCCGATCCCGCGGTGCGTTGCTGTCCGGATTACCTCGCTGGCGCGCTCGTAATCGAGCACCTGCAGGCTGTTATCCGGTGAAAGGGCCGGCTCGTGCACGAACACGCGCCCGAGCTGCGTTTCCCCGCCGACAAACAGTCCACGAATAAACTCATCTTCTACATTCAGGTACTGAAAGAATAACTCGCCCAGCACCTTTTGATTGACGTCCCCGCGCAGGCGCATCATCGAGAATTCGAAAAACCCCGCCATGGGTGGCGGCATGGCGTATATGATCTCACCGCCTTGCTCTACGTCGACCAAAAGAGCCCGGCTTGCAAGCTGATCCAGCAGAATCCGGGTTTCTTTCAAATCCATTTTCCAGACCTGGCTGGCTTTAAGGGCTGTAAATGGCTTGATCGGCAGGAGCGAAACCAGGTGGGCTTCTTTTTCGCTGAAAAATAAAATTTGTAGGATTTTATTCAATGTTTCCGAAGGCGGCGCGCCCTGCGGAAATCGATTGAGTCGCTCGATTAATTCTTTATAACCTGATTTGAGGGTATGGTGGGCCATTAAGGAATTAAATTGATTACCTTTCGTCTTATTCGCGATTAGTTTGCAATTCTTTCTATGCAATGGCTGAGCAGTTACTTTCCAGGATTGATTTCAATCGTTGCGGGAAGTCCGTAAATATTCCGCTAACCCCATTCGATATAAGCTTTTTCATATCAACTTCGTCGTTCACAGTCCATATATAAACATTGTAACCGTTCCCAACCACCTGCGGGATCTGGTCATAATCCAATGTTTCCAGGCCCGGGTTATAGGCCTGTGCATCCAGCCGTTTCAACAATTTTATCGGGTCCGGATCGGGGAACACCACCAGGGCAGCCGTTCTGATTTCAGATATAGCCGTTCTTACTCGCTGAAGATAAGAATGGTTGAACGATGAAATAATCACGGACGAGGTCATTCCGGTTCGTTGCACTAATTCCACCACCTTTTCCACGACAAATTTATCGCCCGGTTTACCCGTCAAATCTTTGATTTCGATATTCACCAGCCACTTGTTATCCTGGGTAAATAGAAGCGCTTCGCGTAAAGTCGGGATCGGAAGATCTCCAAATACTTGCTGATCCTCCTTCGTCACGACGCCGGATGCAATCTGGTTGAAAGGATCTGTTTCGATATACCAGGATCCAAAATCCAGCCGCCGAATCTCCTCCAGAGTAAACGTCTCAACCTTCCAGGGCTTGCGGTCCGGGTAATAGTGGGCTGCATCGGACGTCCGTTCGAGCGTATCGTCGTGGAGCACAACGATCTCGCCATCGGCAGTCATGGCAACATCCAGCTCCCACAGGTCGGCTCCAATTTCGAATGCCTTCTGAGCGGCCAGGATTGTATTTTCCGGCGCAATCGAACGCGCCCCACGGTGCGCAATGTTCAATATTTGTGGCTTATTCATTTTTCAGCTTCCGATGATTGGCTGTAAAAATACAACTGGGATATTTTCCAGTTTCTCGATCAATTTTTTGAACTTGCTCGAAGTCAAATGACAAATACATCTCCAATAATCTTCGATCCATTTTACATAATTCTGGATAATCGCCAAGAATTTCGGCATATGGACAATTTCGGAAAATAATACGTGGACCGTTGTGGAACGCTTCCCAACCGGCGCGATAACCATGGTCATTTAAATAACGCATCAGCTGGTTGATTCGCCGGATTTGCTGCCTGGCTGTCGGAATCTCAGCCGCCATTTCGTTCGCAAGGAAAACCGCCAGGTCCTCCTCGGAATTAATTTTTAAATTCGGTGAAAGCAAGATCTTGGCAATTTGGCGATAATTATTCGGCTCGGCCTGGGACGGAATCCGGTACAAGTAAGTTGGGCGACCTTTGGATACTGGCTTTACCGATCGAAAGCGCTCGATTTTGCCATCCGCAGTCAATTGCTTAAGGTGGTAACGAATATCCATTCGTGTGACATGGAGCGCTGCGCTTATTTCAGTAACGGAGGCGGCCTGGTTCTTATGGATAAATTCCAGCGTCAGCTCTCGAATGGTTTTCATACGATTATTATAGCCAGATTCTCTAATTAAGCAAAAAATTCTTTGCTTTAATCTCGCTTGACAGGGTTGTTGAAGGTGCTAAAATTAACCAACACCTCAAATAAAAGATTGGTGAAAGGCGGTGTATTGTGAGTATTGAAGAAATTAATTCGCCCGAGTATGTTGTGCCTGCTGAGATTCGCCAACAGGTAACTTTGACCACCCTAGACCGCATTTATAATTGGGGCCGGCGTAATTCAGTCTGGCCGATGATGTTCGGCCTGGCTTGCTGCGCGATTGAGATGATATGTACTGCTGCTGCCCGATTCGATTTTGCGCGGTTTGGCATGGAAGTGATGCGGCCGAGTCCTCGCCAGGCGGACGTCATGATCGTGGCCGGCACGGTCACTAAAAAGATGATCCCCCAGATCGTACGCCTTTATAACCAGATGGCCGAGCCCAGGTACGTTATCGCCATGGGCGCCTGCGCTTCCGGAGGGGGTCCCTTCAAAGAGGGCTACAACGTTGTCGCCGGAGTGGATAAATATATACCGGTCGACGTTTACATCCCGGGCTGCCCGCCCACGCCCCAGGCCTTGTTAAATGGGATGATCAGCTTGCAGAAAAAAATCGACACCGAATCGCTTAAAAAGGTCCGCTGGTATAAGAAGGCGCCAGTAGAGGATATTCCGGTGCCGGTGCTTGGCCCCGACCTGGTTGACCCGCGCAAATACGAAGCTATTAAAGAATATAATGCCCACCTGGCCGAGCAGGCTGCTTTATCCAACGCAGCGCCGGATCAGCAATATCCTGAGAATCCGGCTTGAGGAGAGTAGAAATGAGCGAACAGATGATTGTTTCTCAACCCGCCCAGGTTTATCGTTGGCCTGCCGAGAAGGTTAGTAAGGATTCTCGCCAGGGTTACCAGGGATACATAGTACAGGCGGATTACCTGCTTGAATTTGCCCGCCTGCTGCGCGACGAGGACGGTTATGACTACCTTTCTTCGCTGACCGGGGTAGATTACCCTCAAGATAACATTTTGGAGGTTGTCTACCAGGTTTATAAGACCACCGGCGGCACTGGATTGATGTATAAGGTCCAGGTTCCGCGTGAGAATCCGGTTGTGAATTCGTTGGTTTCGCTTTATCCCGGCGCCGAATTCCAGGAGCGCGAAGCCTATGATATGTACGGGATTCATTTTGAAAGCCATCCTGACCTGCGCAGGATCCTGTTATGGGAAGGTTTTGCAGGGCATCCGATGCGCAAGGATTGGAAAGAGGCTTTTTACGAAGAAGACGCCAAGCCGTTCAAAAACCGCTGGCCTGCCGGCCAGGTTAGCCGGGCTGAGGATAAGGTTCCCTTCCACGACAACGTTGAATACCCATCCGATTTCGACCCGGACAATTGGGTATCTGAAAGTGAAACCCTCCTGTATGAATCGTTGAAGAAGGTTCAGGAAGAAGGTGCCGGCATGAAGACCGATAGGATTATCGTTAACCTCGGTCCCCAGCATCCATCTACCCACGGCGTGTTTCGGATGGTGGCAGTCCTGGAAGGCGAGACGGTCGTCGAATTGAAGCCGGTGTTTGGATACCTTCACCGCAATCACGAGAAAATTGGCGAGCGCAATACCTTTTTGCAGAATATTCCTTTCACAGACCGCCTGGATTACATAACCTCAATGAGCAATAATTTCGGGTACGTCCTGGCGGTTGAAAAACTGATGGGAATCAACCCGCCCGAGCGCGCCGAATATCTGCGTGTGATGATGGCTGAGCTGACTCGGATCAGCAGCCACTTCATGGCGATTGGATTCCTGTTGAATGACCTTGGGGCTTATTTCACCCCCTCTTTGTACGCCTTGGAAGAACGCGAGTTGATCCTGGATATCTTTGAGGCTGTTTCCGGCTCGCGCATGATGTGTAATTACATGCGCTTCGGTGGGGTGGTGCGCGATTTGCCCGAAGGCGTGCTCGAGAAAGTGCGTGAGCTGGTGTTCGACAGGCTGCCTCGTAAAATCGATGAGCTGGATCGCTATCTGACTGATAATGAGATCGTGCGCAGTCGCTGCGAAGGTGTGGGGATTCTAACCCCTGAACAGGCTATTGGTTTATCTTGCGCCGGACCAATGCTGAGGGCATCTGGCGTGCCATATGATGTTCGCCGGGCTGATCCTTACAGCATCTACGAGCAGCTTGAGTTCGATGTGGCGATCGGAGTTCATGGAGATGTGTATGACCGCTACCTGGTCCGAATCGAAGAGATCCGCCAGAGCCTGAGGATTTTGCAGCAGGTGGTCGAACGGATCCCGGATGGCCCGATCTTGACCGGGAAACCGGCCTACCAGGTGCGCGTTCCAGCCGGCGAATCGTATGGCCGCGTGGAAGGTCCCAAGGGCGAATTGGGATTTTACGTGGTTTCAACCGGCAAGCCCAATCCGTGGCGTTACCATGTTCGTGCTCCTTCTTTCATTAATCTGACCAGCCTGCCGCCGTTATGCCGCGGCGGTAAAATTGCCGACGCCATCGTCGTCCTGGGCGCCATTGATATCGTGTTAGGGGAGGTTGACCGCTAAAATATGCTGGCCGGATTTCAACAGCCACGCAACAATGAACGAGTAGAGATTTTTGTAAGCGTAAAGCGCTTTCAAAAAACTCCCCCCTCGTATCAAAAAGCTGGCCGGCCTTCGGCGGCCACGCAAAACGAACGAGCGGAGTTATTTGAAAGTGCGAAGTACTTTCAAATAACTCCCCCCTCGCATCAAAAAGGAGAGATTCATGAATGGCCTTGGGATATTAAAAGGATTAGGGGTCACCCTCAAACATTTTATTGATACATACATAGAAGATATTCGCTGGGGTCGCAGGCGATATAAGACAACCGAGGGCATCAAGGCGCGCTCCAGCAGCGATACGAAAGGCGTTTTTACGATCCAATACCCGGATGAAAAGCTTCCGGTACCGGAAGAATTCCGGTTCATTCCATTCCTGGTCTACGATGAAGGGCCAAATGGAGAAAAAGATTACAGGTGCACGTCTTGCGGCATTTGTGCCAAGGTCTGCCCGCCGCAGTGTATCTGGATCCATCGCGCCAATGACCCCACTACCGGCCGGCCGATCCCGGCGCCGGCTGAATTCTATATCGACGTCGACATTTGCATGAATTGCGGGTTATGTGTAGAATATTGCCCATTTGATGCAATTATCATGGACCATGATTACGAAATTTCATCTTATGACCGGATTACCGATGACATTTATAATAAAGAAAAATTAGGCAAACCGGCTTCATATTATCGGAACATTCGCCCGACGAATTACGCCCGGCAGGAGACCGCCCGGGCGGAAAAAGAGGCAGCCAAAGCGGCAGGAAAAAAAGATGTATAATTCAGACACTGAATTGCTTTTTCCAACCCGGGTTATCGCGTCCCTGGGTGAGTTGCGAACGGAAAGCTGGCGCGAGCTGGTGAAGCGTGTCAGCGCGCCAGATGCATTGCCGGCTGACCAAGAGGCATTTGTGCTCATGATGGTCCGCCTCGGCGGCTGTGTCGGTTGTAACGCCGATTCATTTCGGGCGATGCGAGGCTGTACAGCCTGCGCCCGGCAGACCATTCGCCGCTATAAAAGCCCGGATCCGGAACTTATCGAGCTGTTCAACCAATCCTATCGAGAAATGAAAGCCTATTTACTGAAACGGAATACTTGAAACTAAGCCTGATAGGCCTTATTGGGGATAGTTTGATTGGCTGAACTGCAGACAAACTTTCCCGGTTCGTTTTTTATCGCCTTATCGTTTCGAAAAATTGAAAGAGGATTACCTATGAGCAATAGTACCGTCAGTCGGGAATCAATTCTGGCTGCATTGAGCAAAATTCTAGATCCTGAGCTCCATAAAGATATTGTTACCTTGAATATGGTCAAAGATCTGGAAATTAACGGCGGTGATGTTAGCGTTCGGATTGTTTTAACGACTCCCGCATGTCCGTTGAGCGGGCGGATCGAAAAAGACGTCCGGCAGGCCTTAACCACCCTGGCAGGTGTAGAATCCGTCGCAATCAAGATGGATGCCAATGTGACATCTGACGGACGGCCGCGCGGCCTGCTTACCCTCCCGGTTAAAAATGCAGTTGCAATCGCCTCAGGCAAAGGGGGGGTCGGCAAGACCACAGTCGCAGTGAATATTGCCGTAGCCCTGGCTCAAACTGGAGCATCGGTTGGCCTGTTGGATGCTGATATTTATGGCCCCAACGTCCCGACCATGATGGGGATCACACGCTTGCCTCCGCCGGTGGATAACCGTCTTGTGCCAGCGCAATCCTTTGGCGTAAAAGTGATGTCGATTGGATTCCTGGTCAAGCCGGGCCAGCCGTTAATCTGGCGTGGCCCGATGCTGCACTCTGCCATCCGCCAGTTTTTAGCAGACGTCGAGTGGGGAGAGCTTGATTACCTCATCATCGATCTTCCACCGGGCACCGGCGATGCCCAGCTCAGCCTGGCCCAGTCAGTTCCGTTGAGCGGCGGAATTATCGTTACCCTGCCGCAAAAAGTATCTCTCGAAGACGCAAGCCGGGGACTGCAAATGTTCAAGGAGCTGAATGTTCCGGTTTTAGGTGTGGTTGAGAACATGAGCTACCTCGAGCTTCCCGACGGCACCCGCATGGATGTTTTTGGTTCCGGCGGCGGAGAAGAATTGGCGCGGGCGGCAGATGTGCCTTTCATTGGCTGCATCCCGATGGATCCGGCCGTGCGTGTTGGCGGAGACAAAGGCAATCCGGTCGTCGTTGGGTCTCCTGAATCGGCAACTTCAGTCGCGCTGGTCTCTGTGGCGCGGGCAATTGCAGCCAGGCTGAGTGTCCTGGCATTTCAAGGGAATGGGGCAATCCCGATCAACATTACAGGGTAGATGATGTCTGATAAGCCAAACGTTGTTGGAGTGAGGTTTGGAAAGATCGGTAAGGTATATAACTTTGATGCCAGCAATATCAAAGAAATTCACGTTGGCGATTCGATCGTGGTTGAAACTTCGCGCGGCTGGCAGATCGGCCAGGTAGCCCAGCTAATTGAAAATCCGCCGCCTCCGCCGGAAGGCGCCTGGAAAAAAGTATCCCATCTGGCAACCCCGCGGGATCTTGCCATGCGTCAAAGCTGGCAGAATAAAGAAGCAACCGTGATTGCGGCGGGTCGCCAGCGCGTGAACGAGCTGGCGCTTGAAGGCATAAAGATCGTTTCGTGTGAATTCAGCATCGACGGCGCTCGCCTGACGATTTTCTTCAGCAGTGAGATTGAGGATAAAGTCGATTTAAAATCCTTGCGCCAGGATATGCAGCGCCAGTTTGCTCCATCTCAGGTTGAAGTCCGTCAGATGGGCCCGCGTGACGTCGCCAAGTTATACGGCGGCATGGGCGCCTGCGGTCTTGAATCTCGCTGTTGTTCTCGCTTCCTGACCGAATTCAGCTCGATATCTATCAAAATGGCTAAAGAGCAGGGCATTTCGCTAACGCCGACCGAAATTACCGGCATGTGCGGGCGGCTGCGCTGCTGCCTGATTTACGAATATGAGCTGTATGTCAAAGCGCGCCAGGAGCTGCCAAAACGAAACAAGCGCGTCCTAACCCCGATGGGGGAAGGAAAGGTCGTTGATATCATTCCTCTGCGCGAGATGGTTGTGGTGGAGTTGCCTGAACTTGGTTACCGCCAGTTTTCGAAATCTGAAGTTCAGCCGGCCGATGAATTGGAAGCCTTCAATAAGAAGGCTCAAAACCCGGATTGTGAAAATTGTAAAGGTGCAAAAGAGGCGTAATTCCTGCGCATGGATGATAAACTCAAACTATGGGACCAACCCCAAAAAATCCTGGTCGTCCTGGCTCATCCGGATGACCCGGAGTTTTTTTGTGGGGCAATGATCGCAGCCTGGACCAGCCAGGGTCATCGGGTCGTTTATTGGCTGCTGACCGGGGGTGATAAGGGAACTAATGATCGGAAAGTGCAACCTGATGAGCTGCTAAAAATTCGTGCGTGTGAACAGAAATCGGCCGCCAGAGTTTTGGGCGTTGAAGAAGTGCATTTCCTCGAAAATCCGGATGGTTTTTTGGAGACAACCCGTGAGTTGCGTCGTGAAGTGACCCGCATTATCCGCCATGAACGGCCGGATATTATTGTCACCAGCGACCCTACCAATTTTTTCCCAAACAACGATGCTTCTATCAATCACCCCGACCATCGCGCCGCCGGTCAAATTGTCATCGAGGCGTATTTTCCGGCTGCCGGAAACCCGAAATATTTTCCGGAGCTGCTGGACCAGGGCTACGAACCGCATTCAGTTAAGGAAGTCTGGTTTGCATTGACCCACCAGCCGAACACCATCCTGGATGTGACCCAATTCTGGCCGAAGAAAATCGAGGCGCTTCACCAGCACGCCAGCCAGATCGGCGACCCGGGTAAGTTCGACGAGCGAATGCGCACTCGCCGGACGGCCGACAGCACCGAAGAAAATCCCCGCTACGAAGAGAGGTTCAGGCGAATCATTTACGCGAGGTAAAAATGCCAGATTTTTTCAAAGAATCCTACGATTTATTTGAATATACGCGTCTGCTTCGCCGCGATTTTCACGTCCATCCTGAGCTGGGATTCAAGGAATTCCGCACGGCTGGTATCGTGGCGCGTGAGCTTTCTCAAATGGGATTGGAAGTCACAACCGGCGTAGCCGAGACCGGTGTGGTTGCCTTGCTGAAAGGGTCGAGCCCTGGGCCGGTTATTTTATTGCGTTTCGATATGGATGCATTACCCGTCACCGAAGAAACCGGCGTTGATTATGCTTCTCAGAACCTCGGTGTGATGCACGCCTGCGGGCATGACGGCCACATTTCAATTGGGATTACAGTGGCCAGGATCTTAAATAATGTCCGCAAGGATTTAAAAGGCACTGTCAAGTTTGTCTTTCAGCCAGCCGAAGAGGGTTTGGGCGGCGCCCGCAAGATGATTGAAGAGGGAGTTTTGGGAAATCCAGAACCAATCAAAACGCTTGCGCTCCACCTTTGGAATGAGCGCCCGGTCGGATGGTTGGGACTGGTGCCAGGGCCGATGATGGCGGGTTCTGCTTATTTCTCTCTCAATATTACCGGCCGCGGTGGCCATGGCGCGGCTCCCCAGCAGACGAATGATCCGGTTGTTGCCGCTGCAGCGGTTGTTTCTGGACTGCAGACCATTGTTTCTCGAAATATCGGACCGATGCAGCCGGCCGTCCTGAGCGTCACCTATCTACGTGCTGGAGAGACCTACAACGTCATTCCGTCTTCGGCTGAGCTGCGCGGCACCGTTCGTTTTTTTGAAAAGAGTATTAAGGATAAGGTTCTTACCCGGATGGAAGAGATGGCCTCCCAGGTCGCCGGGGCCTTCAATTGCCAATCTGAGCTGATAATAAACGACGTTTCTTCAGCGGTGGTGAACGATCCTGATCTGACCCGGCGCTTGCAGACCCTTGCCGCCACGGTCCTGCCGGATATCACGGTTGATTCGACTTACCAGACGATGATTTCGGAAGATATGGCCCTCATGATGGACGTCGTTCCGGGCTGTTATTTCCTGGTAGGGTCTGCGAATCCTGAAAAAGGATTGAATTACGGCCACCATCATCCCCGGTTTAATTTTGATGAGGCCATTCTTCCCCGCGCTGCTGCCTTCATGGCCGCCGCAGCATATAACCTGCTTCAATGAAGATTTTACGATTCAATGGGTGAGCTCAACTTCCACAACAAACCTTAATATATCTTGACTTTGATCAAGGGGCATGCTATACTAATAATCATAATAATCTGATTAATAGAATAATATCCTGAGCACGAGTTACTCCTGGGCCATGTCTGAATTCCTATCTTACCTGGCAGCGAACGATCGCGAAGATGACCGCATCCCGCCTCTGGCAGAGTTAAGCCAGAAGCTGGGCGTCAGCATCGCTATTTTGCGAGAGCAGATGGAGGTGGCGCGTGCCTTAGGATTGGTCGAGGTCAAGCCCAAAACGGGCATCCGCCGGCTGCCGTACACCTTCAAGCCGGCCGTCAAACAATCCCTCACGTACGCAATATCGACGGACCAGGCCTATTTTTCCTTGTATGCCGATCTGCGTAAACACATCGAGCAGGTGTACTGGATTGAAGCCGTACCATTATTAACCCCCAAAGATCATGATCTGCTACGGAGCTTCATTCAACGAGCGAAGGATAAATTAAACGCCGTTCCGGCTCAAATTCCCCACACCGAACATCGTGAATTTCACCTGGCATTTTACCGGCGCTTGAACAATCCTTTTGTGCTCGGTTTATTGGAAACTTATTGGGAGCTTTACGAAGAAGTCGGACTGAATGTATTCACAGATTACAACTATCTGCAAAAAGTTTGGAAATATCACGAAGTTATTGTTGATGCCATATGCAATGGTGATCTTTTGGCTGGATCTCAGGCGCTTTCAGATCACATGGATCTGTTACAGCAACGACCAAAGACATCTACAAATCAAAAATTTGAATAGATTAGAAGGGAGATCCTATGCTCCAAACTCAACCTGCTGCTGAAATCGAACCGACCAGGGAAAGGGTTGTGAACGATTTCTGCATTACATTTGCTACGGTCAACGGTTCAGGTAGCGCCACTGCCAACACCACTGTATTACGCGCCTTATTCAAAATGGGCATTCCTGTTTCCGGAAAGAATATCTTCCCTTCTAATATTCAGGGGTTGCCGACCTGGTATACCATCCGCGTCAATAAACATGGTCACCTGGGGAGGGTCGATGAACGCCACATTGTTGTTTCGATGAACGTCAACACCTTTGCGCGGGATCTCGAGTCACTGGAGGCAGGCGGTGTTTTTTTCTATGCCGATGATTTTAAACTTCCCATAACGCGCCAGGATATCGTAGCCTATCCCATGCCGGTCAAAAAATTGGTGAAAGAAGCAGAGGTTTTGCCAAATTTGCGGGATTACATCGCGAACATGGTCTACGTTGGCGTCCTGGCCCAAATGATTGGCATTGACCTGGACAAAATTTACCAGGCCCTCGATTTTCATTTCGCCGGGAAAGCAAAGGCTATTGATTCGAATTTCAACGTTGTAAAGGCTGCGGCAGACTGGGCCAAAGAGAACCTGGTCAAGACCGACCCATATTGGGTTGAGCCGATGAACGCTACCGAAGGATACGTCATGACCGACGGCAATGTGGCTGCCGCCCTCGGCGCAGTTTACGGAGGAGTCCAGTTTGTGGCTTGGTACCCGATCACGCCCGCCTCGAGTCTGGCCGAATCGTTGAACGAATACCTGCCCATGTTCCGCAAAGATCCTGACACCGGTAAAAATACATTTGCAGTCATCCAGGCTGAGGATGAGCTGGCCGCGGTTGGCATGGCTGTAGGCGCCGGGTGGAGCGGGCTGCGGTCTATGACTTCGACCTCGGGTCCGGGCATCAGCTTGATGTCCGAATATCTTGGGCTGGCCTATTTTACGGAAGTTCCGCTGGTCGTGTGGGATGTCCAGCGAGTTGGGCCCAGCACCGGCCTGCCAACGCGCACGATGCAAGGCGATTTGACCCAGGCTTATTTCCATGGGCACGGCGACACCCAATTCATCGTCTTATTGCCGAGCAACATCAAAGAATGTTTTGAGTTTGGCTGGAAAGCCTTTGACATTGCCGAGCGGATGCAGACCCCGGTCATGGTTCTCAGCGATCTGGACCTCGGAATGAATCAGTGGATGTCGGAAAAATTTGATTACCCCGATAAGCCGATGGATCGCGGCAAGGTCCTTTGGGAAGCGGATTTGGAAACATTCTTGCAGAACCATAATGGCGAATGGGGACGCTACAAGGATGTTGATGGCGATGGCATCCCGTACCGGACCGTGCCCGGCAACCGCCACCAGCGCAGCGCCTACTTTACACGCGGCACCGGTCATGACGAATTTGGCCGCTATTCCGAAGAACCTGAAATTTGGGAAAACCTTGTGAATAGACTGGGTCGCAAGTTTAAAACTGCTTGCCAGTACGTCCCCAAACCGGTGATCTCTTGCGTGGATTGCGCTCGCTTCGGCATCATCTCGATGGGCTCCAACGACCAGGCTATTGAAGAAGCCCGCACGTTACTGGCCAAAGAAAATATCCCAACCGATTATATGCGCGTCCGTGCCGTGCCGTTCACACCGGAAGTAAAGAATTTTATTGCCCAACACGAAAAGATTTATGTCATCGAAGCCAACCGTGACGGCCAGTTGAGGCAGCTTCTTATCCTGGATTCGCCGGAGTATGCCACCCGCCTGATTAAAATTGCCCACGTGGACGGCCTTCCCCTGACTGCCC
This sequence comes from Anaerolineaceae bacterium, assembly GCA_035543095.1. Lineage (GTDB taxonomy): Bacteria > Chloroflexota > Anaerolineae > Anaerolineales > Anaerolineaceae > UBA700. The sequence goes on along the minus strand of DATKKB010000008.1, from coordinate 3,478 downwards.
GATGGATCACAAACACCCTTATTGCTGAGGAGGCAAAATAAAATGTCTGACCAGCCTGCATTAACAACCCCTCGCCCGACCGGCGTAAACCTGGCCGGATTTACCCGCAACGAATACCGCGGCCTTCCCAGCACCCTTTGCCAGGGCTGCGGCCACAATTCGATCGCCAGCCAGATCGTCTCTGCCTGTTACGAATTAAATATCATCCCGGAGAATGTGGTTAAATTCAGCGGGATTGGCTGCTCGAGCAAGAGTCCGACTTATTTCCTTAGCCGTTCCTTTGGTTTTAATGGCCTGCACGGCCGGATGCCTTCCTTGGCGCTCGGCGCTATGTTCAGCGATAAGACCATGAAGGGTATCGGAGTCAGCGGCGACGGCGATACCGCCAGCATCGGTATGGGCCAATTTAAACATATGGTTCGCCGGAATCTTGCCTTCGTCTATATCGTTGAGAACAACGGTGTGTATGGTTTGACGAAAGGCCAGTTCTCTGCCACGGCCGAAAAAGGCTTGATGCTCAAGAAGCAGGGCACCAATCCTTTCATGCCGATCGATCTCTGCCTGGAAGCCCTGGCGTCCAACGCCACTTTCGTGGCGCGTTCCTTTGCCGGCGACCCCAAGCAGGTCAAAGAGCTGATTAAGGCAGCTTTCAGCCACGATGGGATTGCGCTGCTCGACATCATCAGTCCGTGCGTTACCTTCCACAACCATGACGACTCGATCCATTCGTACGCCTTTGGCAAGGAGCACGAAATGCCGCTGCAGGATATCGCCTATATCCCGGCCCGCGATGAGATTACGATTGAAGATTATGATCCAGGCACGATGCGCGAAGTCGAGATGCACGACGGCTCGATGGTGATATTGAAGAAATTGGACAAGGATTACGATCCAACCGATCGCGCCGATGCTTACCGTGTTTTGGAAGAAGCCCGGCTGAATAACTGGCTCATGACCGGTTTGATCTATATCGAGCCGAAAGTTCCATCCATGTATGAGACCTACGATATTCCCGATCAGATGAACCGTCTTCCGGTCGAGAAACTTCGCCCTGGTCCTGAAACCATGGACCGGTTGAATAAACTCTTATTCTAAGGAATCCAGCGCAGCCTTTTAGGATCGCGAATCCATTCACTCCAGGAGCCCGCATACAGGCGGGCTCCTTTTAATCCAGCAACTTCCATGGCTACCAGGGCCTGGCAGGACGTGACGCCTGAGCCGCAGTAAACAACCGCATTTTCAGGTGGAATTTGCCCAAGCAGGTCGAGGAATTCTTGTCGTAATTCTTCCGGCGCTTTAAAAGTACCATCACTCTTCAAATTGAGCCCAAAATAGCGATTTACGGCCCCAGGAATGTGCCCGGCGATCGGGTCGATGGTTTCATTTTTGCCCCAGAATCTTTCAGGCGTTCTCGCATCGAGTAATATGAAATTCGGCTTTTCGATCAAATCCATGACTTCTTCCGAGGTTACCCATGCCTGTGTATCGAAACCAGGGCAAGGAGCTGGCTTCGTAATTGGGCTGGAATGGTCGATTCCCACTTTGATCGGGCGGTTTTCCGATTTCCATTTTTGGAAGCCCCCGTCTAAAAGCGCCACCCGTTTATGTCCGCTCGCCTTGAGCATCCACCAAAGCCGCCCGGCGAAGCTTCCATCTGCCAGATCGTAAACGACTACCTGGCTTTCTGCCATGATGCCCCACTCGGCGCATTTCAGGTTGAATTCAGCCGGGTCCGGTAGGGGATGTCGTCCGGTCTTCGGATTTACCGGTCCAGACAGCTCCCGGTTCAGGTCGGCAAAGATTGCGCCCGGAATGTGTCCGGTCTGGTAATCGGCAAATCCCCAGTCTGGCTTAGCCAGGTCAAACCGGCAGTCGAAAATAACCCAGCCAGGGTTGGCCAGAGAATCAGCCAGGGTTTCGGTTGAAACGATCGTTTCATACCCCATTTGTTTTCAGCCCCGGATAGTATGTAAGAGCGCGAAATTGGGTGGTATTCTTGCCCCGACCGGGAAGCCGGTGATCACCACTACCTGTTGCCCGGCTTCAATCTGGGTGGAAGCCACGATAGCGGCTTCCAGATGCGTGATCATCCCTTCCACAGTCGAGTCGTACGGTACAAAAAAGGGTACAACTCCCCAGAATAATCCCAGGCGTTGAAACGTGCGCAGTTCGGGTGTGAAAGCCAGGATGGGCACTTGCGGGCGCGCTTTTGACATTAAAAGGGCGGTCTTGCCAGTCTCGGTAAATACTGCAATAGCAGCCACGTTGCGGTCGTGCGCCAGCTCACGTGCTGCCCGCGTAATCGAGATGGCGTCATCGCGTTCCGGTTCCTCGGGCCGCGTTTCTCGCAATCCCCATTCGGTGAAATGCTCCTCTGCAGCCCGAACAATGGAATCCATCATTTTAACGCTCTCAACCGGGTAGCTGCCGCTGGCTGTTTCTCCGGAAAGCATGACGGCATCCGTTCCGTCGAACACGGCATTTGCCACATCCGAGGCTTCTGCCCGGGTCGGTCTCGGATTCTGGATCATCGAGTCGAGCATCTGGGTGGCGGTGATCACCATCTTGCATTGCCGGTTGGCCTCCTGGATGATCTTTTTCTGGACGATCGGCACGAACGAGGGAGATGTTTCAACGCCCAGATCGCCCCTGGCGACCATTACCCCATCCGTTACTCTCATGATTTCTTCCAGGTTGTCGATAGCTTCCGGGCGTTCGAGCTTGGCGATGATCGGGGTATCGGCTCTCCCAGGCGCGAAGGTGCTTATGGCTTCACGGACAGTCAGGATATCCTGGGCGGTCTTCACGAAAGAAATCGCCACGCAGTCTATTCCGTGCGCCAGCCCAAATTCGAGATCTGCCTTGTCTTTTTCCGTAAACCCGGGAATTTTTAACTTGCTGCCTGGTAAATTCACACCTTTGTGCGAAGACAGTATGCCGCCCAGGACGACGTTCGCCTCAATTTCATTTTCCCCCACACCTGTCACTTGCAGCTCGAGGTGTCCATCGTCCAGCAAAATTCGATTCCCAACTGAAAGCGCTCCTGCCAGGTCGGGCACAACCATCGGGATAAAGGTCGTTGTGCTCTCCGGTCCGTTTGAGCTTTCGTCTCCTTCAACAGAGGCCAGTTTGACCTTTTGGCCGGCTTGCAGCAAAATCCCTTTGCCTGGCAGATTGCCGACCCGCAGTTTAGGACCTTGCAAATCTTGCAAGATAGTCACCGGCTTGCCGATTTCTTCCGACAGGCGGTGGATCATGTCGATCCGGGCCGCATGGTCATCGTGCGTTCCGTGCGAAAAATTCAACCTGGCGACGTCCAATCCAGCTTCAATCAAACCACGCAAGGTGCCTTCATCCTGGCTGCTTGGGCCGAGCGTCGCAACGATCTTGGCTTTTCGATCCATATGCCCCTCCTGACCAGGAGCTTACCTAAGCTGTGGTCAATACGTCGCGAATTTGGTTTACTGCCCAATCGATT
>DATKKB010000007.1:0-27098 GCA_035543095.1 Anaerolineaceae bacterium | reverse complement strand
ATTGCTGGCCCGTTAGTAAGCTTTGTGTTAGCAGGGATATTTTTTATTCTATCCCTGATTGCGGCTGGATTTGAACCGCTTCTGGCCCTGTTTAAATATCTGGCTTATATTAACCTGGTGCTGGGGGTGTTTAACCTTATTCCTGCCTATCCATTGGATGGGGGTGGCGTTTTGATGGCTATCGTCTGGGGTATTACCCATAACCGGCACCGGGCCATTCTGGTCGCTTCCGTTGTTGGTACCGTGTTTGCTTACTTTTTTATCTTCTTAGGGGTATTGCAGATGTTCGGTGGTGATCTGCTGAATGGTCTTTGGATTGCATTTATTGGTTGGTTTATGGTGAATGCTTCGACAGCGCAGATACAACAAGAGAGGATCAAGGGGCTTTTAGCAGGTCACAAGGTATCTGAAGCGATGAACCGCAATTATACGGTCATTGAGTCTGACACTACACTGCAGTTTCTGGTCGATAATCACATTCTGGGCGGCAGCCGGCGCAGTTTTATTATAAAGAAGGGAGATGAGGTCATCGGCTTGTTGACATTACACCACTTAAAAGACATACCCAGAGACAAATGGCCAACGACGACGGTTGACCAGGTAATGATACCAGTTTCAAAATGGAAACAGATCAACCTTGATACAGGCCTATGGGATGCGATCCAAGAAATGGATCAGGATGGGGTAAACCAGCTTCCAGTCATGGAAGCGAGCCAGATCCAGGGTATGCTCACCAGGGAAGATGTTATTAGCTATCTCCGAAAATTGCAGGAACCCGCCCGATAAGGGGCAATTAGTAGAGCGTGGCGAATAACGTTTCAGCAACGCCGCCCAGGGTTTGATCGAGGTTCGTGGACATCATCTTCCTCCTCGAATATCCAACCGTGGGTTCCTCATTCATGATATTTCCGCGCCTCCAACCGCCCAGGAGGTTTACCAGACTCCCGGTATCAGACGATAACGCACCTTCCGGGCATACTCCTCGTACCCGGGCAGCTCGGCCTGCAGGGCCTTATCTTCCAGGGCAGTGCGAATAATGAAAAGGATGATGTTGAGCACGCCGGGGATGACGGCCCACCTTGAACCGAGCAGCAGCGGCATGCCCAAGGACATTAACAGGATGCCGACATACATGGGATGGCGGACGAAGCGGTATGGGCCGCTGGTGACCGTGGTATGGCCGCGGTCATCCTGGATTCGCACAAACGTGGAGAGGAAAGTATTGGTCTTCATGACCCAGAAGGTCAACGCCATAGACAGGGCGAAGGCAATCCCGCCCAAGAGCTTGACCCACAATGGAGCCATCGACCAGTTAAAGCGTTCATCCAACCCTGCGACAACGTATATACCAATCAGAAAAATCAAGTAGAAAATCCCGATGACTTTGTCCCAGGATTTAGCGTTTGCTCCGATACGGCCGCGCTCGTTTATCATTTCTGGGTTGTGGCGGATACTCCACAGCCCATTGATCAGGACCCCGGCCAGGTAGATGCCTAGAAAAATCCAGGCGTCCCACCAGTCCAGGCGGCCGGCAGCAGCGAAAAGAATGACTCCGAAGACCAGGAGCGACCCGAGCACCTGGATGATGCGGTTGATCCCTGAGCGGTCAAGCTTGGGGGTTTGTGTGTTGGTTGTGTCAGACATTTTTGGCCTCCGTATGATGGGTTTACTGCTTCAAGAAATAATTGAGCAGCTCCCAATATTCGTTGCAATGCGACCCGCGGTGGGTGACCAGACCTGGAGGCAACGTGAAAAGCCTCCCGAGAGAATCCAGGGAGGCTGCGGAAAATCCAAACATCCAGACGGAAATACCGTCCGGCAACCCCCCTGGTCGAGTTTTGGCACTGCGTGTCGTAGGGGACGAACTCCCAGCCACTTTGAGCGAAGCCTTAAGCCGGCCTTACCTGGTCTATCCCTTGGTGTCTTTGGACATTTCGGGACAGCGGCCTGTGTCTCACGCAGACGCCTCACCTAACGAGGGTCGTAATTTGTCAAATATCATTCTATGTCACTTGAAGTCAAAGTCAATAGGCAATTTCCGGAAATCCAAACCTGGAAGCGAAGGCAAACTGCCGCATTCAGGCGCTTCATGCAATTATGTTAAATTATAATGGACTATTAAGGTAATATTTCGTATAATATAATTATATTCAACTGATCCTGTAATTAACCAGGTGGCCCTTTGGGAGTTGCCTTGGTTTCAGGGGCAAAGTGCGCAGCACTTTGCCCCTGAAACCACGCTAAAGCCCAAAGATCCAACCAGGTTTTTTAGGAAAAGGATGGTCTTCATGTCAGATGATCATGGAAATAATCAAGAAGTCTACCAGCCATCCCGCGAATTCCTTCAGAGTGTCAACGTCAAGGATATCGACGAAGTCCTCCGGAAGGCAAACCAGGACCTGGCCGGTTTTTGGGAGGAACAGGCTCGCCAGTTTGAATGGTTCAGCCCGTGGGAAAAAGTCCTGGACGATTCCAATAAACCTTTTTACAAATGGTTTGTGGGGGCCCAGACCAACATTGCTTACAACTGCCTGGACCGGCACGTGAATACCTGGCGCAGGAACAAGCTTGCCTTGATCTGGGAAGGGGAAAAGGGTGAAGCGCGCACGTTCTCGTACCATGCCTTGAACCGAGAAGTATGCATGTTTGCCAACGTTCTGCGCAGCATGGGTGTGAAAAAAGGCGACCGGGTCACGATTTACATGGGGCGCATTCCTGAGCTTCCAATCGCCATGCTGTCCTGCGCAAAGATTGGGGCGGTCCATTCCGTCGTTTACGGAGGATTTTCGGTCGAGGCTCTGCATGGCCGGATCGATGACAGCCAATCCAACGTGGTGATCACCTGTGACGGCGGCTACATGAATGGCAAAATTGTCGAGCTGAAGAAGATCGTGGACGAAGCTCTCAAACGCAGCGCAACGGTCGAACACGTGATTGTGGTTAAGCGCACCGGTCAGGAAGTGAGCATGGAATCGGGCCGCGATTACTGGTACCACGACTTGATGGGCCTGCCGGTGGCGAAGACCGCTGCCGGCCAATCGCGCTGTGAGACCGAAGTGATGGATGCCGAGGATCCCCTGTTTATGCTCTATACTTCCGGCACGACCGGCAAACCCAAGGCTATTTTGCACACGCACGGCGGCTACATGGTGGGAGTTGCGACCACTTTAAAGTTGGTGTTCGATCTCAAGGAAGAAGACCGTTATTGGTGCACGGCCGATCCAGGCTGGGTGACTGGCCATAGTTACATCGTATATGGGCCGTTGCTGTTAGGGGCGACCAGCTTTATGTACGAAGGAGCGCCATCCTATCCATATCCCAATCGCTGGTGGAGCCTGATTGAAAAATACGGCATTAACGTTTTATACACTGCGCCGACCGCCATCCGCGGCCTGATGCGTTTTGGCGAGGCCTGGCCTAACCGCCACGATCTCTCCTCGCTGCGCCTGCTCGGCACGGTCGGCGAACCGATCAATCCCGAGGCCTGGCGCTGGTATTACGACGTGATAGGGAAAGGCCGGTGTCCGATCATGGATACCTGGTGGCAGACCGAGACCGGCATGTTTATGATCACACCTTTGCCGACTTATGGATTGAAACCCGGCAGCGCCACCCAGCCGTTTCCAGGGGTCGAGGCCGATATTTATGACGAAAACGGTAAGCCGGCCGCGGTGGGTGAAGAAGGCTACCTGGTGCTCAAGCGCCCCTGGCCCGCCATGCTTCGCACCATTTACAAGGATCCGGATCGTTATATTGCCCAATATTGGACCAAATTTCCGGGCGTTTATTTTACCGGCGACAGCGCCCGTAAGGATAAGGATGGTTATTTCTGGATCATCGGAAGGGTCGACGACGTCATCAAGGTTTCGGGTTATCGCCTGGGCACGGCTGAAATCGAGAGCGCCCTGGTGAGCCATCCGGCAGTCGCTGAAGCGGCTGCGATTGGCCTACCGCACGAAATCAAGGGGAATGCCATTCACGCTTACGTTATATTGCGGGCCGGCAACGAACCCAGCGAAAGCCTGGTTGAAGAGCTCCGGAACCACGTCGGTCACGAGATGGGCGTCATCGCCAGGCCAGAGAAAATCACCATCGTCACCCAGCTTCCCAAGACACGCAGCGGTAAAATCATGCGCAGGGTCTTGAAAGCCAGGGCGCTTGGAATGCCTGAAGGCGACCTGACAACCCTGGAAGAGTAGAAAGGAATGCCCTTGCAAAAGCTCTTCATTTCAACCTGCCAGGCGCCAAATTCCGAATTTCTCTGCCGGGATCTAGCGCCTCTACTTTCCAGGAGCCTGGGCATCCCCGTTGAAGCCAGGCTCGACATTCCTTGGCAGGAGCGCGAGCGCCTCCTTGACGTTGGAGAAATCAGCCTGTGCTGGATTTGTGGCCTGCCCTACGTGCGTAAAGCCGACCAGGATTCGCCAGGAGTAAGGCCGCTGGTGGCGCCGGTGATGAGTGCCCCCCGTTATCAAGAGTTGCCCGTCTATTTTTCGGATGTAGTTGTGCGAAAGGACAGCCGATTCAAAATATGGGAGGATGTAGGCGGCGCAGCCTGGGCCTACAATGAGCCAGGGAGCCATTCCGGCTACAACGTTGTCCGTTCCGAGCTTGCCAGACGAGGCAAGCCCTCGGGCTTTTTTGGGCGCGTGCTGGAATCCGGGTCCCATCAAAATTCGCTCCGGATGATCCTGGACCACGAAATCGACGCCTCCGCCATCGACAGCACCGTACTGGAATTGGAACTGCTCAACGATCCGGAGCTCCGAAACCAGATTCGTATCATCGACTCTTTTGGGCCGAGCCCGATTCCACCCTGGGTTACCTCTACAAATCTGCCGGCGGAACTACAGACGGCTTTGCAGGATTTTTTTCTGGGCCTCGCAGGCGAACCATCCGGTCGCGCCGTTCTAGACCGGGCCCAGATATCCCATTTCGTCACGGTAGGCGACCAGGATTACGACCCGATTCGCACAATGGTGAAGCTTGCCCAGGACGTCCGCATGGATTAGTCTTTATCTGTGGTCAAATCCGGGGCCAGTATTTCCCGGAGCTCCAGCGCGTTTTGGGGAGCATATCCCTCGAAATCATTGTTAAAAAAGATATATACATCCTCTGCCCCTTGGAGGGCCATTCCACGGGCAGTTCCAGCTATTTCTTCAAGCTCTTCGTGGGTGTAGTTATGGAAATACCATTGTTTCCGCCCGTGCAGGCGAATATAACCGGTTTTTGAGGTCACCCATCCCTTCAGTCGGCTTCTGGGAGAATCTGCATCGCAATATGCCGTACCGAGAGATTCCAGGAGCAAGCGCGCTTCAGGATTCATCCACTGCGCATTTCGGAATTCAACGGCCACTCGCCCGGGGTCTGGAAAAGCTCGCAAAGCATTTTCGAGGCGCTCAAGGTCGTAAGGGGTGTCCGGGGCAACTTGCAGCAGGACCAGACCGAGCTTATCTTCCAGCAGGCAGGCAGAACGCCAGAATTCCTTGATTTCCGCGTCTGCGCTGAGGAGTAGTTTATAATGGGTTATCGGCCGCGGAGCTTTCAAGACGTATGAGAAACCTGGCGGGGCCTTACTGCTCCAGTTTAGAAACGTTTGATCTTTAAAGTTCCTATAAAAAGTTGCATTGATCTCAACGGTCGAGAAGATCCCGGCGTAATGGCTGAACCAGCGGCTACGCGGCAGTTCAGCCGGGTAAAACCGGCCCTTCCAGTGGTCGTAGGTCCACCCAGAAGTCCCGATCCAGGTATGACTGGCGCCTGCCAATTTATTTTCCTTATTATTCAATCCAATTTACGCGGTCTGATACTGGCTGCTTTTGCTACAGCGGCAGAGCGGGTATGGATATCCAGCTTGTGGAAAATTGATTTGAGATGTCGCTTGACCGTATTGACAGAGACGACCAGCGTTTCAGCGATTTCCTGGTTGGTCTGGCCAGCGGACAGCAGTTTAAAAATCTCTTGCTCGCGCCCGGTCAGGGTTTCTAATTCAATTGAATGGCGGGAAGCCTTGCGAGCTTCCTTGATGGTTTTCGAAAAAGTGTGGCGATCGAAGGTTTGTTTTTCGAGGAATGCGAAAACGCCCTGCTCTTGGAAGGCTCGCTCGATTTCAGCGGGCGCCGCCACTCCGCTCACGACTACCGTCGGAATAGATTCAGCCCGGATGGTAGCCAGAAGGCGTGACCCTTCCAGCTCGCGCTTGCCAACCTCCTGTCGCCATTCTTGTTCGGGTTCCAGGGAAAGGTCGACCACTGCCAGGCTGTATTTTTCGCGTCGCAGGCAACCTATAGCTTCGCCGTAGCTCCCGCATAGGCGTACCCGGAAATCTTCATCCCGCAGGATCTCGCCCAAAATTTCACGCCAGCCGGCGTCATCTTCTACCACCAGCGCCAGGTCTACCGCCTGCACCGAATCGTGAGCTGGCTCATGCCGGCCGCCGGGTTGACTGGCGTTCTCCGCCGTTTGGAAAGCAACCCCGCTCGAAAGCGCAGGCGCGCTGGCCAACACCTTTTCGACAATCTCGCGTAACTTCCGGCGTTGGAAAATTTCCTTTTGCAGGCAGGTGTAAGCTCCGTACGTCTTGATGGCATTTACAGCCAGCTCTACCGTGGCATAACCGGTCAGCAGGACGGCGTTGCAGCCAGGGTCCTGGCGCCGGATTGATTCAAGCACTTTCAATCCATCTACATTATGCGGATCTTCGCCTAACAAGGACAGGTCAACTATGGCAATTCGGTGAGAATAGCTGTGGATCAAATTGGCGGCTGCCTCGTAGCTGGCGGCAGTATCCACGACCAGGCCGGCATCGCTTAGAATTTCGCTCAGGATATCCTGCCAGGCGCGGTCGTCGTCGACTACCAGGGCTCGTACGATGGGTTTGATCATCGCTTACGCCCCACTGCCGGCAGACGCACCCGGAATGTTGCACCGTGTTCGCCGTCGCTCTCTACAACGACGGATCCTCCCAGGCGGGCCATCAATGTTTTCACCCACCAGAGTCCGAATCCCAGTTTGGAATTCCGACCGGGTCCCCGGCCGGAATAGCTCAACTCGAAAATCCGGTCGTGAAGTTCCGGCGCGATTCCGGAGCCAGAGTCTTCCAATATTATTTCAACCCAATCTCCTCCATCCACGCCGGTAATCGAAATCGTGCCTTCTCCAGCCATGGCATCCTGGGCGTTATCGAGCAAGTTCGTAAAAACCAGGGCCAGGCTACGGTGGGCTGCGACAACGGGAGGGAGGCTGCTCAGGCCGCTCACGTTCACCCGGATTCCGGGGGCAAGTTTTGCATTCTCGATCGCCGAGGCGACACAGCGTGCAACGTTAACATCTGCCAGGGTAATTGGCCGAAGATGAGACAGGTTTTCACGCACCGATTCCATGGCCTCATTTGCGCTGCGCTCAATTTCGGACAAATTGGCGCTCAAATAGGGTTCTCTGGAAAGTACTGGCTCACATTTATCACGTATGCCCTGGATGCGCACCGGAATGGTGCCAACCTTGTTATTTAAATGATGCAATACATTAGCGGCAATATCTCCGATTGCAGCAAATGTTTCTGCAACCGCACGCTGTTCTTGAGCTGTGCGCAGTTCTTCCTGGTGGGATGCATGTTGGACGGCCAGGGCAGCATAATAGGCCAGGCACGTGAGCACTTTTTTATCCCATTCCGATTCCGCAAAGTGTGAAGCATCGTTCTTTGGGCTGAAGACCGCCATGACCCCGGTCGGCTGCCTGCTCGTACCCGCCAGCATGGGTACTGCCAGGGCATTGATCCAATCGTTCGATCCTTCCAGGTCTGTGAAAGCCCATTTTTTCGATTCCTGGACTGCCTTTGCGGCTCGAGTATAAATAACCTGCCCGGCCAGGCTGTTTTCCGACTCAAGATGTTCTTTCGGGCGCAGGCTACCGAAGGTAGCCTGGAGGGCCAACTGCCCTTCCTTGAGAATCCAGATGGCACTCGAATCGGCATTGAGCAAATCGCAGGCCAGACCAACCAGGCGGACCAGCACTTTTTGGCTTGGTTGGGAAAGCAGGAGCTGGGCGACCTCCTGGAGGGCATCCAGAAGGCGAACTTCCTGGATGGCTATCACGGCCTGGGTGGCAAAGGACTGCATCAGGTGGCGATCCTGCTCGCTGAAACCGTTCACCTGCGGACTTTCCAGGTTCAACACTCCTTCCAGACGCCCACTGGCGCCGATGATCGGGACGGCCAATTCAGAGCGCATCTCAATTGCAGGGTCAAGCGGGAAATAAATGCTGCGCCACGGCTCTTCACGCAGATCGGCGATGCAGGCCGGCTGGCGATTACGCGCTACCCATCCCATGACGCTGTTGGCGCTGATCGGCAACACGTCGACCAGCGGACGGTTAAGCGCTTCGCCTGCAACTGCCCGGGTGATCAGTCGCTGTCCGGTTTTATCGACCAGGCGAAAAATGCCGTAGTGAGCGTTGGTGACTGCCAACGCCATCTCTAAAATAGCATTCAGGGTTTCTTCCAATTGCAGGCGAGATGAGATCAACAATCCAGCCTGGCGGAGCTGTTTGAGCTCTTCTTCTTTTCGATCCAGGTCCCGCTGGATATCCGAGAGGGAGCCCGTCTGGTGGATGGCGATGGCTGCCATGGCTGCCAAATTTTCCATGCAAATCTTTTCAACCTGGCTGAATGGCGTCTGGCTGCGAGTTGCCACAACCAACGCTCCTACCAGTCCGTTCTCAGCCTTCAACGGGTAACAGGCCATAGCTGGTTCATCCGGGAGGTGAATACCAGGCGGGCGATTGTACGACAGGACCGGCGCCTGTTCGTTTAACGCCTGGTTGACAAATGCCTCTGGAAATGTCGCTGCTTCCTGCCCGGCGCTAACCCGATTTTGAAAATTTAGAATCTCTTTTTCAGGATCAATTGGAACAATCGTGGCCCAGGCTCCCCGGGCCAACTGGTTGGCGGCATCCGCGATCATGCTCAATGTCTGGCGTAATTGATTTGCATCTCCCGAGGCGACCTGGCTGACAGCTTTACTGGCCTGCCCCAGAATCGTTAACGCCTTTAAAAACCCGGTTTCCTGGGAGGGTAGTGTAGTCTGCATGACAAGATTATACGCTAAGAATTAACACATGCCGCGCAACCGTTTAAAAGAAGGTTTCGGCGCGCGGCATGCAATTGCATAGTTTCTGCGAAGGACAGATCTTATAATGACGACTGAAGCCGTCACTCCGCAGATGGTTGACCTGATTAAACGTCGAAATAAAGTGTAAATTCGTACGGTGTTGGGCGGATGCGAACCGGGTCGAGTTCTATCTGGCGCTTGTAACTGATGTAGGCTTCGAGCAGGTCGGTCGTAAACACATCTCCCCGCAGCAGGAAATCGTGATCCTTCTCCAGGGCGTCCAGCACGTCACCCAGGGAGCCGGGCACCTGCTTGATCATTTTCAATTCTTCCAACGGCAGCTCATACAAATCCTTGTCAACCGGCTCGCCCGGATCAATCCGGTTCTGAATGCCATCCAGCCCGGCCATTAACAGGGCAGAAAAGCAAAGGTAAGGATTGCAGGAGGGATCAGGGGCGCGGAATTCGATCCGTTTGGCTTTTGGGCTCTTGGAATAAACCGGGATGCGGCAGATGGCCGAGCGGTTGCGCTGCGAATAGGCCAGGTTTACGGGAGCTTCAAAGCCTGGAACCAGGCGGCGGTAAGAGTTCGTCGTTGGTGCGGCCAGGGCGAGGAGCGCTGAGGAGTGTTTGAGCAAGCCGCCGATGTAATATTTGGCCATGTCTGAAATCTGGGCGTAGCCCGATTCGTCGTAAAAGGCGTTCCGTTCTTCATTCCAAAGGCTCTGATGGACGTGCATGCCGCTTCCATTATCGCCGAACAACGGCTTTGGCATGAAGGTGGCGGTCAGACCGTTCTGGCGGGCCACATTTTTAACCAGGTATTTGTAAATCATCACCTTATCCGCCATGCGGGTCAAACTGTCAAATCGCATATCGATCTCTGCCTGGCCGGCTGTAGCCACTTCATGGTGATGGACTTCTATTTCAACGCCGGCTGCGATCAGGGCAAGGACGATTTTGCTGCGGACGTCCTGTTGGGTGTCGGTCGGGGGAACCGGGAAATATCCACGCTTGGGCTGGATCTGTCCGCCCAGATTTGGCTTTGATTCAGAGCCGCTATTCCACCATCCTTCGACGCTGTCGATATAATAAAAAGAAGAATTAACTCCGCCACCGTACCGGACGTCGTTGAACAAGAAGAATTCGGCTTCAGGACCCCAATAGCTGGTCTTTGCCAGTCCGGTCTGTTTGAGATAGGCTTCGGCTTTCCGGGCAACAAAGCGAGGGTCGCGGCTGTAGGGCTGGCGCGTGATGGGGTCATAAACGTCGCAAACAATCACCATGGTGGGCACTTCCAGTACTTCGTCAATGAACGCTGTGGCCGGATCGAGCAGCAGCAGCATGTCGGACTCGTGAATCTCCTGGAAGCCGCGGATTGATGAGCCATCGAATCCGATGCCATCTTCAAACAAAGATTCGGTCAGTTCGCTGGCCGGGATGGAAAAATGCTGCCAAGTTCCCGGCAGGTCGATAAAGCGCAAATCGACCATTTTGATGCCGGTTTTCATTTTCATTACATCAGCGACAGTCTTTGCCATTTATTCTTCTCCAATTGAACCTTATTTGATACGGGGGTGGAGTTTTAGAAAATGCGAAGCATTTTCTAAAACTCCCCTCGTTCGTTTTGCGTGGCCGCCCGCTATGCGGGGCCGGCCAGCTTATGATAAAGATTGAGTCATTTTAATAACCCATTGCGCAACTTCCTATTACCCGTTTGGGTAATATCCAATAAATTAAATTAAGAGAGTGCAGGCGATTCGAACCTGAGAGGTATAATTTCCAAATGGATTGGACTTCCGGGACTACCCTTTCACCTGAGTCTGGCCTGGCATGGGCCGGGCTTGATCCGGCTGCGTTCACTTCACCCGATTTCGAGACGATCCGGCGGGTGATCGAGCATCTTTCTTCTTCGCCAGGCCAGCAAGATTTGCTCCAATCCATTTTTCCTCACCTGATTAATGTGTTGAATGGCACACCGGAGCCTGGACGGGTGATGTCCAGCTTCGAATACCTGGTCGATCATTCCAGCAACCCGCAGCATACCCTCCAGGTCCTGGCCGGGAATCACCGGGCCATTGAAATCCTGGTGCGCCTGTTCGCCGGCAGCCAATTCTTGACCGAAATTTTATTACGCAACCCATCTGCGTTCGAGCGCCTGCTGGCTTACCGCAGGCTGGCCCACCCGAAAAGCGTAGAACAGCTTTTCGGCGAGGTCCAAACGACATTGAGTGCGGCGAACGACCCGCCTGCTGCCCAGGACGTCATGCGGCGTTTTCAGAGCGAGGAGCTCTTGCGGATCGGCGCTTGCGATTTGTTGGAATTGTACGACCTGCCAGCCGTCACCCGCCAATTATCCAACCTTGCTGATGCCATGATTCGAAGCTGCCTCAAGCTGGCTGCAGCCGAGTTCGGGGGTAATCCGGACCAACTGATCGTGTTGGGAATGGGAAAGCTGGGCGGTCGCGAGCTGAATTACAGCTCAGACATCGATCTGCTGTTTTTGACCCGCTCTGATCCGGTGTTTGCTCTGAAGATCGGCCAGAAATTGATCGATGCGCTGGCGAAGGCGACCCCGGAAGGGTTCCTGTACAGGGTCGATATGCGCCTGCGCCCGTGGGGAACAGTTGGCCCGCTGGTGGCAACCATTCCTGGATACCTGGCCTACCTTGATAAAAACGCCCGTCTGTGGGAAAAACAGGCATTATTGAAAGCGCGCCCGGTTGCCGGCGACACGGTGGGAGGGCGCACGTTGCTCGAACAGGTTCGGTCGGTGATCCACGTCAGCCCTATCGGCGAGCTGCAGGAAGCAGTGTATTCCATGAAACAGCGCACAGAAGAAATCTTGCGCCAGACAGGCCGCGCCTGGGGCGAAGTAAAACTGGGCGAAGGCTCGATTCGAGATGTAGAATTTACGGTCCAATTCTTACAAATGGCCTTCGGTGCGGAGCAACCCCAGATCATTTCTACTAACACACTGGATGCGCTCATCCGCCTTGCATCCGCCAGGTTGATCCGCCAGGATGAATACCGTATTCTCTCTGAGGGCTATGTTTTTTTGCGAACGGTCGAGCATTACTTGCAGATCATGCATTACCGCCAGACCCACAGCCTGCCGGAAGATCCCGGTGACATTGCGGCCCTGGCGCGCCGGTTAGGTTTTTCGGGGGAAAGGCCCGGCCTGCAATTCATCGAGCGCTACCAGCAGCATGTTGCTGCAATTCGTGCCGTTTACATGCGTTATGTGGGAGGATCTGCTATGAGCCAGCTTCTCGAACCTGATCCGGATTCATCCTCTGTTCAAGGACCCTCAAACCCGCTTCAAATCCATTGGCACATGGATCGCATGGCTCCATCTTATGCAGAAGTGTACTCTCTTAAAGAGATCAACCGCCACGCCGTCCTGGCAGGCCGCCTGACGGACGGGAACCCGGTCGAAATCGACGCTGTCCAATTGGCGGATGGAACCTGGCAGGTGACCGTCGTTGCCTTCGATTTTCCTGGCGAGCTATCGGCAATCACCGGCTTAATGTTCGTCTACGGGCTTAATATTTTACGCGGAGAGGCGTTTACTTACGAAGCTGTGAGACAGGATTCCCAGTTGGCGGAGCAGGACTCGCGGCGCAAGATCGTAGACGTATTCAATGTGGTTCCGGTTGAGGGTGTTCTGGTGAACCCTGAAACCTGGGCGCGGTATGCCCAGGACCTGGCCGCCTGTCACCAACTGGTTCGATCCGGGCAGCGGCACGAAATGCTGGGCGACTTGACCCGCCGGGTTGCCACCGGATTACACAGCCACGACATCAATGGCGCCAGCGCGTCTGTGCCGGCGCTTTACCCGATCAACATCGAAATTGATAATGAAGCCAGCGATGATACTACCATCCTGAGAATTGACGCGCCGGACACGGTTGGTTTCCTTTATGAATTCACCAATGCCCTGGCGATCAGCGGGATTTATATCGACCGGGTGGTGATTGATACGGTTGGCAGCCGCATCCAGGATGTTTTGTTCGTCACGGATGCGAACGGACGGAAAATCACCTCCTCAGAAAAATTGCGTGAGCTGCGGGTTGCGACCGTTTTGATCAAGCATTTTACACACTTACTGCCTTTTTCCCCCAACCCGGAATCGGCCCTGGTTCACTTCCGTGATTTCATCGACCAGCTTTTTCACCGACCTAACTGGACGGACGAACTGACGTCTGTCCAGCGTCCGGAAGTGCTCCAGGCGCTGGCGCGGGTGCTCGGAGTGAGCGACTTTTTGTGGGACGATTTTTTACGTATGCAGTATGCCAACCTCTTTCCGGTGGTCACAGATACGGACGCCCTGAACACTGCCAAATCCCATTCGGCCTTGCAGGCTGAACTGACAGAAGAACTGCAGCAGGTTCACGCCGGTCCCCAGGCTCCATCCGAAAACCCACCCTGGATCGATACTATTATCAAGTGGCGTGACCGCGAAATGTTCCGGATCGATATGCGCCACATCCTCGGGCATACCCAGGAATTCTGGGAATTTGCCGCTGAGCTGAGCGATTTGGCTGAAGTCGTTACGAATGCAGCTTTCTACCTTTGCCACGAGGATTTGCGCCTGGTGTACGGTTCGCCACTTAAAAGCGATGGCAGTCCCTCTCAGATGAGTGTGACGGCGTTGGGCAAATTTGGCGGGCGAGAGCTCGGATTTGCATCCGATATCGAGCTGATGTTCATTTATGATGATAACGGCATGACAAAAGGCCCGCGCCGCATTAGCACGGCTGAATTCTACGAAAAATTGGTTGAAGCCTTCATTGCAGCCATGCGCACGCGGCGCGAAGGTATTTTTGAGGTCGATTTACAGCTTCGCCCTTACGGTAAAGCCGGCAGCATGGCCGTTTCGCTCGAATCGTTCCGGCGTTATTTTGGCCCAGGCGGTCCGGCATGGGCCTACGAGCGTCAGGCGCTCGTCAAGCTGCGCCCAGTGGCTGGGGATGAGCGCCTGGGCGCCCGCATTTCTGGATTGCGGGACGAATTCGTTTACTCCGGTGAACCTTTTGACGCGACCGCTATGCGGGCCATGCGCGAGCGCCAGATCCGCCACCTGGTAAAGGGCGGCACGTTTAACCCTAAGTTTAGCCTGGGAGGGCTGGTCGATGTTGAATACCTGGTCCAAGGCCTGCAAATCACCCACGGGCGTGATAACCCGACCCTGCGGTACTCGAATACCCGTGATGCTATGGCGGCCCTGGCGACTGCGCGCATTTTATCGGAAGAGGACTACGCCAGCCTGCGCAAAGCGCACACCTTTTTGCGGTGGTTGATCGATTCCTTGCGTGTGGTGCGCGGAAATGCACGCGATATCACCTTGCCCGAAGAAAACAGCGAGGAACTCGCTTTCCTGGCGCGCCGCATGCGTTATGGCGTTGACATTCAGCGCCTGCGCCAGGATCTTGTTACGCACACTACTGCGATCCGAGAAATAAACCGGAAACTGTTCCCGTAACATTTTTCTCATATACATTGTCGGGGCAGCTTCGCTGCCGCGACTATGTATTTAGAATTTTAACTCTTCCCCGACCGCCAGATGCTCCACAACAGCCAGGCCCCGACGGCCAGTGAAGATAGAAATGCGAAGAAAAAAAGGTATTGGCCAAAGGTTTGCCAGGTTACCGGGTGGTAAATGACCAGCACGATCCCTAACGCGACGATGACGGCTGCCAGAAGGATCGCCATCGCCAGGCGGTTCGTCATTTTTTCCATCTGAGAGGCAAACTGGCGCAGGCCTTCGTAATTGATATTAAATTCGAGCTGGCCTCGTTCCATTTGCTTAAGCAGCCGGGCTGCACGCCTGGGCAGGGACAGGCTGAGCTCCAATCCATCCAAGGCGGTGCTGGCCAATTCTGGGATTATCTTTTCTGGAGAACGCTCCTTTCGCCAGAATTTCAAAACGTAAGGGGTGGCAAAATCGAGCATGCGGAATTCCGGATAGAGCGCCTGGCTGATACCCTCATTGATCGTCGTAAGGCGTACCAGCATGGTCAATTCGCCTGGAAACTGCATTCCGTATCGGAAGGCCATCCCCAGGATTTCATTCAACACCTGCGTGGCGGTCAGGAACTGGGCATTGCCGCCAACATAGCTCTCAAATATATGGTTCAGCTCCAGGATTAATCCACGCCGGTTGACCAACCGGCGCGTGACGCCGATATCCATCAGCTCATCCACCAGAGATTCGGAATCCCCGTTGGCCATTGCCATCACCATTCGCAGAAGGATGCTGCGCATCTGATTCGAAAGGCGGCCTACCATCCCATAATCCACTACTGCCAGGCTGCCGTCAGGCTGCACGAAGAAATTGCCCGGGTGTGGATCAGCGTGGAAAAATCCGAATTCGAATAGCTGCCGCAAAGTAAATCGCCCAGAATTTTCAGCGACCATCTTCAAGTTGATCCCGGCTTTCCGGATGGTCTCCACGTCGCTGATTTTGATGCCGGAAACGCGTTCCAACGTGATGACCTTCTGGGTGGTCAGATCCCAATAAACGTACGGAATATGTACGGAAGGGTCATCACTGAAATTCTTGTGGAAGATATTGGCATTCCGTCCTTCACGCACGTAGTCCAGCTCATTTCGCAGGCGAAAGGAGAATTCTCCTACCAGGCTTGGCAGGTCATACAGTTGGCCGATGCTTGAATGGAGCGACAGCCACTCGGCCATATTGGCTATGATTTCCAGGTCCTGCTCGATGGTTTTTGTTACGCCTGGGCGGCGGACCTTGACGACGACCTGCCGGTCATTCTTAGTTTTGGCGGCATACACCTGGCCGATCGATGCTGACGCGATCGGGACAGGATCAAACTCTGCGTAGGCTTCCAATACCTCACAGCCTAACTCTTCTTTTATGACGCCTTCGATTTTATCGAATGGAAGGGGCGGAACTTCATCCTGTAGTTTGCCAAGCTCGTTAATATATTCGGCCGGCAGGATATCCGGGCGGGAGCTGAGAGCCTGTCCAAGCTTGATAAACGTTGCCCCCAATTCGCTCATTGCCAGGCGCAGGTGCTCGGCCTGCTTCTGGTAGCTGATCTCGGGTCTTTCGACGCCTGGAATGCGCCCACGGCTGACCGCCCGACCGGATTCTACCTGCAAAAGCAGCCAGCCCCAGCCGTGACGGGTCAACACCGCCGCAATGTGGCGAGTACGCCTGGCGAGAGCCGGGCGGGTGAGCCAGGGGATGGGCAAAAACCGGCTATTCATCAGGCAGAAGGATCAGGTGGGCGTTGGTTAGTGGACTCAGGGTTTTTCCGTTTCTTGCACGACTTTGATCGTCTTGGGCCGCACGGCTTCTGACTTTGGAAGAGTCAGGGTCAAAACCCCATTTTGAAACCTGGCTTGCCCATGTTCTGCATCCACTGCTAACGGCAGCGAAATCGAGCGGGTGAAGCTGGCGTTGCGGCGCTCCCGTCGCAAATAGCTGGCGCCCTGGAATTGTTCTTGTTGGTTAAGGCTGCCTTTGATGGTCAACGTATCGCCTGCGACGGTGATTGCCACGTCCTCCGGTTTTACCCCCGGAAGGTTCGTCTGGATGACCAATTCGGGACCATTATCGATCAGGTCGAGTGGGATGACTACAGCAGCCACAGCAGACGGCAGCAGGTCGCGCGGCATGAACCAGCCGCCTTCCACAAGCTGGCGCAGGGCATCCCGGTACGCATTCAGCTCTACAAACGGATCAAAGCCGAGAATTTCATTAGCCATAGGAATCCTCCATTTTGTTTTATCGAAAAACCTCAACCAGGAACGGGAATACCTTTTTCTCAATTTCTGGATACGAGTGTTTTGTATTTAGCTTTGGCTGCGAAGCAGCCAAAGCTAAACACAAAACACTCACATTAGTATATATCATTATAAATGCTTTTAGGTGGATGAGAATGCAGGTCATCCTTGCCCAAACTATTCTATACGGATATACTTCATTCCATGCAGATGGATGAATTAACGACATGGCTGGAAATCGACCTGGGGGCCATAAAGAATAACATCCGGGAGCTGCATTCAATAGCCGGTGTTCCGCTGATGGCGGTGGTCAAGGCAAATGGTTACGGCCATGGCCTGGTTGAAGTTGCGCGAGCCGCCCGGGAAGCAGCCGCTGATTGGTGTGGGGTGGCTCGCATTGAAGAAGCTCTCGCCCTTCGCCTGGCATCGCTTAATCTGCCGATACTCGTCCTGGGGTACACCAGCCCACTGCGCGTGCGAGAGGCGGTTGAGAATCACATCAGCCTGACTGTTTACGATATGGACGTTGCGCGGGCGTATGCTGAAGCTGCGCAAGCCTGCCACGGGATCGTAAAGGTCCATACAAAGGTCGATTCGGGCATGGGGCGGCTCGGCATCTTCCCGGAGGATGGACTGGGATTCGTGCAGGCCTTGCACGCTCTGCCCGGCCTGGAAGTGGAAGGACTGTTCACCCATTTTGCGCGGGCAGATGAAATCGACCGCAAGGCAACATTATGGCAAATCGAGCCCTTCCAAAAGCTGGTCGATTGCCTGTCGCAGGCGGGGATGCGCCCGCAGCTCGTGCATGCCTGCAATTCGGCCGGGACGATCTATTTCCCGGAAGCCCATTATGATCTTGTCCGCTGCGGCATCTCGATCTACGGCCTGCATCCTTCGGCTGAGGCGCCGAATCCGCCCAGCTTGCGCCCTGCCCTGACCTGGAAGGCTCGCCTTTCTTCAGTCAAATATTTTCCACCAGGCCAAGGCATTAGCTACAACCATCGCTATACGACTTCCAATCGAGAACGAATCGGCGCAGTATCCGCCGGATACGCCGACGGCTTCCGCCGCCGCCTGGGGAATTTCGCCCTCGTGCAGGGTCAGCGGGTGAATGTCGTCGGTGGGGTTTGCATGGATCAAATCATGCTTCAGCTCGATCGGGTACCCGAAGCCCGGATTGGAGATGAGGTAGTGCTGATCGGAAGGCAAGGCTCGGATGCCATCACTGCGGAAGAGGTTGCAGCCGCCTGGGGGACAAATAACTACGAGGTGGTCTGCGGCATGGCGGCGCGGCTGCCGAGGATCTATTTTGATTAATAAAAAATTTCAGGCCGGTTTGAACTCAAATGAATCATAATTCAACGAAAAGATGGGATGTATCCCCAAAGATCCCGGCTGAGATCGAGCCGGAATTATCTGCGTATAGCCCTACTATGCGCCAATTATTGTACAACCGGGGCATCACCCACGAGATCGAGGCGTACAATTTTTTGGTCACTGAAGGGCCAATTTTCGATCCATTTACCATGACGGGCATGGAAAAGGCGGTGATCCGCCTGTTACGCGCCATAGATAACGGCGAAAAAATCGTCGTATACGGCGATTACGACGTTGACGGGGTGACCGCAACTGCCTTGATGGTCCAGGTCCTGCGCGCGATGGGAGCCAGGTCCGAGGAATATATACCGAACCGCTTTGAAGAGGGCTATGGAGTTAACAATGATGCCCTCGACAGCCTGGCGGCTGAAGGCGCCAGCCTGGTCCTTACGGTCGACTGCGGAATTCGCTCTCCGGAAGAGGCTTTACACGCTCGCTCACTCGGGCTGGATCTTATCATCAGCGACCATCACGAACCAAAGGGGACTGATCTGCCCGAAGCGTACGCCGTGATTTGCCCCAAGCAGCCCGGCGATGCGTACATGGATAAAAACCTGGCGGGAGTCGGCCTGGCATTTAAAATCGCCGAAGCGCTTCTCAAGGTACGTCCGGTTGCAGGCGTAGCCGCAACCGACTGGCTGGACCTGGTAGCGGTCGGCACCGTGGCGGATATTGTTCCCCTCTACCATGAGAACCGGGCGATGGTGAAAGCCGGCTTGAAGTCATTGAACCGGCACCAGCGCCAGGGTCTGCATTCGCTTGTCGGCGCGGCCGGAATGGATGTGCAGAAACGCATCACGGCCCGCGACATCGGCTTTGTGATTGGCCCGCGCTTGAACGCGGCCGGACGGATGGAATCGGCGGTGGCTTCTTACCAGTTATTGATGGCCCTGGATGAATATGAGGCCGGAGCGCTGGCTCAAAAATTAGATAATCAGAACCGGCATCGCCAGGAACTCACTTCTCACATGCAGCAAGAAGCTGAACTGCTGGCCCGGGCCGATACCAGCGAGCACCTGCTGTTCGCAGTAAAGCCGGAATTCAATAAGGGCATCGTAGGCCTGGTAGCGGCCCGGTTGGTTGAAACGTATTACCGGCCCACCATCATCGGCCAGGTTGAAGCCGAGTACACCCGCGCTTCTTGTCGCAGCATCCCGGAGTTTCACATCACGCATGCCCTGGATGAATGTTCTTCTTTGCTGGTCCACCATGGCGGGCACGCCATGGCGGCTGGATTTACCGTTCGTAATACCGACCTGCCGGAGCTAGAGCGCCGGATCAAGGAAATCGCAGCGCGTGAGCTGAGCCAACGGGACCTGATGCCTGTTCTGCGGGCTGACATGGAAATTTCACTGCGCGACCTTAAGCCGGAAATAATGCATGAACAGGAAATGCTCGAGCCCTTTGGCCTGTCAAATCCGGAAGTGTGCTTTGTGACCCGCGGACTGAAAGTCTTGCGCTATAAGCCGGTCGGCAGTGAAAGCCAGCATCTGCGCCTGACAGTAACCGACGGACGGCTGACTTATGATGCTATCGCCTTTCGCCAGGGAGGCTGGGCAGGAAACATGCCTCCAACCGTCGACCTGTTGTACTCTTTCGAAAAAAACAGCTTCATGGGGCGAGAATCACTTCAGTTGAATGTGAAGGATATAAAGATAAGTGAAACGTGAAGCGTGAAACGTGCATTAATCACGTTTCACGGTCTCGGAATCTTTAATCTATAAACCTGTACTTAATCAACGTCCACAATGCAATAAACCCATCAGCGGCGTGAATTTTCTTGCCCTGGTTATAATCACGCGGGTTAAATACGATTGGCACCTCAAATATCCGGATGTTGCGTTTTAAGATCTTTGCGGTGAATTCCGGCTCAAATTCAAACCGGCGGCTGTGCAATGGTATATCTTGTACGACAGACCGCCGGAATACTTTATAACCCGTTTCCATGTCGCTCAGAATATTGTTGTAAAGGATATTGGTGACGAATGTCAAAATCTTGTTTGCCACCATGTTCCAAAATAAGATCGGCCGGCGCGCTGCTCCCAGGAAACGTGAGCCGTAGACCACGTCGGCGATTCCTTCATCAATCGGCTTGAGCAGGTTCGGATATTCGCGCGGGTCATATTCCAGGTCGGCATCCTGGATGATGATGACCTCGCCGGTGGCATTTTGAATGCCGGTTCGGACCGCGGCCCCTTTGCCCATGTTTTTAGGGTGTAGAATGACGCGCACGCAATCCTTGCCGTCCATTTCGGTAACAACCTGGCGAGTGCCATCGGTAGATCCATCGTCGACGATAAGGATCTCATTTGGAATTCCGGTCTTATTCACTCTTGCAGTGATTTCCCGAATTGTTTTGATTTCATTATATGCTGGGATGATTACGGAGATGTGCATGGGTTGGATTATAAGGACAGTCGGCTTTATCTGCAAGGACAATGGCCAATTGTTTTTTTGAAAAATGGGTGCGTGCTATAATAAATGCTACCGGATTTTTTCAAATGGAGTGTCCTTGATGGCTATTCCAACAGCAAACACAACAGTATCAAGTACTGTTTTTGTTCCGCCTCCTATTCAACGCGTTGAAGAGACTGGCCTTTCTCCACTATGGCTGCAAGACCTGGCTTTAAAGATTCTCTACTTTCAGGGTTATCTGACCGGTTTCCGGGTCGCCGAGGAGATCGCTTTGCCTTTTTCTGGCGTAGTCGATCTCATCCTTGAATCATTGAAGCGGGAAAAATTGGTGGAAATCCGGCAGTCACAGGTAGGTGGGCTGGGAGAAGGCGCCTACCAATACGCTATCACCGGGGCCGGGATTGCACGCGCTCGTGAAGCATTGGAGCGCAGCCAGTATGCCGGTCCAGCTCCGGTCTCACTCGAGATTTATAACGAATCTGTTCGCCGCCAGAGCCGCAGCCGTTCACTCGTCACCCCGCGCCTTATGCGCCAGGTGATGAATCACCTGATTCTTTCCGAGAACACTTTTCACAAGCTCGGGCCGGCTGTTAATTCAGGTACTTCGATATTCATTTATGGCCCTCCCGGCAACGGCAAGACCAGCGTGGCCCGAGCCATTGGCACGTTGATCCTGAACCAGCCAATTTACATTCCATATTCGGTTTTTGTCGGCGGCCAGGTCATTACGCTTTACGATTCGGTCAATCACCAGGTGATCCCGGAAGATGATACAAAATTACCCGGAACCGGCGGCATCCGTACGGGTGTCAAGCGCGATCCACGCTGGGTACGCATCCGCCGTCCATTCATTATGACCGGGGGTGAGTTGACCCTGGCCGGCCTGGACCTTGTTTTCGACGACGTCCATCGCTTCTACGAGGCTCCCTTCCAGATGAAAGCCAATGGCGGGATCTTGCTAATCGATGATTTCGGAAGGCAGCAAGTGCGTCCGAGGGATTTACTCAACCGCTGGATCGTGCCGCTGGAAAACCGGATCGATTACCTTTCCCTTCACACCGGGCGCAAGATTGAATTGGTTTTTGACGTTCTGGTCGTATTTTCGACTAATCTTCCACCCAAGGAACTGGTCGACGAGGCGTTTTTACGCCGTCTGCGCCACAAAATTGAAATTCCTGATCCCAGTCCGGAAGAATTTCGAGAGATCTTCCGCCGTGTAACATCGCAAAAAGGCATACCATACGACGACCAGGGCCTGGCTTACCTGATCCAGGAATGGTATATCAAGCGCAATCGGAAGCTGCGCGCCAACCACCCGCGCGATCTGTGCGAACAGGTGCTAGATATTTCACACTACCTTGCGGTTGAGCCTGGCATGACACGGGATTTGATAGACCGGGCCGCTGAGGCATATTTTGTTGAGCTTTAAAAAAAGATTGAGTTTGCTTTTTTTGACAGCCTTTTTAATCGCAGCATCTTTCTTGCCTGCGGTTATGGCCGAACCTGTCCAGGCTCAGCAGGCTACAGATCCGGCCGCCAAGGCGAAGCTGTTACTCCAAAAGCTGTCTCCTGAAGAGAAGGTTGGCCAGCTCTTTATTGTTACGTTTAAAGGCCGAGATGTTACCAGCGTCGATTCGAAAATCATGGATTTTGTAACGAATCGTTATTTAGGTGGGGTCGTACTGACTGCCACTAATGATAACTTTACCGGCCCAACTGGAACATTGGACGATATTTCCCAGCTTACGACCAACCTTCAGGATGATAAATGGACCGGCTCTCAAAAGACAGCCACTAATCCAATCACGAAACAGAACTTTGCCCCGCAATATATTCCCCTATTTATCGGAATTTCACAGGAAGGCGACCAGTATCCGAACGATCAGCTTATTAACGGCGTGACGCCCCTTCCGGATCTTATGGCTATTGGGGCCACCTGGAATACCAAGCTCGCCGAGCGAGTTGGGGCCACGATGGGCCAAGAACTTTCCAACTTAGGATTCAACTTTTTTATGGGACCTTCTTTAGATGTCGAGGACACGGTCGCCAAGGAGGGGGTAGCGGACCTTGAGACGCGCGTTTTTGGCGGGGACCCCTATTGGGTTGGTGAAATGGGCCAGGCGTATATCAGGGGCCTGCACGCGGGCAGCAAAGAAAAAATGGTGGTTGTTTCAAAGCACTTTCCCGGCCGCGGCAGCTCGGATCGCCCGCCGGAAGAAGATGTCGCCACTGTTAAAAAGTCGCTCGAGCAGTTGAAGCAGATTGAGCTGGCGCCATTCTTTTCGGTTACTGGCGACGCCTCTTCAGCGGATGCGACCACAGATGGTCTCCTGGTCTCTCACATTCGTTATCAAGGTTTCCAGGGCAACATCCGGGCTACCACTCGTCCAATCAGCTTTGACCAGGCTGCCCTGGACCAGATTTTAGGCCTGCCTGCCTTTTCATCCTGGCGGCAGGCAGGCGGGTTAGTCGTCAGCGATAACCTGGGCAGTGTGGGCATCCGCAAATTTTTTGATCCGACCGGCACTTCATTCGACGCCCGCCAGATTGCCAGCAATGCTTTCCTGGCTGGCAATGATTTGCTGTACCTCGATAATTTTGTAGCCTCCACTGATTCGGATCCTTTCACTACCCTCCAGCGCACCCTCGATTTCTTTGCTCAGAAATACCGCGAGGATACGGCTTTTGCCCAGCGCGTAGATGCCTCGGTAACGCGCATTTTGACCTTAAAATACAAAATGTATCCGGAATTCACGCCTGCCAACGTGTTCACCACGACTGTGGATTTGTCTCAAGTGGGTCAGGCGACGCAGGTGGATTTTGATGTTGCCCACCAGGCCGTGACGCTTATCTCACCGAGCCAGGCTGAGCTCAACCAGGTTCTTCCTCGCCCGCCCGAATTGCGCGAGAAGATGGTTTTTCTAACTGATGTGGTGTCAGCCAAGCAGTGTTCAACCTGTTCTACCCAACCCATTCTGGCAGCCGATTCGCTCATGAATGCAGTCTTACGCCTGTATGGGCCGAAGGCAGGCGGCCAGGTATTACCTGGCAATCTTTCGGCGTATTCATTCCTGGATCTACAAAATTTCCTTGATAATACGAAGGATACACCCCAGCACATGCAGGATGAACTGAATGCTGCGGATTGGGTGGTCATCGGAGCCCTTGACGTGTTTGCCAGCCGGCCAGAATCCAACGCTTTACAGCGGTTGCTCTCCGAGCGATCTGAGCTGATTCGCAACAAGCGCGTCGTCCTGTTTGCCTTCGGCGCCCCCTATTACCTGGATGCTACGGATATTTCCAAATTGACGGCATTTTACGCTTTATACAGCAAGACCCCGGCATTCGTAGAAATGGCAGCCAGGATTTTATTTCAAGAGCTAACCCCGGCTGGCAACTCGCCGGTTTCCGTTCCGGGCGCCGGATATGATCTCAGCGTGGCTACGTCGCCCAATCCTTCGCAAGTGATTCAGCTCGAGCTGGATATGCCGGAGGCAGCGACTTCCACGCCGGTGTCTACGACGCCAACCAAACCAATCCCAAGCCCGACCAGCACACAACCGCCCCGATTCAAAGTGGGTGACAATCTGCCGCTGCGGACCGGCGTCATTGTAGATAATAATGGAAATCCTGTTCCGGATGGAACAGTTGTGCGTTTCAGGTTTACACAAGGATTGGCTGAAAGCAGCACCCAGTCCACGATAGACGAAACCACGGCGGATGGGATTGCCCACGCTTCATTCCGCATTCCCAGCGCGGGGTTGCTTGAAATCTCGGTCGTTGCCGAGCCAGCTCTCACATCCAAAATTCTGCGCCTTGACATCTCATCAACCGGAGCGGTAGCCATTACGGCGATAACGCCAACGCCGCTGCCATCGATGACCCCCACCATAACCGAAACCATCACTCCTTCACCGACGATCACCATTACCCCAACCCCAACTCCGCCTCCGCCGATAAAAACAGGTCCGGGGGATTGGGCCCTGGCCAATCTCATCGCATGGGGATGTGCTTTCGGATTCTTCTGGCTGGGCCGCAGTCTTGGGACGATGCGGTGGGCCATCCGGTGGGCTCTCATGGCAGCCGTCGGCGGGCTGGTGGGTTACTTTTACCTGGCGATCCAATTCCCGGGCACCCAGGATTGGATTGATTCAACCGGCAAAACTGGCATCCTGCTGGTCACATTGATCGGTTCGGTCGTTGGATTTTTGGGGGGAGTTTTATGGAAGCGCTGGATAGGCACGCGAGCCCGCATGGAAAAGCCGCCCAGGACTAATGGAACATCGTAACAAAAAAGCTCAATACGGCTAATGAGACCGACACAATCAGCAATGTCCGCTCTGGGCTGCTGCGGAAATAATCGCGCAAGCGCGGTGGACGGGTGATGGGGCGAGGCGAAGTAGCAGGCGAATCACCTAGCAGGCTCTGTCGAAACCGATCCACGCTCTCGGGCCGCTCGTCGGGGTGCAGGCTCATGGCCCATAATATGGCCCTTTCGGTTTTTGGGGAGATCTCCGGATTGATCTCACGCGGCGGCACCTGGCTTTCCGGATTTAAGAATCGCTCGCGGGCATCGCTGGGTGGCTGGTTCGTAAGTAAGTGATAAAGCGTGGCGCCGAAGGCATAGATGTCTGAGCGCACGTCCGTATGACCGCTGTCGCCGCCGTATTGTTCAAGGGGGGTGTATAGGGCAGTTCCCTGTCCTTGCATGACGGTGATCGTCACCTCGCCCGGAGCCAGGACTTTCACCAGGCCAAAATCGACCAGCTTCAGTAGCCCGCTGGGGGTTAATTTCAGGTTGCTGGGCTTGATATCCCGGTGTAAAAGGGGTGGATTCTGGTTATGGAGGTAGATTATTGCATCAGCCAGTTGCGCCGCCCAGTCCAACACATCGCTCTCAGCCAGGAAAGTGCCAGCCTGACGAGCTTCAAGCATGAGCGTCCTCAGGTCCTTCCCGGGCACGAAATCCATAACCAGGTAATCGCGGTTGCCAATTGAAAAGAAGTCGGATACTTTCGGCAGGTTTGGATGGTCAAGGCGAGCCAACACCGTCGCTTCCCTTAAGAACTGTTCGCGGGCTTCCTTCAACAGTTCAGGAGGGATGGTGCGGTCGTTTTCGACCTCTTTTAATGCGCACTGCCGGCCCTCCAGCCTGAGGTCGTCGGCCAGGTAAATGCTTCCCATACCGCCCTGTCCGATGATCCGCTGGACGCGGTAGCGACCGCGCAGGATCTCCCCGGCCTTAAGTGGAACTGGCATAAAGCGACTTCCTCCACGACCTTAAAAACACTAATACCGGCAGCGTATTTCTCGGCGTTTTACCACCGGCGGCAAGGTTATTGCATAAACAATATAGAATCTGCTATATTATACCTCGAGAGCACTTTCTTAAGAAATTGTTGAAATTGCAGGTTTATTTACCTTCAAAGTATATTATGATTATATCTAGTAGTCTGTCTATCGTCAAAGTATAACTTCGTAGTAACGACTTTAGTCGTTACTGTCCAGTGGTAACGACTAAAGTCGTTACTACGAAGAATAGTTTCACCCTTGACACACCACTAGGTCTTTATATTAAGAAAGCGCTTCGAGAAACGAAATGTTGGATCGATCGAGGTTTTTCTATAAACTGCGGGGCATCTTTGCATTTTATTGAAAGAAAATGCAATTGGTGGAAAGGTTCAAGGAGGATCAATGAACAATGCGGGGAATGATCTGCCGGTCTTGATAGGCCAGGCAGGACCTTTAAATGGAAATCGATGGGTGATCGGGAAATCCTTAATGATCGGGCGTGACCTCGGATGTGACGTGGTTGTGCCCGACCGGCAAGTTTCTCGCTATCACGCGCGGCTAACGCCCCAAACTGAAGGTGTTATGCTCGAGGATCTGGGAAGTAAAAACGGTACCTTTTACGATGGGAAAAAAGTGGAGGATCCCATTTATTTACAGGACGGAGGCATGATTCAGATTGCCCTCGTTCAGAATTTCGTATTTCTTAGCTCCGATTCAACCATTCCATTAAGCGGCGCCCTGACCTCTCAATCAGAAGCGGGTGGAAGGTTGTTCCTGGATAGCCGTTCCAGGCGAGTCTGGATCGGGAAAGAGGAGGTTTTACCGCCACTTTCCGTGCCGCAGTTTCGCCTGCTGCAAATCCTATACGATCAGCAAGGCAAGGTTGTGCCGCGTGAAGAGCTCATCCGGACGGTGTGGGGCGACGATGTGTCCGAGGGAGTCTCCGAGGAGGCCATGGATGCCCTGGTTCGCCGGCTGCGCGACCGGCTCGTTTTCTACGATCCCGATCACCAATACATTATCACCATTCGAGGCCATGGCCTGCGACTAGATAACTCTCTGGATTAAGTTATTTTTTTGTAACTGCTCAACCTGAAGGAGATTTGGAGTGTTTTTTTGTTGTTTTGTGGTGCTTCGCACCGCAAAACA
>DATKKB010000006.1:0-2468 GCA_035543095.1 Anaerolineaceae bacterium | reverse complement strand
TGACAGTAACGGTAAAGCCTGGGTGGGCATCGCTGACGGCCTGCCCCACCAGGTGATCAGCAATTACACCCTCAGCGGCGTGAATGGAACCACCACAACGACGCTGGTCTACAGCTATGGGGTGCAGGTACAGATCACCCCGCCGCCGGTGACGTCGCCTTGAATTTTTCGAATGGATTCTAAGCCCGGCTGAGTGTCATGAAGAAAGCCGCCCGGTTGCCAGGAAAAGAAAAGGTGGCGGAGATCGGTGCGCGAATCGCCGATAAAGCCATGAAAGATAGGGGATCCAGATAAACAGAGCTGAAATTGCCAGAAATTATCCCGGAAGCGCCAGGATGACAATGCCGGAGATGATCAAACTCACCAAAATATCAATCAGGAGCGCTCTTTTCCCGGCTGGAGAGTTCGGATAGGGCAGCCATGTAAAGCGTGCCAGAATGAGCGGGAGGAACGCCTGCCGGCCCAGGAGGATGACTGCGTAAAACCCGGCACGCAGCACCAGGCGTTTCCAGGGCCAAAGAGGGTTATCTTTGATGATTGCCCTCGTCCCGGTCCATAAGACCTTCTCGGTAATCGTCCAGACAAACGTGACCAGTACCAGGCCGGAGCCAAGGATCGCCACGGGCAGCGGCAGGGCCGCCGTCACCCCGCCCGTGCTGGTATAAATCCAGGAAGCTACGATTGCCAGCGAAGCGATATGAATGATCTGGTCAACCACGTAAGGCCAGGTGACCCAGGTTGGCATATGGATCTTAAGCCAGTTCTTAAAGGCATCATTGGCAAAATGGAAGGCCGCCAGGGCCAGTAAATAAGGCCAGATGGCCGCGGATGCCGGGTAGAGGATCGCCAACAACAATAAGAAATGGATCGCAATATGGATTAAAAGCACCCAGAAATTCGTCTTGCGCTGCGCGATCCAATTGATTTGCAAGGGGTAATCACCCAGCCAGTGGGCCAGGCTCAAATACCAGAATATCGCGATAACGTTTGACGCCAGGGTAGGTTGGAGCAGGGATTCGAACATGGGGACAGGTATCAGCAGGCGCCGGCTCAGCCTTGATCAGGCTGCCGCCTTCGGGCTGAGGACTTTCTGGATGGGATTAAAATTGACCGGCAGCCAGACTTGAAAGCGCGTTTGCCCGGGCTGTGAAAATACTTTAATTTCGCCGCCGTGCTTGTGGACAATGTTATAACTTATATTCAAGCCAAGCCCCGTGCCCTTGCCCACGGGTTTGGTGGTGAAAAACGGGCTGAACAGGCGCGCCTGTACCTCATCCGGAATCCCAGGACCGTTATCCTCGACTTCTACCACGACCGAGTCTCCCTCCGTGAACGTACGCAGGATGATCCGGCCTTTGCCTTCCATGGCATCGATCGCATTGTCAATCAAGTTGGTCCACACCTGGTTGAGCTCGCTGCCGTAAGCCTGGATCCGCGGCAGAGCCGGGTCAAACTGGCGCTGGATCTCAATGCCCTCCTTCAGCTTATGGCGCAGGATAACCAGGGTGTCCTCCAGCCCGGTATGGATATCCACCTGCTGCACAGGGGCCTGGTCCAGGTAAGTGTATGTCTTCAGCGCTTTGATGATCTCGCTCATCCGCCCGGCGCTCATCCCAATTTCATAGAGAAGGTTGGAGATGTTAGCCCCGGCGCTCAACCAGGATAGCACGAATTCCAGGCTGCCAGGTGGCATACGCGAGGCAATGGTTTTCAGCTTGTCCAGGTCAAAGCCCGACCTTGCCAATCCTGGAGCCAGGTTCCAGGCCCCCTGAACGGACTGGCCTTCCAACCAGTCTTCAATTTCGGCTTCACGGTCGGCGCGCCCCAGGGGGTCATCTCCAATCCTGGCTTGCGCTGCAGGTTGAATTGGGCCGGCGAAGGTGCGGATGAAATCAATCTGTTCGACCGAGAGATGCAGCGCCAGCAACTGGTTTCCAGCCGCCTGGTAACTCTCCAGGGCAGCCTTCAATTGACCGGTGGCTCGCTGGATGGCAGCCGAAGGGTTATTCAGCTCATGGGCTATGCCTGCGGTGAAAGTGCCGAGCTGCGCCATTTTCTCGCTCTGGCGCAGCAGCAGCTCCGTATTTCGCAGCCGCGAGGTGACGGTGTGCAGCATGGTGAGGGCCGCGCCCGGATGAGCGTTCAAAAGATTTTTAAGCTGGTCGGAGTTGATGACGATCAAAAGGCATTCTGTCAGCGCCCTGCCGCTGGCGTTTCTTGGCCCTGCCTCGAGGATAGCCATTTCGCCAATCACATCGCCGGGTTGGCGGATAGCCAGTTGCACGTCCTTACCATTTGAGCTCTTAAATATTTCAATCTGGCCCTCCTGGATGACAAATGCCTGCTGGCCCAGGCTGCCTTCTAAGAAGAGCATTTCTCCAGGCATCAGCTTCATGTCTTCCGTTTGCTGGCAAATGGCGTCAAGGTCGTCGACCGTCAGGTCTGAAAAAAGGGGAACCTTTTGCAGG
>DATKKB010000005.1:0-16563 GCA_035543095.1 Anaerolineaceae bacterium | reverse complement strand
CAACCAATTAGCTGATTTAGGAGGAAATCGCTTTTTAGGAGGAGAGAACCGCCCGATCGATAAACAAACTCAACGGGCACAATTTGTTACATGTTTTCTCCAAAGTGTTTCGGCACTCGTGATAGATTCACTCGTGGGACCAGATCCAGAAAATCGCTATCAGATAGAATACAATAATGAACTGCAACAAAATCCTAATGGTTCCACTTTTGAGTCATTGCACCATCTTTTCTGCAATATATCTCAAGCACCAGTGTCTATTTTGATTAGCACAGGAGATCAAGCGAATTTGCTTGGAACGTTTTGGGGTCCGCCCCGTGGACAGCATGAGAGACAATTTAATGGTCAACGTGTAAATGAAGTGTATTTGTCATATTAACACAAATCACCGCTTTGCATGATTATACTCAACCTGCTGAAATTGCCTAACAATAAACTCCATCCGGATGTCGTTCAAAGCTTGGAAGAGATGATTAAGACCCAGCAAGAAAAGAATGCTGTGAAAAAAGCCCGTAAATCTGAGCTAAATGACAGATCAACAAGCAGCGACACTGATGCTTCCTCTACTGAATAAGCGAAGTTGTAAAGAATACAAGATGAACTGCCAGACTTACAGTATTGGCTTCCTGAAGACTCGTCAAATCTTCAGGAAGCCGGTATTTATTTGGTTATAGAGTCTCTACATTTCTTATTCCTCTCCCCATATGGATAATTGGCCAGGAAAAGCATGGTTCACATGCTTTCCATTTCTTCCGCTCGCAGGCCTTATGCCTCCTATCGAATGCTTCCGTAGCCACTCTTCCCAAGTCTGGGATGCCGGTAGTACCAGCACCATGAGCGGGCTGGTTTCGGTCGGGCTGCCCAGCGGTGAGTTAGAGAATTGCATCTCGTTGGCGAACAGGGTCTACAGGTCGGCCAGCTTCGTGGCGTTGAGCACAGCCCTGGCAAGTTGCTTTAGAGAATCCCCATCCTCTTCGGAAACAATCGCGCTGCCAACGTCATTCCCCATCAAATGATAGTCGTAAAATAGGACTAAAGAAAAAGAAGGGAGTATCCTTGAGTATGCCAAGAAGTTCGACTACTAGCGTTTCTCCCTAGAATCTTTTAGAAGTAGAGGTCTGAAAGATTTTTAAAACGATGAAAATTGGATTTACCCCAATTTCAATTGAGAAATATGTTGAAATTCACCTGCGAGCGAACCCGGGAGCAAAACGAGCAGAGATCACGCAGGCACTCAAAGCGTCTTTAGCAGATTATAAAAATGGGGTGACGTGCCAGAGCTGCGGCAATCCCATTTGGGTCATCGGATCAGCTCTTGCCGGTCCAATGTGCTTTACCTGTATAACCGGCGAAGCGATCCCAGAGGACGAGTATGAAATCGATGAGGCGTGCTATTGAATCATCTTGGTTAGCTTGGAGAAAAACTTCATTGATTAAAAATCTGACGGTATTTGAGGGATTATCTCTTCACGTTGAATAATCACGGTGAGGAGATTTTTTCAGCCATTGTCGAAGCGGTGAAGCTCATGAAATCGTCGGAAACCATAGCTTCTTCACCTGCAGGCTCATGCCACTGGGAAAGGTAATGGGGCTTTACACGAAGAAATCCTACAATTTAATAAATTGTCCACTATGCATAGACAACTTTTTAGATAAAATATGACTAATTATGTCAATGCGAGGACTTTGGCGTAAGTTGTGGATAGATAAGTCCTAACGGAGGTGCCCAAAATGTCAATGCAAAATCAAACCAAAAGTCGGATTCAGGGATACTGCGCTATGTGTGTGTCGCGCTGCGGATCAATCGGGGTCATTGAGGATGGGCGTCTGGTGGCCCTCGAACCCGACCCCTCGCACCCTACCGGAAAAGCGCTGTGCGCCAAAGGGCGGGCAGCGCCAGAACTCGTCTATCACCCGGACCGGCTGCTTTATCCCATGAAACGCACCCGGCCTAAAGGCGATGTGGACCCTGGCTGGCAGCGCATCAGTTGGGAAGAAGCCATGGATTTGACCGCCGCTAACCTCAAGAAAATCGCTGCGGAACATGGCCCGGAGAGCGTGGTTTTCAGCGTGTCGTCGCCCTCCACATCGGCATCCGATGACTCGACCGGCTGGATTTCCCGCCTGATGAATGCCTTTGGCAGTCCCAATCTGTGTGCCTCGATGGAACTTTGCGGGTGGGGGCGGTATCAGGCAACCATGTATACCTTTGGTGCTCCGGTTCCGGGCGCATATATGCCTGACCTGGATCAGGCCGGCTGCATTCTCTTCTGGGGCTACAACCCTAACCTCGCCAGGTTAGTACACGCCACCGCCACCATCGAAGCAATCAAACGAGGGGCGCGCCTGATCGTGGTCGATCCGCGCCAGACGGGCATTGCGAAAAAGGCGGACGTCTGGCTGCAGGTGCGGCCCGGTACGGATACCGCGCTGGCTCTCGGCATCGCGGGCGTGATGATCGAGCGTGGATGGTATGATCAGGACTTTATCCGCGAGTGGACGAATGGCCCGCTACTCGTGCGCGCCGATACCGGACGTTTGCTCACCCAGGCCGATCTATCTGCGGATAGCAACGCGCTAAAGTATGTGGCCTGGAACGCAGAAACTGGTAACCCGGTCCTGTATGATCCAGTTGCCGGCCGCTACGAAGGCGGTTCATCCGCCCTGGCGCTGTTCGGCAAGTTCCCCGTTCGGACAACCGAGGGCGAAGTCGTTTGTAAACCAGCCTTCGATCTCACTGCTGAAAATTGCTCCCAGTATTCACCAGATCGGGTTGACACGGTCTGCGGCGTTGGGCGTGATCAGGTCGAAGCGGCCGCTCAGATGCTGTGGGAGGCGCGCCCGGTAGCATATTATGCCTGGAGCGGGGTGGAGATGCAGACGAACGCCACCCAGATTGCCCGTGCGATCGCCCAGCTTTCGGTGCTGACCGGCAGCTTTGATGCGCCGGGGGGAAATGTATTGTTTTCGACCGTTCCATCCGCGAATATCATGGGGTTTGAACTAATGCCGCCCGGGCAGCAAGCGAAAACGCTTGGCTTGCAGGACCGACCGTTAGGCCCATCCCGCTGGGGGTTTGTTACCAGCGATGAGGTGTACCGCGGCATCCTGGAACATCAACCATACGGGGTGCACGCTTTGGTCGGCTTTGGCGCGAACCTGCTCCTCGCACATGCAGATGCCCTGCGCGGCCAGGAGGCATTAGCAAAGCTCGATTTTTATATCCACTGCGACCTGTTTATGAACCCAACGGCTGAAATGGCCGATATCGTCTTACCAGTGGCAAGTCCATTTGAACGCGAAGCACTTAAGATCGGCTTTGAGCTGAATCAAGAATCGATGGCGCGAGTGCAGCTGCGCCAGCGGATGGTCCCGCCGCGCGGCGAATGCCGCTCTGACACCGAGATCATTTTTGAACTGGCCCGCTGGTTGGGTCTTGGGGAGCGATTCTGGAACGGCGATATCGAGGCAGCCTACCGCTATCAGCTTGCGCCGTCTGGAATATCCATCGAAACCTTGCGAGCGCAGCCCGGCGGGGTGCAGGTCCCCCTCCAGACCCGTTACCGAAAATTCGCGGAGCTGGAGAACGGCGCGGCGCGCGGCTTCCGAACGCCGACGCGCAAGATCGAGCTGTATTCGGAGACCATGCTGGCACACGGTTACTCGCCGTTGCCTGAATTTGAAGAGCCTCGGATGAGCCCGATCTCGCGGCCAGACCTGGCGCAGCGGTACCCACTGATCCTCACCAGCGTTAAGAACACGTTGTTCTGCGAGACCCAGCACCGCGCCCTGCCCAGCTTGCGCCGGCAGGCTATGGACCCTGAAGTCGAAATGCACCCTGCTGCAGCGGCGGAACGGGGCATCCGGGCGGGCGATTGGGTACGGGTGGAGACTCCGGATGGCAGTGTTCGGGCGCGCGCCAGGCTGAACGATAAATTGCAACCAAATGTGGCCTGCGGACAGCACGGCTGGTGGCAGGCCAGCCCGGAAATTGGCGCGCCGGGGTATGATCCATTTAGCCCGGATGGGGCCAACTATAACCTGCTCATCAGCAATAATGCCATCGACCCGATAAGCGGATCCGTTCCACACCGCGCATACTTGTGTCAGATTCGTCTGGATGGTTAAGAGTTGTGCTTGCTATTTATGCCCGCGGCAAATTCTAATCTCAAAGAACCAGAAGAAAATTTCAAGCAAGTTGGCAAAGGGGTAATGTGTCAAAAAGGTATTTGAGATATTTTCTCCTCACCGTGACATTCATAGTGAGGGGATTTTTTCATTGATTGTCAAGCCAACGAAGGAGGCTTTCGACTGCTTTACAGTCCTTCTCTATGCGCTGCTTGACCTCTTCCATCGATGGAATGAACTTCGCTTGGTCGATGAAGTCCTGCAACATACCTTCGAAATCTCCGGAGGAAAGTAAAACCTGTCCAGCCAGATTAGGTATGGCCTCCCATTTTCCGGACGCCACCGTTTCTGCTTCGGCGGTTTTTGCGATGTAAGCCTTCCTGTCTTGCAGGTCAACCACCAGGCGGTAGTCCGCCGGGTCATCGGAAGAGCCCAGGTTGTATGTTGCCAGGTTGTGATAGATCAATTTGTGATGGATGAAAGCCAGGTATCCGGCCCAATGACCGGTAAAGGTCACGAAACCGTCGGAAACCATGGCTTCATCGCCCGCCGGTGGCGGGGGCTTCCAGCGGGGACACGGCGGACCTTTCAGCCGGGTTCTGGCCTTTGCCGACCGTTTCTGCGCGGGTGAAGATTTACCTGCTGCTTGTGAAATAGGTGAAATCGTTGTGAGCGGCCGATGAACGCGCTACCGGCTTTTTTCTTATGGATATAGAATAGAGGTAGAAAGCCACGGGAAAGGAGGCTCAGATGAAAGTCAATCCAAACTGGCGAAGTTTTGTGGCCTTGGGGCTGGCGCTGGTTTTGTGCGCCTCGCAGGCCGGGCAGGGGCTGGCCAACCCGCAGGCCGGCCCCCTGCAAACTGCCATTAATAACGCCGCGGATGGCGCCACCATCCCCCTCGCGGCCACCACCTACACCGAGTCGCTGACCATCAATAAAAACCTGACGCTCAAGGGCGTCTCGAGCGCCTACTCCATTATCCAATCGCCGGCGGCCGGGCAGCGCGTCATCATGCTGGGAGCCGGCTACCACCTGGAGCTGGATAACCTGACCGTCAACAGCGGCGACCTGGGCTCTTCCAGCGGGGGCGGCGGGATTTACATGGATACGAATAGCACGCTGACGATGAACTCGAGCGTGGTCTCCAACAGCAAGGCCAACTACGGCGGGGGGATTTACCAGGCGGGCTCGGCGGGTTCCGTCACTTTGAACAACACCTATCTCGAGAGCAACTCGGCCGCCACCGATGGCGGCGGCCTGTACGCGGATGGCAACGTCACTTTGTCCAGCGCCACCATCTTCAGCAATATCGCCAACCGGCACGGCGGCGGGATATACGTGAGATATGGCAACGCCCAGCTCACCAACGGGGTTTTCAGCACCAACTACGCCACCACCGGCGACGGCGGGGGGCTGAACCTGAACAATAGCCTGACCGTCAACGGCACCAGCTTCGCCGGCAACCATGCCGGCCACTTCGGCGGCGGGCTGAGCCAGTGGAACAACCCAGGGCAGACCGTCTCGATCAGCGGGGCTTCTTTCAGCTATAACACGGCCAAATATAACGGCGGCGGGGCGTACGTCGCGAGCTCCCTGACCCTGACCAACACCTACTTCGGCGTCAACTCGGTCAATTCGAGCGACAGCACCATTACTTATGGCGGCGGGCTGTACGCCGGCGGCGGGATCAATGGCAGCGGGCTGAATTTCTACCAGAACACGGCGGCTTGCACCGGCTGCGACTATTCCGCCGGCGGCGGGCTGTTTGTCACCCGTCCGGCCCTGGGCGTTTCCACGCTGGCGAACAGCACTTTTGAAAAGGACGTGGCCTGGGATGGCAGCGGGATTGCAAGCACCTCCTACGTCCAGCTCACCGTGAACAGCTCAACCTTCCGTAACAACGGCGGCACCGACGGCGGTTACGGCGGCGGGATAAACGCCGATTGGATCAGCGGCGACCAGCTCGTGTTTCAGGGGAACAGCGTGGTAAACGGCGGCGCCGGGATTGATGCCAACACCATCACCCTGACCCGCTCGCGTTTTATCGGCAACACCGCGCACAGCGATGATGGCGGCGGGGGCGTGCTGGCGTATTTTGATTTCACCGGCATCAATCTCCTGTTTGACAGCAACGCCAGTACTCACGGGTATGGGGCGGCCCTGCGGGTGGTGCACGGCCCGGCCAAGCTGTGGCACGCCACAATCGCCCGGCCGGCCCAGGCCGCCGGCCCGGCCATCCGGGTAGAATCCGGCGCCACGCTGGAGCTGAAAAACAGCATCCTGACCAACTATAACCCCGGGATTTATCTGGCCGGGACGCTGAACGAAGATTACAACATGTTTTACAACAACTTTGTCGATATCTCCTATACGGCTGGATCAACCCGAAATTCGGGCGGGCACTCCACCGGCACCCTGGACCCGCTCTTCGTCAGCCTGGCCGGCGGCGATTATCACCTGCGCTCCACGTCCTACGCGATCGGCCACGGCGCCAACCTGGGCGTGACCGTCGACCTGGACGGCATGGCCCGGGTGAGCCGCTGGGATATTGGCGCGTTCCAGTTCTACTGGCGGCAGTTCATACCACTGACCCGCAAGTAGCCAGGAGAAAATAGACCTCTTGCAAAAGTATGAATAGTGCCACAATAGGCACATGAGATACGAGACAATCAAAACACTAACGGATGAAGATTTCAAGCGATTGACCGGAGTGAAGCGAGGAATCTTCGAAAAGATGTTGGCAATATTGGAGGGAGACCTACGGGATTTTGGCAGGCCACCGAAGTTGAGCCGGGCGGATCAATTGCTGATGACTTTGATGTATTGGCGTGAGTACCGGACTGAATTTCATATTGGGGCCACCTATGGCGTGAGTGAAGCGACGGTGTGTCGGACGATCCGGAAAGTTGAAAATGTGCTCATGAAATCGGGCGAATTTCGACCGCCCGGCAGGAAAGCGTTGCAGCCCAATGACACGTTGGTTGAAGTGGTATTGATTGATGCCCCGAACAACCGATTGAATTGCCTAAAATAAGCAACGTCGGCACTACAGCGGGAAGAAGAAACGACATACCCAGAAAGCGCAATTGATGGTGAACCAAAAAACACAGATGATTCTCGCTATGGCTTTTGGACAAGGCAGCCAACACGACTTTGCCTTGTTCAAAGACAGTCGATGCAGTCTGGCGAAGCAAATCTGCTGTTCGGCCGATTCTGGGTATCCTGGAATAAACAACCTGCATGAAAACAGCCAGATCCCGGCCATTAATATGGTTGGCTTCCGAGGGCAGGTCATAGCCTTCATTCAGGAAGCTGGTATTTATCACCTAGTGAAATTCTTACATTGAAGAACATAATAAAACCATCGTATTATTGACTCTTGACATAGGTCCGTTACGGACATATAATCAAGACATGAAACCTTCATCTGAACAAACACCGCTGACCCCCGCCGTGTTCTACATCTTGCTGGCCCTGGCAGGAGGTGACAAGCACGGGTATGCCATTATGAAGCAGGTCAAGCAGGATTCCAAGGGTAAGTTGAAAATGGGCAACGGTACGCTCTATGGCTCGATTAAACGCATGCTCACTGACGGGTTGATCGAAGAGGCGGGCGACCGGCTGGACCCGACATTAGACGACGAAAGACGCCGGTATTACACCTTGACGGAAGGTGGACGCCAGGTGTTTAAAGCTGAGATGCAGCGCTACCTGGATGTGGCTGTCCTGGCGCAAGAGCGACAACTCACGGCACGCTCCTCTGTCCTTTTGGGCGTATGAGACCGCCGCCAAAGAATCCTTCCTCCGGGTATCGTTTCTACGCTTTTCTGGTGAAACTTTACCCGCCTCAATATCAACAGGCGTTTGGCGCACAGATGCTGCGCACTTTTCAGGATTACTACACCAGTGTGCGCCAGGAACAAGGGCGCGTTCCCCTGGCCTTCTGGATTAATGTCATTAGCGATGAGATGGCCTGGATCGCGCACGAACAGTTGTCTGCGTTTGCAGTAAGGAGAGAGGTAATGATTCGACCAGGCTCAAATGGAAAACAATGGCTGGTGGGAGTGATCGCCGGCCTGGCGCTTGTCGCCGCTGCGATGCTATTAAATTCGGTGATATTAAGCAGGTTCGCGGTCCTGATCCCACTCATTTTGCTCCTGGTCGCCATGCTGGGGATGCTGGCGGTAGTCATCGCTGTGTTGGGGAAGGTCCTGGCAACGGTATTGAAGAGCAACCATTTTGCCCGGCCGCTGGATGCGCTGGTGAGCCATTGGCGTATCGAAGTGGGCTTATTCGGCGCCATCATCCTGCCGGTAGGGGGGTATTTTGGTGCTCTCGCATTCTCACCCCCCACCGACGCCTGCATGGGAAAGGTCATCGCCCCGTCTGCCCCAGCTGCTCAATTGGTTACGGCGCAGGATTACTTCAAGCAGGGCGATTATGAGTATGACCAGGGGAACTGCTCTCAGGCCATTGCCGATTACACTCAGGCGATTGCACTCAACTCACAGGATGCCCAGGTCTATAATAACCGCGCCTATACCTACATGTTATTGCACCAATACGATATGGCGCTGGCCGACCTGAACAAAGCTATCGCAATTCGTCCGGATTACATCATTGCTTTGATGAACCGGGGCGATATCTACAATTACTACTATGCCATCGATCATGGCCTCGCCATCGCTGATTATGACCGGGT
Source organism: Anaerolineaceae bacterium (assembly GCA_035543095.1). GTDB lineage: Bacteria > Chloroflexota > Anaerolineae > Anaerolineales > Anaerolineaceae > UBA700. The sequence continues at coordinate 7,730 of DATKKB010000005.1, read as the reverse complement.
GATGGCAATCGACCCGTTGAACCAGCAACACACTCAGGTCCACGGGCACATGGCCTTCGCCTGTTTCTTCCGGGGGGATATCCGGCCCCTGGTGACGAACCCGGACAAAACTGGGCCGGATTGTCAATTTCCTACTCAGCCTTAGAAAATGGGTTTACCCATGAACGTTAGCTATCGCCGGCTCTTTTTATTCTGTATCAACGCAGCCGTGACTGCCTGGCTGGCCCTGATCACATACATCCAGGCTCCTAGCTGGTAGTTCTTGACAACTTATTGTTTAGTAACTATACTATATGTGTGACCACGGACAACCTGGATCTGCTGGAGGATGGCTGGGCGCTCTTCACTCGCATATTTATGAAATACGATCTCTTGGAAAAGACGCCCATCGATCTCGGCGCCGGCGAGAAGCTGAGTGCTGCCCACGTTCACATGATCGAGGCCATTGGCAAGGGCCATGGAAACACGGTGACAGCTTTGAGCGGTTACTTCATGATCACAAAAGGAGCCGTGTCTCAAGTCATCGCCAGGCTGCACAAGCTGGGCTATGTCAGCAAGTCGAAGCGGAAGGGCAACGACAAAGAAATCGTCCTCAACCTGACAGAAAGGGGAAAGCATGTGTTTAATTTGCATGAGCAGATGAATGCTGCCACGGTCAGTGATCTTCTAGAATTAGGAAAGAAATATAGCCAGCCAGAGATCCTGGCGTTTCTGAATATCCTGAAGGATGTGGATAGCTTTCTAAGCAGATTTCGGGAAGCTGGAAGGCAAAAGGGATCTTCCTGACCAGCAGCCCGCTGAAAGAAATTGGCGGAAACGCCAATTTTTTTCGAAAAATATTATTTAGATACTAAACTAAATTTTGAACCTCGGAGAATGATCATGAAACTCGATTTTCGCGGGCGCAATATGGATGTGGCGACTTACCCATTCCGTTTTATGCGTATTTTAGGGATCGCAGGGACCGGAGGCTGTGAAGCCAATGAATGCTTCCTGACCCTTGAGAGGATTAAGGAGCATGATGAACGCAGCTGGGTGCAGGAATGGGCAAACCTGGCTGAAAAGACCGCGAACCTGGCGGAGAAGGCTCTTCGAGACGGCCAGGAGGTAACGGCACGCCAGGCTTATCTGCGTGCATCTGCTTATTTCCAGGTGGCCATGTTTTCATTATCCCCTATTGATCTAAGGATGTTTGAGTACCTGACCCGCAGCCGTGAGCTCTTTCACAAGGCAGCAGGGATGCTGACCCCTCCCATTGAAGTGCTGCGGATCCCCTTTAACGATGCCAGTTTGCCGGCGTATTTCCTTTCTGGCGGGCAATCGAAAGGCCCAACGCTGCTCGTGATCAACGGGGGAGATTCTACGAATGAAGAGATGGTGCATCTCATCGGGTTTGCAGCAGCCAGGCGAGGCTGGAACTGCCTGGTGTTCGAGGGGCCAGGCCAATGGAGCGCCCTCCAGCTGAACCCCGGGCTGGTCCTGACGGTAGATTACGAAAAGCCAGTTAACGCAGTCATGGATTATCTTCTGCAGCGAGAGGATGTGGATCCCGCCAGGATTGCGCTTTACGGCCTCTCCTTGTCCAGCCTGCTGGTCGCCCGAGCAGCCGCTTACGAAAATCGAGTTTGCGCCTGCATCATGAACGGCGGCCCGGTTGTGGATGTGAATCAGGCCTGGGAGGCGGTGCGGCCGCCGTGGGTCAAAAAGACAATTCCGGGAGTCTGGGATTTCCTCTTTGGCATCCTCATGAAGTTTAATGCCCAGTTTGCAGGGTTCGTTAATCATTTCAAATGGTCGTTTGGCGTAGAAACGTTAAGAGAGGTTTTGGATGCCTTTCGGCCCTTTACTATCCGGGAGCTTGCCCCGCTGATCACGTGCCCAACCTTGATCCTGGAGGGAGAGGCAGAATACGCGCAAACGGATCACGCATCGGTGATGCTGGCTTTACGTTTTATCAGCGAGCTCAAATGCCCCGTCACGATCCACGAGTTCGGCATTGCCAACGATGGTTGGGCAGCCAGTCACTGCCAAATCGGGGGGCCGGAAACCGCAAATAGAGTCATCTTCGATTGGCTCGACAAGGTAGTGATCAAGGGCATAAAGCTTGAACCCTCAAAGATGGACTTCCGCATGCTGGAAAAGTATCATCATATCAAGGAACTTGATCACTTTACGGAGAGCATCCGTTGCAGCGTCATTTGAAAGGGACGGGAGACACAAAGTCAAGGAAATGGTGATTTAACGGACTAGCCAGTGGTCAATAACGCTGATCAGGGAACAAGCAGTTTTTCCACCAGCCGTTTGACGTAAGACTGGCGCGCCGCCGGGTCGTGCAGATCGATTCCCGCCTGCTCGATGAGGCTAGGGGCCAGGACCGCCATGGCGACGGCAGAGAAGATTTGTATGAGCGCCAGCTTGATCTCATCCGGGGGCAGAGTCAATCCCCGCGTCAGCAGTTCCTGGGCTTGTTCATCCACAAACTGCCGTACGTAGTGTTGCAGGAGCGTATCTGGCTGGTCTTCGACCAGCAAATCATGAAAATGCGCCCGGGTAAGGTTGGGATAGCGGATGCCGCCCTCCAGAATTTCGGCAAAGATCGCTGCGCAACGCTGTTGTACGGTAGCCTCTGGCATGGATGGGACATTACTCAGGTCAAAGGCATTGTGAAGGGTGATTTCCATGACCCGCTGAATCAAGGCTTTTTTGGATCGGAAATAATAATTGATCGCAGCGATGTTGACTCCTGCTGCCTGGGAGATACGCCGGTTGGTCGCCCCGGAAAAACCATACCGTTCGATACAGTCGATCGTGGTCAGGATGATCTTTTCTTCAATGCTTGCAGGCTCTTCGCTCATCGTATAAATTCCTGAAATATGATTTACTTTATTATATATCAATCATTTGATTGAAACAACTTATTGACAAAGTAAAAACATTGTGCTATAAATCAATCTATTGATTGAATTAATTGATTGAGAGGTGATCTATGGTTAATGACCTGATGCCATCCCCAAGAAACATCTTTATCACCGGCTGTTCGTCCGGTATTGGGCTCGCAAGTGCCACCTACCTAGCGCAAAATGGATTCACCGTGTTTGCTTCCGTACGTAAGGCCGCGGATGCCGACCGTCTACGGAGCCTGCAGGAACCCAACCTCATCCCTATCTGCCCGCTCGACCTGACCCGTCCGGAGGATATCCCTCTGGCAGTCGACCAGGTTCGTGCGTTGCTGAACCGACTTGGGCAAGATAGCCTCTACGCCCTGATCAACAATGCTGGCGGCGGGTCGGTGGCACCGCTAGAGTTGATGGACCCGGAGATCTTCCGCCAGGAGTTGCTAACCCGCCTGGCCGGACCGGTCGCCCTGGTGCAGGCCCTGCTGCCCCTCCTGCGCCAGGGACACGGGCGGATCGTCTGGATCAGCACACCCGGCACCATCCCCACCCCTTATGTGGCCAGCATCCACGCCTGCGACTTTGCCACCAACTGCATTGCTCGCACCCTGGAGATCGAGCTGAAACCCTGGGGGATTCCTTGTATCCAGGTTCGCTGTGGTGGCATCAAGACAACCAAAGGCCTGCAAACTACCACTGAAGCCGCGGCCATTCTGCAGCATCCCCGTGGTGATCTGTATCGAGAAAGACTGGATAAGTGGGCCAGAGACATGGCTGAGTTCGATGAAAAACGAACCGAGCCCGAGCAAGTAGCCCGGTTGGTCGGCAAGGTCCTACTTACAAGCCATCCCAGGCGGCGCTATTCGATCGGCCATATGTCCACCGCAGCGGCATTCCTTGAAATCCTGCCTCAGTCTCTTACGGATGCCATTCTCAAAGCGCGCTTCTGAAGCTATTTTTGGGCAAGGCCCTTACTCAGACATATTAGGCGTGTGGGTCAACTTTGGCGAGTTTTTGAGCGGAACCTCATATGGCGTTATTCGCTCAATCGAGGTCTCTATCTTTTTATCAGGAGACGATAAGGGCTTTGTACCTATCCCACAAATAAAATCAAGCTCATACTTCACGTATATCTGGATATTTGAATAACCAGCCATCGAGAATAGCTCACTAAGTTCTGTAGTACTATGGTACGTCGTGACCCCCATCGCTTCTAAACCAATCGCAAGGTGAAATCTACATGCTTTCCCTCGGAAACTCTGCGGGTTTCATTCTGCGATCAGTTTAGATACTTTCGATTCCGATCCTGGTGTTTTCCACCTTTGTATCCCTCGCCTAAAATGATTAGGTTCCCCCCGGATTTCAGCACTCGTAGGACTTCCTTCATATCGTTTACCAGGTTCGGCCAGTAGTAATATGTGTTCACAGCAGTGATGAGATCAAACATGTTGGTGGGGAAGGGCAAACAAGAAATCGTGTCGTGCTTCTCGATCAAGATATGCTTCAATCCGCAATCTGCCAATATTGAATTAGTGAAGTTCATTGCCTGCGCTAACAATCTGCCAAGCCGACCTGTCGGTTTTCACCATTGATTTAGAAATCGACTTATGAGGATCACGAGTCCTCCTCAAAGAATATAGAATGCCCACAAATAAAACCCGTTTTATTGCATATGCAGCAATACCCATCAGGTGCAATTTGAACAAGAGGGTAATAGGAGTTTATCACCAGGTGTTGGTCGTCATCCTGTTGGTCTTGGCAGGTTCAGTGTGGTGGGCTTTGTTTGCCTCAGGTACGTTGATGACCATCGGGACACGATGATATATTTTCATCATAACCGCGCCTAGGGTTGCTCTAATCCTCCAACCGCTAGTATTAGCAGGGCTCTTTCTGCTTGTAACAGTAAGCCAGCCATTAAGTTCCGCAGTGCTCAGGTAACCCGGGTTGGATGAATCATTTTATGGTCGTTAATCTAAGAACCGGGAAATCCGACGCGATTTTTTCAAACTCTGAGATCGGCGCATCCGGTTCAATCTGTAAATGCGGCCGCGCTCCAGGCGCAATGCGTAATGGGACTGGAGAGCCCGCCGCCATTCCATTGAATGGCCATCACCTTCCCAATCTCTTTATTACTGAACCGGACTGCTGGATAGCCCATGTACATGGCCGCAAATATACGCTCGTTGGGTTTGAGCCCCAATTTCCGGCGCGAAGCTTGATGTTTGTCGATGAACAGGGGACCATTTGCCCACAGGCAAGTGCCGACCTCCATGACCTGGGCATAATACATCATATTGGCCATTGCATATTGGGCGCTGTTATCCGATAATGGCACATTCTTCGGACCAACAACGAAGATCAAAGCAGCCGGCATGCTGTGGAAGCTATGGCCCTGCGCCAGAGCGGCTTCGATCTTGGGTCGGGCCCGCCGCATCTCGGGGCCGTAGCCAAACCAATCTGCCAAGAGTTCCGCAGCTTTGAAGTGGAATGCTAGCCGGTGGATCCACCGGCAGTTATCAACGATCGCCTGATCGAGGCTGGCTATCAAGTCCTCCTCATCCACAATGATCACGCGCAGGTTGAAGGCGTGCGTGGGGGCATAGCTGCCAAATTGGGCAATCTCCTCGAGTACCGATCGCTCAATTTTCATGCGCTTGAAACGCCGGATGCTGCGACGCTCCTTGAACAATTCCTCCAACTGGCCGACCGTAGGCAAGCGCTGGCGATCGAAGCGGATGGGTGCTACTCCATTCCAGGCCAGGGCCTGGTTGGGACACACTGCAATGCATTGAGTACAAGTGCTGCAAGTGGCCTCATCGATGAAAGGGCCGGTATCCGTCATGGTGATGCAGGTCTCATGACATAAGTCGGCGCACAGGCCGCATTGGGTGCAGCGTTCTGGAAAAGTTGTGATCATTGGAAGTCCATTATTTACGAAGCCCGTTCAGAATCAGACTTGAGACCTGGCCAGGGTCGAGCCACGGTCGACCCTGGTCGTTTAGTTGTGAAGCAGTTCCCAAATAGATCGTCATCAGCAGCATGGCAGTCTGGACCGGTTCCATTGACCGGAACATGTCTTGTTTCATCCCCGGGACCAGGATTTCCTCGGCAAGGAAGGCAAACATCGGCTGGTATGCGGTGAAGATAGCGGCTTTGAACTCTTCGTCGGTACCGTTGATCACGTTGAAGGCGATGCGCGCCTTCGATAAGAAAGTGGTGATAAATTCAAATCCTGCCTGGTAGAAGAGCTGCAGGCGGGAGGCCGGGTCGGAAACAGTAAGTACCTTTGCCTGGATGAATACGAAATGCTGGCGGGCGATCTCGTCTACCAAGACCAACATCAAGGCTCGCTTGCTGGGGAAATAGTTATAAACCGTCCCCTTGGCGAAACCAGCCAAGGTGGAGATAGCGTTAATATTGGCGCCAGAGAAACCGGAACGAGAGAACTCGTCTGCAGCCGCATCCAGGAGGCGCCGGCGGGTTCCATCCATGGCTTGTTGTCGATCGGCTTGTTTGAGGCGAACCATAAGTCTCCTTTTATGGGTGGGCAGTCACCCATATTATACCACAGCGGAACGACATTTACAATGAATTACGGAGGCTGGTTCCAATCCTTCACCCTTTGGTCCCATATATCTCTAGACCGATCAAATTACTGGTAACATTTCCACTATTAAGACAAGTCTTCGCCAGCATAATGGAAATTTCTGTAAGTGTATAGGCCGCTCCAATTGAGGTTCCCAACCCAGGCCTCATGGCGGTCGGCCGGACACTCAACCACAGGAAAGCGTGCATCCATCCTGGCATATCCCGGCGCAAATCCGAGATGAAATAGCGGCCTCCCGGCTTGAGCACGCGCCAGATTTCATCGAAGGCGCCGTAGGGATTGGCCCATTCATGCAAGGAGCCGTTGGTGAAGACGGCATCGAAGACGTTGTTATCAAAGGGCAATTGATCGCAACTTCCCAGTCGGTAATCCGCCCGGCCTGTCAAACCATAGGCTTGGGCATTGCGCCCTGCCAGGGCTTGCATATCGGGACTGATATCCAGCCCAATCAGGCGGGTATCCGTAGTCTGCCTGAGCCACTCCAGGCCCAGGTATCCGGGGCCATGTCCGATCTCGAGTGCCAGGCCGCGGATAATGCCATGCTTCAACAAAGCCCGGGTTTCCATCCAGCCTTTATCGCGGAAGCTGCGTTGCATCTGGTCATACTGGGCAACGGTGAGCTCGCCCTGGATGCCATGATCGGTTTCGGGAACACGTGGTTTGGTCATTTGGATATCCTTTATTTTAGTTAGAATATACAATCTAGAATAATTTCTAAAAAAAAGAGAATGCTAATGGCTTTTGTCTCTTTGCAGTTTTTCCAGCAGGCCTGTCACCCACTGCAATTCCGCCTGCGTATGCACGATGGTATGGTCGAATATGGCGGCAGCCAGGGGAGGAACTTCAGGAAACGCCAGTTGTTCCTCCCGGTGACTGTTTACATAGACGAGCGCCGATTGTAGTGCCTCCTTCCGGCTCTTCAGGTAATTGATCACTTCGCCTAAAGGTAAGCTGTCCAAAAAGAACAAGCAAATGTCCAATGGATAATATTCTCGTTCGAACTGCTGCCAGCCTTCTCGTAAAAGGCGCAGAAATTCTTCCCTTCCGGTATCCGTGATCTGGTAGACGCTGCGCGAAGGCCGTTTGCCTCTCTGTTCGACTTCCACTTTCTCGACAAACTTCTCTTCAGCCAGCTTGTCCAGGGCAAAGTAGATCGAGCCAAAAGCGATGGAAGTCCAATCGCTCATGTGCTCCTCGATGATTTGCTTGATCTCGTAACCGTAGAGAGG
>DATKKB010000004.1:0-5735 GCA_035543095.1 Anaerolineaceae bacterium | reverse complement strand
ATACCGCCTCAGAGACAACTTTCTATGATTCGAACGGCCAGGCGCTGGCTTCGACCATCTACACCGCTCAAGAGACTTCTCCACTGACGAGCGAGCAGGTGAACCAGATCATGGCAGCCCAGGATAAATCCAGCCTCAGCCGCAACCTGAGCGTGAACCAGTTCGAATACGCCGAGATCCTCGGGCCATGGGACGCGCGCGACAACGTGAACCTGGGAATCGCGGGCACGGCCCTGCCGCAATCCTACTTGCTGCGCACCAGTAATATTACCCAGGTCGAGATCTTCGTCCTGGTGGGGACCGCAATCCTGCTGGTAGTGGCGGTCGGGCTGTTCATCGCCAGTCGCATCACACGGCCCCTGGTTCGCCTGGCAAACGCGTCCAGCCAGGTAGCGCAGGGCAACCTGGAAGTCAAGGTGGATTCGCAGGGCGATGACGAAGTAGCCGTGCTGGCGCATTCCTTTAATTACATGATAGCCGGCCTGCAGGAGGGCTCGGTCTATCGCGACCTGTTGGGACGGACTGTCTCTCCAGAGGTGCGCGAACAACTGCGGCAGACGTTCGAGGCCGGCAACTTGCGCCTGGCGGGACAGCAGTCGATCGCAACCGTGTTGATGACCGACATCCGTGGTTTCACCAGCATCTCCGAATTGGCGGACCCGGCGACCGTGCTGACCTGGCTGAACGAATATTTCGGTCGCCTGGTGCCGATTATTACGGCCCACGGCGGTGTGGTCAATAAGTTCGACGGGGATGCCATGCTGGCTTTCTTTGGGATTTTGCCAAAGCGCCTGACCCCCAAGCAAGGCGCCTTCAGCGCCTGCAAGGCAGCCCTGGAGATCATGCAGTCGGTGGATGAGCTGAACGTCCAGCGGCTGGAACGCGAGGAGCCAGCGCTCATTACCGGCATTGGCATCAACACCGGAGTCGTGATCGCGGGCGGCCTGGGCTCGAGCGACCGGCTGCATTACACCATTATCGGCGATACGGTCAACACCGCCCAACGGCTTGAATCGCTCACGCGCCAGGTCTACGCGTCCAGCGGGATCCTGGTGGGCCAGGCGACCACCCTCGCTCTGGGTGAATTCGGGAGCGACTTCCAGCTTTACCCGGCCGGCTCGTTCGCCGTAAAAGGCAAATCGGACCAGATCAAAGTCTTCCGGCTGGCGCCGGCTGAGACCCGCGTGCCGGAGGTCATGTTGTGAACCGCAATATGGCAGGCAGCAACCGCCTGTGGCTGGTCTCGTTGTCGGCGATCTGCGTGATTGGGATCGGACTGGTAGCGCTGTTGATCTTTCTGGTCGGCAGCATTTTCTCGCGATTAAACGCGATGCAGCCGGTGGCGCTGCGCTCTCCCTTGCACGCCAATTACGGCGTCGACGAGCACGCTTTCGTGGTGCCGGTGCTTGATTTCAAGTTGGTCGAGGAAGCCATCCACGACCAGGCAACCGGCACTGTCAGCGTCAAGGAGCGCGTGTCAACCCTGGTGCACGAATTGGAAACACCGGTGCCGTCGATTACCTCGACCTTAATTTTCACGGCGACCTCCTCGAAGAGCCCCACCCCGTTCCTGCCCACCCGCACGGCTTCAGCCGTGCAGGCCAGCTTTACCCCGACCTCGACCGGCGTGCCTTCCGCGACTTCCTCGCTGACGCCGTTCATTTCGATGACCTGGACCGCTGCCTTCACGGCTACCGGCACCCTGACGCCGACGCCGACATTTCGCAAAACTAAAACGGTGACCTTGACCAGCTTGCCAGGAACGATAACGGCAAAACCAACCTTTACTTTGACCGCTACATTCACCCCGACCTGCACGTTCGTGATCAGCCCGACGGCAGGATTCACCTGCACCCCTACGGCGACCGGATTTTTAACGCCAACGCGGACCCCAACTCGTACCCCAACGCCTACCTGGTTCCCATCGAAGACGCCTACCTGGACCCTTACGAATACCCTGCCGCCTTCAAAAACCCCGACCCGGACGCCTACCTGGACGAACACCCCCGTACCCCCCACCGCAACGGATACCAGCCAGCCCTATCCACCGCCGCCGCCAACGAGTTACCCGTAAATCGGAAATCCGTTCTGTGAAGATTCATTCAATGGGTTGTTTTGGGCACATAGCGCCCAAAACAACCCATTGAATGAATCTTCAAAGAACACTAACCTGAACTCAAGTTATAATTGAAAGGTTGTGCCTGATTCCATTGCATCGATCGTTTTATTCATATTTGCGGTCCTGATCGCGCTCTTTCTGCCTGGATCGGCCTGGCTGGCGTGGGAGCACAACGCTAACCGCGATCCGCTGGAATGGACCGTCGAGGCAGCCGGGTTGAGCATTTCCTTCACCGCCATTCTGGCTGCCCTCTTTTTCTGGCTCGGCATCCAGTTGAACGGATTTGGCCTTGCGACCCTGTACGTTCTGGCTGTGGCGGCCTGGCTGATTCCGCGCCTGCTGGCTGGACAAATCTGGCGGGTAACACCTAACGGACTGCTGGCGCTGGCCGTCGTGCTGGCATTTGTGGCCTGGCGGATGGCCCAGGCGCGTGCGCTGGTGCTGCCGGCCTGGGTCGATTCTGTTCACCACACACTGCTGGTGCGAAAAATCCTGGAATTCGGCGGCCTGCCGCCGGATTGGATGCCGTACCTGCCGGTGCCGCTATATTACCATTTCGGTTTCCACGTCATTGCAGCCAGTTTTGCTGCCCTGTCACGGCTCGAACCAGCCCAGGCCGTGCTCTGGTTTGGGCAGGTGCTCAATGCCCTGGTGGCGTTTTCGGTTTACCGGCTGGCGAAAGTGCTGTGGGGCGACTGGCGGCGGGCTTTCCTGGCAGCCCTGCTGGTCGGCTTCGTGTTCCTCATGCCGGCCTATTACCTGACGTGGGGCCGCTACACGCTCCTGGCGGGGCTGGTGGTACTTCCGCTGGCAATGGCAAGCGCAATCGAAATTCGGAACGGGAATCACAGCCGGCTGGCGCTGGCGCGGCTGGCCATTTACACCGCGGGGGTGTGTTTCTCGCACTACCTGGCTACCCTGCTGCTGGCGCTTTTCTTCGCGCTGATGGCTTTCGCCGAAGGGTTCCGTTGGTTGCGATCCAGGCGACTGGCGGACCTGGAATGGCGGCCATACCTGGCGGCTGGGGTCGGGGTCATGGCGGCCTCGCCCTGGCTGCTGAGGGTATGGGCTTACAGCCAGGGCGGCGCGGCGGTGGATATGGCCAACCCGTTCGATCCGGGCCAGGCTCAGACCCTGCTGGACACCCTGAAATACATCCTGTACCTGGTCGGCCCGACGCGCGGCTTTGTCTTGCTGGGCCTGGCCGGGATCGGGGCCATCATCGGGCTGGTGAGGGGGCGCGAACGGACGCTGGCCGTGTGGGGGCTTCTGCTGGCTTTCCTTTCGACGCCGTATGCGCCGCGCCTGGCTCCCTTCCGGCCGGACCTGGTGGCGATTATGTTGTTCGTCCCGGCGGCTCTCCTGGCGGCTGAATTATTGGTCAGCCTGGCGGATGGAATCGGGCTCATGCCGTTGAGATACGCCGGCCTGGCGGGGCTTACCTTTGGAGCGCTGGCTACCGTGGGGATGGTGGGATGGGGGGTAAAAGAAACCGCTGACATCGTCAACCCGACGACCGTATTTACGACCCAGGCCGATGTGAATGCGCTCAACTGGATTGAAAACAACACACCTCCGGATGCCCGCTTTTTTATCAACGGAACGCCCTGGCAGGGCAGTATTTATCGCGGCATGGACGGCGGCTACTGGATTTTGCCATACACCGGCCGTTTTGCAGAGGTTGCTCCGGCGGCGATCGGGTGGGGATCGATAGACGTGATCAACCAGTACCGCGATTGGGCCGAGCGGGCCAGCAAAGTTACGACATGCGATAATGCCTTTTGGAACCTGGTGCATGACACCGGGCTGACTTACGTCTACCTGCGAACCGGAATTGGCAGCCTGATGCCCAAAGAGCTGGAAAAATGCGAAGGGATTGAGAGCGTTTACGTGCAGGATGGCGTTTACATTTATAAGATTTCAAAATAACAATTAATTTGTCGGGATCAATCCCCAGGCTAGATTATTCACAAAGACTTATTTGCGAACTTTATCATCACGCAACACACCTGATAATTGACAAATAGTAAAGAACTATATATTGTATTAACAACAGAAAAATCCGAAAAAGTTTTTTGAATCGAGGGGATCAAGAATGATAAAAAAACCTTTGGGAAAAATTTTTATACCGATTTTATTGGCTGCAATTGCATTGCTGTTTTTTTATGTGATTAGCCGGTCACAACCTGTTCGAAATCAGCCAGCCTCTCTGCCTGGTACCCCCACCCCTCCTCTCGATGAGCTTGCCTCTTTGTTTGATACACCCGTAAATCTTCCTCCAACAGAAACGAGACTGCCGAATTGTGCTCCATATCCGTCATACGAAGATAAATCCACGGCAACGGCTACACCTTATCCAGGACAAAAAATAGACAGTTCAAACTTTGTAACAACTACGCCCCGGCCAATAGCCCATACTTATGACTTAAGTCCTAATTCCAAGGATATCGATAGGGCGATTGTCCTTGTTTTTCGTTGCGATGGAACCTACGATCAATTTATCATTGGGTCAGGTATAAAATACCCTCAAGATCTTCATTTGCGAGAAGGGGATACGATTATTGATATGTCTGGTATCGGCCTTCACCCAATGCCAGCGCCACCATTTCAAACTTCAACCGCAACACCTGCAGTTGCCAATAAAGCATTAACAACTCCTACTCCATTCAATCGCACAATGGCTCCTTATCCTTATCCTTCTTCATATCCATAGACTATAAAAGCCACGTATTGCAGATAAATCACCCAAATACAAGGGGGGAGAAAAAAATGAATTTTCAAAAGGTTTTTGGGGTCCATTACAGGGTTGGGGTGAGGTCGAAAGCCGGCCTTTAGGCCGAATATTTAGCGAGAATACTAATTAGTGGATATAGTAGCCTTAATTTTTTTTAAATTTCATACCCAGGCTTGGGCTTTCCAGCCTGGGATTTTGATCCCAGGCGGGCCTGAATGTCAACGTTCATTATTTCCTCCAATTCTTCTCATTTGTGGTAAATTAACTCAATTGAGTCGCTTTTGTAGACTGCGCAGATATTGTGATAAATACCACTATTGTGATATAATTAATCCAATTCGTAAGGGAAGGCTGCGCTATGCTGACTGATTATTATCCTCTCCTGGTGATCCTGATCGTAGCGGTGGTGGTGGGTATTATCGTGGTGACGCTGGGCTATTTCTTCGGCCCTCGCCGCCCGTCAAAGCGGAAAGCAAGCCCGTACGAATCGGGTATGGTGCCCTACGGCGAGGCCCAGCGCCGGATTTCGGTGCGATATTACCTGGTGGCTGTTTTATTCATCCTGTTTGACGTAGAAATCGTATTTTTGTTGGCCTACGCGGTCGTTTTCCGGCAATTGGGCGTCCCTGGCCTGATTGGGATGCTGGTATTTATTGGTATCTTGGTTGTAGGCTTTATTTATGCCTGGAAGAAAGGAGCGTTGGAATGGGAATAGAGCAAAAAGCAGGCAACATGGGCGTCGTGACCACCACGCTCGAGCAAGTGGTGAACTGGAGCCGCACTAACTCCATGTGGCCCATGCTGTTTGGCCTGGCATGTTGTGCGATTGAAATGATGTCGGCTCAAGCGTCGAATTACGACATGAGCCGTTTTGGGATGGAG
>DATKKB010000003.1:0-7477 GCA_035543095.1 Anaerolineaceae bacterium | reverse complement strand
TTTTCGCTTGCTCGAGGGGGATCACTCCTGGCCGTGGACGGCGCTGATGGCGATCCTGCTTTTCATTATTTGGTTGCAAGGGTCATATCACCAGTTTGCCTGGCTGTTGGTGCTGCTGGCCGCGATGGCTGTATTTATTCCCAGGACTTTTTGGACCATTTTAAAAACTGGCCTGATCACCTGCCTGGTGTGCGCTTTCCGGATTCTGCCGGCGATCCTGGCTTACGGCAGCTACAAACAGACTTTTATCAATGGGTACCCCAGCCTGTTTTCGGTCTGGGACGCCCTGGTGAATGTGCCTGACCCGTTGCATTATACGTATTTTAACGGTAACATGCTGGGCGATGCAGTTGGCGTATGGGAACTGACATCTTTCGTCGGTCTGCTCGGGGCCGTCTTCCTCATATACTTTGGAATTTACCGCGGTCTGCTTCACCGGCAGTCGCCATATCGCAGCCTGCTGATTCCGTTGGGAATCATTTTCCTGCTTACTCTCGGCTCAATTTTCAAGCTGGTGATTGCGCTGCCGATTCCTTTATCTCTCCTCAATACTTGTTGCTGTACAAACTGCCGCTACCCTTGTTTAATCTGGTAAATGTATGGATCCTTTACTCGGCAGGGTTTGCCGGGCTGCTGGTACTCAAGCGCAAGCTGAAGCTTTCCCTGGTCAGCTTCACGATTTTGTTCCTGTTGTTCAATTTCAACGGGAATATCTTGGCCCATTACAGCGTGGGGCATACCACCTGGGGTGGGTATTTTCTGTTTCCCTGGTTTGTATGGCTGGTTTTTCGCTTGCTCGAAGGCGATCGCTCCTGGCTGTGGACGGCGCTGATGGCGATCCTGCTATTCATCATCTGGCTGCAAGGGTCATTTCACCAGTTTGTCTGGCTGGTGATCCTGTTGGCCGCGATCGCTATCTTTATTCCCAAAACTTTCTGGACGATTTTAAAAACCGGCTTGATCACCTGCCTGGTGTGCGCTTTCCGGATTCTGCCTGCGATCCTGGCTTATGGCAGCTATAAACAGTCGTTTATCAATGGGTATCCCAGCCTGTATTCGATCTGGGATGCCCTGGCGAATGTGCCTAACCCGTTGGGAAACACGTTTTTTATTGATAACATGCTGGGCGGTGGATTTGGTGATTGGGAATTGGCCTGTTTCGTCGGGCTGCTCGGGGCGATCTTTCTGATTTATTATGGAATTTACCGCGGTCTGCTTCACCGGCAGTCGCCATATCGCAGCCTGCTGATTCCGTTGGGAATCATTTTCCTGCTTACTCTCGGCTCAATTTTCAAGCTGGTGATTGCGCTGCCGATTCCTTTGATCCAGGGCGAGCGGGTCTCCTCGCGCATGATCAGCGTTGTGCTTGTCTTTGGCATAGTGCTGGCGGCAGAGCGCTTTCAGCGCTGGCTGGAAAGCGCCCCTCAACGGCCGCTCAGCCTGGCAGGCTGTCTGTTCGGGCTTGGAATAATCGGTTTCGATCTCTGGCAGGATTTTACGATCTGGCGGGTGTCGAACCGGCCGCTGATTTTCTGGAACTTTTTCAATCCGGCCAACTGGACGGTTAAAAACCAATTATCGGATTCGATCTACATCTGGCTCGTGGCTGGGGGTTTGTCTGTTTCGGTCTTGACGATAGTGCTCCTGGGGATATTGAGCTGGCGTGAACACCCCGAGGTCCATCCTGCGATTAAAAAGGCAGCCGTCGTCCTTTTACATGCTTTCGTTGGCTGGGGAATCCTGGCGGCAATACTTGCCTTTGGCCGCAAAGACCTGGCCGTATCCAGTGTTTTAATCATTCAGTTGATTGCTGCGCCCATTCTATTCGCAGGCATTGCCTGGATTTATTATTCGTATTTTGGAGTCACCACGCCCTTGCAAACGGCCCTTTTTTTTATGGGGGTAGTGATGTTCATGCACGTCAGCGTCCTGGTATTTTTCGCGCGGAACGGTGTAAATCTCTATCTCAAGCCGGTCACGATCTGGATTGCATTTGGGCTTGTCTTCGTTGTAACCTATCTGGAAGGCAGGATCATTCAACGCCGGGCGATCGGCAAGGACGCTTTGCTTCACCCATAGCGATCCCCAATTTCGATAGTTGACCAATTGTGCACTTACTTTTGTACCGGAACGGGAATGCTGCCGCAGCCGTTTTCCATTTGAAGGCAGGCCGTATCCTCAAATTGGATCGTGGTGTGTTCGATCCCAAAATCCTTATCGAGCCGGTTTTTGAGCTCCACCATCAGCATGGCCGAATCACCACCGGGAGCAACCACGATGTGGGCGCTGAGGGAAACGTGTTCGGAGCAGATATTCCAGACGTGCAGGTCGTGCACGTCCTGCACGCCGCTAACCTGGGCCATGACATCCCCAATGTGTTGGGTAGAGAGCCCTTCCGGCACGCCTTCGATCAGGATATGCAGGCTGCTGCGGGTCAGGCGATAAGCGCTGACCGCGATGATGCCGCCGATCAGCACGCTGACAGCCGGGTCGACCCAATTCCAGCCGGTCGTCGCGATCACCAGGGCTGCCAGGATGACGCCGACTGAAGAAATGGCATCCCCAATGACGTGCAGCAGGGCGCCGCGCAAGTTTAAGTCCTTGCGGGCAGAGGATTTTTCTGCCTGAGGGTCGTGCCCGCCCAGGATCAATGCCACTGCCACGTTCACTACAAGTCCGGCCACTGCGATAACCAGCATTTCCAGGCTCTTGATTTGCTCAGGTGATTGCCAGCGCCGGATGGCTTCCCACCAGATTCCCAGGGATATCAGGATCAAAGTCAGCCCGTTAGCCAGGGCAGCCAACACTTCCAGGCGGTGGTAGCCGTAACTGTGGCGGTCGTCCGCCGGGCGCGCCGACAGGCGCAGCGCCAGGAAGCTCAGCCCGAGCGCAAAAATATCCATTATCACGTGGGCCGAATCGGACAGCAGGGCCAGGCTGCCGGTCCATATTCCACCGGCCAACTCGGCGATAAAGATTATGCCAGTGAGCGAAATAGAAAGGATAAACCGTCTTTGGGTCCCTTGGCTGTTATGTGGTTGCATAAAGAAATTATAATCCGGGCCAGTTAAAGATACATTACAATTTAAAATAACTGCTCAGACTGAAGGAGAATAGGAGTGTTTTTTATTATTCTGCGGTGCGAAGCACCGCAGAACAATTAAAAACACTCCTAATCTCCCTGGCCTGAGCAGCTACAATTTAAATTCAACAGGGCTGCCTGAATGGCAGCCCTGTTGAAATCGATCAGATTCTTGTGTTAGAATCATGCAAGCCGGGGACGCCGACCCCGGCTTGCGCTTAAGGAGGAGAAGAAGAGAAGTCGCCCTTAGAACTAATATTACCAGAACCTCGTCAAAGATACTTGACGTCTACCCTACGGTTACCCTACGATCATAAGATTCAAACGGCTTGTTTACAGTTCTTTACCATGAAATTACCAAAAAACAAAGAGGTTGGTATGGTGGAAATCCCATCAATTGAAACATCTGGCCTGGGCCGGATTTATAAGGTTCGCGCCGCCCAAAAAGGGGAGCAAAAGCAGCTGGTGGCCCTGCAAGACATTAACTTAAAGGTAAGTCCGGGTGAGCTGTTTGGCTTACTGGGTCCGAACGGCGCCGGCAAGACTACCCTGATAAAAATTTTAACTACCCTGCTTTCGCCCACTTCGGGCTGGGCCAGGGTCTCCGGAATCGACGTAAGCAAGAATCCTGAGGCCGTCCGCCAGCGCATCAACATGGTATCCGGCGGCGAGTCATCCGGTTACGGATTGCTGACGCTGCGTGAAAACCTGTGGATGTTCGCCCAATTTTACGGCATCCCTTCCGGCGAGGCCAACCAGCGCATCAAGGCTTTGCTCGACATTATGGGCCTTTCTGACCGGGCCAACACCCGCTCGGCGCAGCTTTCTACCGGCCTGCGCCAGAAAATGAACATCATTCGCGGGTTTCTGACCGACCCCGAGGTGCTTTTCCTGGACGAACCCACCCTGGGCCTCGACGTTGGAGCGGCGCGTGACGTACGTAGCTTTGTGCGAGATTGGATGAATGACGATCCACGCCGAACCATCTTGCTGACCACCCATTACCTGGTCGAAGCAGAGGAACTGTGCGACCGGGTCGCCATTATTAATAAAGGGCGGGTGCTGGCCTGCGATTCTCCGGCCGCTCTCAAGCAGAATCTCCAGAAAGAGTCGATCTTTGAGATCCACCTGGATACCACCCAACCGCTCGATGCGCACGCGTTTGACGCTATCGACTGCCTCAACTCGGTCCATCTCCAGCCAGTGGATAACCATACGGTCATGGAAGTTTACCTTGAAGAAGAGGCTGCTGTGGCGCAGGTGATTGGGCGCCTGACCGAGAAGTCGGCGCGTATCCTCAGCTTGCAGAAGCGCGAGCCCTCCCTGGAGGATGTTTTCGTTAAGCTCGTAGGGGCGAGCATTGAAGAGGTAGAAAATGCCGACTCTCCCGCCAGTTAAAACCCGCCACACGGGTTGGATGTTGTTCTGGATGACGGTGTGGGGCCGCTCTTACCCGCGCGTGGTTGGTATGCAGCGAGAGCGCTCGTGGTTGTTCTTCGATATCTTTTTGCCGCTGATGGGGGTGTCTGCTTACGTGTTCGTTTACCGCGCCATACATGCTCCGGAGGATTACATCGGCTTTGTGATCGTTGGGGGCGTGATGATCGCCTATTGGATGAACGTGCTGTGGGGTATGTCCAGCCAGTTATATTGGGAAAAAGAAACCGGCAACCTGGCATTGTACATCATCGCTCCAGGCCCCTTAATGGCCTGCTTGCTGGGCATGGCTGTAGGCGGTTTATTTGCAACCACCCTGCGCGCTCTGGTGGGATTGGTCATCGGCAGCCTGCTCTTTAACGTCAATTACACCGTCGTCAGTTTTCCATTCTTGTTCCTGGTTTTTCTGGCAGCCATGATAGCTCTGTACGGCCTGGGCATGGCAACCTCGTCGATCTTCTTGCTGCTCAGCCGCGAGGCCTGGCACATAGCCAACCTGGCGCAAGAACCGATCTACCTGGTCTCCGGGTTTTACTTCCCGATCAAGAGTTTTCCTTTCTGGGTGGCAGCAGCCGGCTCGCTGATCCCACTGACGTTGGGGCTGGACGCGATACGCCAATTGGTATTTGCCAGCGGCCCCAGCCTGGGCTTCATCAGCGTCCCGCTCGAGCTGGGAATCCTGGTCGTGCTTGCGCTGGTCTTCCTGTTCGTATCCTATCTCCTCTTGAATTACATGGAGCGGCTGGCGGTGCGAGAAGGAAAATTGACGGATATCAGGTCATAAAAGACCATGGAAATCTCACCAAAACCGTTTTCCATATTTCCTCGCTCTTTCCTGACTGCCGCCTGGTTAGGCTGGAAAATCGAGTCGAACTGGACCGATCCTTTCTTGTTTGCGGTCTACTCGATCATCAAGCCGCTAGCGGGCGCCATGATCCTGGTGGTCATGTACGGTGTGATTGCCAACGGCAATTACAATACGCCGATCTTTGCCTATATTTACATCGGCAACGCTTTTTATCGCTATGTTGGCGATGTGATGACCGGCATCTCTTTCACCATTATTGAAGATCGTGAGCATTACCGGACCTTGCGATACATCTATACTGCCCCTATCGTGGTCCCGTTTTACCTCCTGGGACGCGGGGTGGCTCGTTTTTTGACCAGCAGCTTCGCCGTGGTGGTTGTGATGGGGGCGGGGATATTGTTCCTGCACCTGCCCTTTGACCTTCAAAAGGTGGATTGGCTCCTGTTCCTGGTAGGGCTCCTGGTGGGGGTCGTTATGCTTGCGATGCTGGGATTAATCCTGGCGGGAATCACCCTGTTGATCGTCAATCATAACTATGCCATCGGCGATGCGGTATCCGGAGCGCTGTTCCTGTTCAGCGGCGCCATTTTCCCGCTGGATGTGCTTCCGGTCTGGCTCAGGCCGATCGGCTTTATCATCCCGGTTTCATACTGGTTGGAGCTGCTGCGCCGGGCCCTGATCGGCAACGTCGCCCAGGCCTTTCCGACCTTTTCTTCTCTGAGCAACCTCCAGCTTCTGGGTATCCTGGTTACGCTGGCCATCGTGTTCGGGATTATCAGCGTGTATGTTTTCCGGCTGTGCGATCACAATGCCCGTGAGCGAGGCCTGATCGACCTGACAACCAACTACTAGTGGAGTTGTTGAAAGTGCTGCGCGCTTTCAACAACTCCACCCCTTCGTATCAAAAAAGGAGCGTTTGATGACGGATTTTTGGGTTGGCGAATTGAAAAGTTCGCCCATCGGTCCAATTGGGGTGGCTGCTTCTGAGCGAGGGGTAGTCAGGATATCCCTTTACGGCCTGGAGAGGTTGAAAAGATGGCAGGATTTTACCAATCGCCCGGACCTGGCGAGATTTTCAGAGGAAGCTCCGCCATCAATTCTCGGCGTCGCCCTACTCCAGATTGAAGAATACCTGCTCGGCCGGCGTAAAGTCTTCGATTTTCCGCTCGACCTGCAGGGATATACCTCTTTGGCCCGGAAGGTCCTGGACGCTTGTAAGGACATTCCCTTCGGTTCGATCAGGACTAACCGCCAGCTTGCCAATGGGCTGGGTCACCCCGGCATGGCTCGCTTTGTGGGCAACATGATGGCCCGAAACCCGCTGCCGCTGGTCATCCCCTGCCACCGGGTAGTCGGATCCGACGGTACCCTGCACGGTTTTGGGGCGCCCGGCGGCCTGGCGACGAAATCCTGGTTGCTCACGCTCGAAGGCCAACGGCTGGTAAACCTTAAGTTAGTGAAATAACGCTTTCATTCCATGGTATCCTATTTTCATGCTTGAAACTCCTTCTCCTTTCCGGTCCGGCTTTGTGGCGATCATCGGGCGGCCTAATGTCGGTAAATCTACCCTCATCAATGCGCTCCTGGGCCAGAAGATCGCGGCTGTGTCGCCCCGCCCGCAGACCACGCGCCGGAGCCAGCTCGGCATCCTGACCCTGCCAGAGGCCCAGGTGATCTTTGTAGATACCCCGGGATTGCACATACCTCAGCACAAGCTGGGAGAATTCATGAACGAGGAAGCCGTGGCCTCGCTGAACCACAGTGACCTGCTGGTCTGGATGGTGGATGCCAGCGAGCCGGTCACGGAGGAGGACCGATTAATTGCCCAGCGCCTGGCAAGGCTGGCTCACCGCCCGGCAGTGCTACTGGTACTCAACAAGATCGACCGCTTGAAAGAGGATATCCTGCCGGCCCGCCAGGCCGAATTCCTGGAGCTGCTGCCATTCGCTGAACCGCTGCCTATTTCTGCCTATTCGAAGGAAGATACCCAACGCTTTCTCCAGGCCGTGTTAGCTCGCCTGCCCGCAGGCCAGCCTTTTTTTGACGAGGAACAGGTCACGGACCTGTACGAACGCGACATTGCAATGGACCTGATCCGCGAAGCCGCCCTGGTTCACCTGCGGGACGAAGTGCCGCACGCCCTGGGCGTG
>DATKKB010000002.1:0-8146 GCA_035543095.1 Anaerolineaceae bacterium | reverse complement strand
CACACCCCGCGATGCCATCTTCCGGCTGGAGACGCTGGCCATGATGGCCGGGCTGGAAATACCCCTCCTGGCAATTCGCCGGCAGCTCGCCGCGGCCATTAACCTGGTCATCCACATCACCCGCCTCACAGATGGAACACGCAAGATCACGAACATCACCGAGGTATCTGGCATGGAAGGGGAAGTGGTCACCATGTCCGATATCTTCAAATTCGAACAGACCGGCGTCACCCCGGAAGGCAAAATCCTGGGCAACATGCGGCCGACCGGCCTGCGCCCGCTGTTTACACCCCGCCTGGAAGTGGTGGGATATAAATTGCGCGGAGAGATTTTCAGCGCCGGGACGGGGCGCTGAGACAAAAAGCTAAACCACTCCCGTTATTTGGGCCAGGAATCGTCAATTTGCTTGAGGGCCGTCATCTCGTCAATCTTGCCACTGATCCAATCGGTCATAGCCGACCAAAAGGTGCCATCGCCAACCCGGCTGGGCATCTGGTCTGAGCCGTCAAAACGCAAGGTCGTTGCGTCTTGCATAATCTTTGCGACCGAGCGGTCGACGCCACTGCCATACCAGTTCGGATCAGCATCATTCTGAGGAGCAATCACGCCCCCGGCCATCATCCAGCTTTTGAGGTGCTCTCCCTTGGTGAAGTATTCCATGACCGCCCGCACTTCCGGCCGGTCCCGAAACATGCCCCAGATATCTCCGCCGACCAGGAAAGGCCGGCCATAGCTGAGATCGATGGGCGGAAGGTAGAACAGGCCGTAATCGATCCCCATCTTCGCCTCGGTAGGAAAAAAGTAGGTGAAAAAATTTCCCTGTTTCATCAGCCAGCACCCGGGTGGGTCCTGGAACATTGGGTCGGAAGCCAGGTAAAAAGGCGTAGTTACAATGGTCTTGATGCCACCATATACATACTGTGGGTTAAGCCAGATTTTGGCCATAATGTCAGCTGCATTTTTGACTTCCGGCGATTGGAATTTCAGTTGGCCATTGACCCATCGATCGTAATTTTCAGGCGAGGTTGTGCGAAGTAAAATATCCTCAATCCAATCGGTGGCCACCCAGCCAGTGGCGGCGCTTGATTCCATAGAAATGCACCAGGGTTTAGAACCCGTGCGCGCAATCTGGTCCGTTAACGCCATTAACTCGTCCCAGGTCGTTGGGATTTTATATCCCGCTTGGTCAAAGGCCTTCTTCGGGTAAAACACAATACTTTTTCCGTTGGATCTTTCCCAAACTCCGGCCATGACCGGCTTGCCATCCTTGCCGGGCATGGTGGCCATATTCAGCCAGCTCTGGTTATAGTTCGCCTGAAGAGCCTTTGGGTCCATAAAGGAGTTCAGATCGATTACGCTGCCAGATGCGGCATAGCTTTTGAGCAATCCAGGCTGGGGAAAGTCGACAATATCCGGAACATCGCCGGTACGAATGCGGTTCGCAAGGGCGCCTGGAATATCTTGTACGCTGTCATATTGAAATTCGATGCCGGTCCGGTCTATGAAATCCTTCATCGTATTCATAAAGATTTGTTCACTATTACTGGTCTGCGGGCCAAATCCAATCACTTTCTTGCCCCTGAACTCGCCGGCGAGAGCACGATCCAGGTCCGAACTCCCGCTGGTGGCTGTCAGGATAATCGAAGGGTTTGAGGGAGCGACTACAGGAGAAAAAAGGGTGGCCGTAGGAATCAATCCGAATATGACGGGGATTTTCGTAGGAGAGCCATTCGAAGCTGACGGGCCGGAATTAAGGGTGGGCGGATTGGTATTATTTGATGCGGGTTGAAACAAACCGAGCACTGCTGCAAACAACATTCCCAATAAGGCCACCCCCCCGATTCCTGCCAACCAGGCCCATCTCGGCCAGGCCGGTCGTTTCTCCGCAATGCCAGAAGGTTGCTCCGGCCGAAGATCTTGATCCGTAGGCAGGCCGGCAGACTCCGCCATAATTGCCCCTGCCAGCTCGCGCACTTTCGGGTTTTTATCGTGGGCCTTGATTTGCGCCAGCATATCCTGAGCTGTTGTAGTCATAGCCTGGGACTTTTGAAGGAGCTGGCTCAGTACGCTGAGCGCCTTAAGCCGTTCTTCCGCCTGCGGGTCAAGAAGACCTTGTTTCAACTCCATTGGGAAGTCCGCCGGTTTCATTAATCCTGGGTGCGGGTTCCTGGCGACCAACAGCTCACCTTCCTGGTTATAAACCCATTTGCGAGGGGTCTGGCCGGGCGTTTGAGCCAACACCCGTTCGAAGGCGTAATCGTACCATTCATCAACTGCCACCCACCCATCCCCGCCCAGGTCTGCCTCACCGGTAACCAGGCCCTGGATTAAAAAGTTTGTGAAGAGCGATAAAGGCGCCTTTTCTGCGCTTTCGCCAGCTTCCAGGGCGACCTGAGTCGAATCGGACGCAGCCAGAACCATGCGTCCATAGCCATTCCCCTCGAAGGTAGCCTGGGTGACCGCTTTGGTAACACCTTTTGAAAGGGAAGAAAATGCCCCGCTGTGGCAGCAGTCCAGGATGAGTAGCTGCCGCCTGGATCGTGATTCGTCCATTTCGTCCAAAATAAAGGAAGAGGAAATAGCTGTGGCCTTGAGCAGCTGATGTTGGGTGTCTTTTACAGCCAGGAATAAACGTCCCCGGTCATCCAGGACCCCATGCCCTGAAAAATAAAATAACAACAAATCATCCGGCTTTTTTTGAGCGAAAAAAGTGCTGATTGCCCGCCGGATGCTGGTCTCAGACTCGTTCATGAGTTCTTTGACATCGTCAAAGTTACCGATCTGAGGATCTCTCAGGACAGCCGCCAGGGTGAGGATATCCGCCTCGGGCGTTCTTAACCTTGCCAGAGCCGGGTCATCGTACTGGCTGGAGCCAATAATTAAGGCGAATTTGCGTGCCATTGACTACTCCAAGAACAACCAATACCGAAGCCAAACCGTACAAATAATCTATATTATACCAAATTTATCATAAAATATTCTGGTCTTGATCCCGGTATTCCTGGTTAATGATCTCCAGGAACACCGGGAAATAAATCCACTGTTTTCAAGGATAACGCACCGCCATGGGTTGGCGGGTGAGGTCGTTTTGCCTGGCCTGGCAAGATTCACTGGAAGGAGATAGGCTGACCTGGCTGGAAAACGGATCGAAGATCCAGGTATAAGTGGACGTGAAGGAACTGCCACAGGCGGAGCGAACCGCCTCGGAAATAGTATCCGCGGTGAAGGTAATTTTATTTCCAGACAGGGTATAATTGCCCCCCTCCACAGCTTGCAGGCCGTAGCTGATAAACGTGCTGATCAAATATCGGCCCTGGATTAAGTCCAGCTCGAAACCCTGGCGGTAATATTCTCCATCCGGCAGACTCTGCCTGCCGGTGACGGGGATTTGCCCGGAGTCAGATGAAAAGTCACTCTGAGCTAACGGCGCACGCGCCATATCACGTTGGCGCGCCTGGCACGGTTCGCTGACGGGCGACAGGTTGACCTGGTTTGAATCGGGCTCTTCGATCCAGGCATAGGTATAGGTGAATGAGCTGCCACAGCCAGTCTGGGCGGCCTGGGTGACTTCCTCAGCATTGAAAGAGATCTGGTTGCCTGAAACCGTAAAAGTGCCCTCTTCAAGCGGTTGTAAGCCGTAGCTGATATACGAGCGCATCAAATAGTGGCCGTCCTCCAGGTCGAGCTCAAATCCTGGGCGGGAATAAACGCCTTCGGACAGGCCAGCAGCCTGTCGGTAGGTTGCTGCTATCATCGTCAACGGGATGAGTGTGACGATCAGGATCGAAAAGAACTTGCGGGTATTCATGAGCTATCTCCTTTATTTTAGCTGTCTGACAAATCTGATTTGGTTTTGGTTATGAAAAAAGTTTACCCACCGGGCGTTTTCCAGCGTCTTTTATGCGTTACTTGACCGTATTTATAGATAATTGGTAATATCTATCATTTTTTCCTCTTGTTTTCTGTTATACTTTTTTTGAAATAGTAAAGGATGCGCCCTGACAAAGGACTGCTGCTGTCTGAGGTCGGTTTTTAAAAGGAGATGGGTGCAATGCTTGAATTCCGTTTCCTGGGGCAGTTTGAAATCCGGCTCGACGGCCGGATCATCGAGCTACCTAACCGGCAAGCCCAATCCCTGCTGGCTTATCTGGTTTTAAATCAAAAGATTGCACACAGGCGTGAAAAGCTGGCCGGGACATTGTGGCCGGATTATCCTGACGAGATCGCCCGGCGCAATCTTCGCCAGACCCTGTGGCACCTGCGGCGGGCCGTTAACGACGAACATCACAAAGTTTTGCACAGTGATGACCTGACCATCGCATTTGAAGAACATGACCAGATCTGGGTCGACGTGACTGTGCTGGACCGCAAAGTGACGCCGGGCTGGTCTATTCAGGACCTGATCGCATCCACCTCGGTCTACCAGGGCGAACTGCTGCCAGGATTTTATGAAGACTGGATCCTTTCGGAACGCGAGCGCCAGCAGCTCATTTTTGAGCAAAAAATCAAGCTCCTGGTTGCGCAGCTGACTGAAGCCGGGCGCTGGGAAGATACGCTGGAATGGGGGGAACGCTGGATCACGCTCGGAAATGGATCTGAATTCGCCTACCGCGCTATGATGACTGCTTATGGCAGTATGGGAGACCTGGCAAGCGCCAACTCCATTTACCAGCGCTGCCGGGATGCCCTAAAAAAAGATCTTAACATCGATCCTTCTCCTGAGACCGTCGAGCTTTTTGAACGCATCATCCACACTGGCTCGGCCCAGATTCTCAATTTACAACCGGAGGCTGCTTCAAGCAGCGTGCTGCCGGAACCAGAGGCGCAGGTTTCCGGACCGTCCCCCTTTAAAGGTCTGGCGTATTTCGATGAAAGCGATTCGGCTTTGTTCTTTGGACGCGAACAAATCGTCCAGCGACTGGTCACCCGCCTGAAATCAAGTTTGACTTTCAGCAGCGAAGAAACTTCCTCAACTTCGTGCCGTTTCATATCCGTCGTCGGAGATTCTGGCAGCGGAAAAAGTTCTTTATTACGTGCCGGCCTAGTGCCGGCCCTCCGGCAGGATTTTTCGCACAACGGCAGGCAACGCTGGCAAATCTTTGTCATGACTCCCGGCCCGGCTCCCTTGATGGCACTAGCCAACTGCCTGACGAAAAAGTCCGATTCGGTCACCGCAGCTACCCGTTTAAATGATGATTTACGGAGTGATACGCGCTCACTCCAGTTCTTCCTCGAGCGCAGCGCGCTCTCTACAAAAAACACCCACTGCTTGCTGGTCATCGACCAGTTCGAAGAGCTTTTCAGTGTATGCCGTTCAGAGACGGAGCGCAGCTCTTTTATTGATAATCTCCTGGTCGCGGCGCACGGCGGCCAGGCGCGGGTTGTGGTTGCGCTGCGGGCTGATTTTTACAGCGCCTGCGCCAGGTTTCCCGGCCTGAGGGCAGTTTTGGCAGAATGCCAGGAATACATCGGCCCGATGAGCAATCAGGACCTACGCAAGGCCATCGAAGAACCTGCACACCGCAACGGTTGGGAATTTGAACCCGGCCTGGTTGATCTTATCCTGCGCGATCTAGGTGCTCGGGAAGACCGGCCTGCAGGAAATACGACGGTCGAGCCGGTAGCGCTGCCGCTGCTTTCACATGCCCTGCTCGAGACCTGGAAGCGGCGGCGCGGCCGGACCCTCACCCTGGCCGGATACAATGACGCCGGTGGGGTACCCGGAGCCATTGCCCGCACCGCCGATACCTTTTATGAAAACCTTTCTGAGGGACAACAGCAAATTGCCCGCCGCATCTTCTTACGGTTGATCTCAGAAAGGACTGAGACGCCATTTTTTCTTGCCCCCGAAACTCGACGCCAAGCCCGGTTCGACGAATTAACGACCCTAGCTGAGGATTTCGAGCGTGTCAAAGAGGTCGTGCAAGCCTTAAGCGATGCACGCCTGATCACCTTGCGAGCTGAAACCATCGAAATTGCACATGATGCCTTGTTGGGTGAATGGCCCCGACTGCGCCAGTGGCTTGACGAGGATCGCGAAGGCCACCGGATTCAACGCCGGCTGATTCAGGCCGTAGATGAATGGGAGAAAATG
Source organism: Anaerolineaceae bacterium (assembly GCA_035543095.1). Taxonomy (GTDB): domain Bacteria; phylum Chloroflexota; class Anaerolineae; order Anaerolineales; family Anaerolineaceae; genus UBA700. The sequence goes on along the minus strand of DATKKB010000002.1, from coordinate 2,052 downwards.
GGCCAGGACCCGGGCATGCTTTACCGGGGGGCGCGGCTGGCACTGGCTTTGGAATGGGTGCGCGGGCATTACCTGGAATTAAGCAAGCAGGAACGAAAGTTCCTGGACTTTTCGCAGGCAGCCCAGGATCAGGAAGCGGCCGAATTGGAGCTTCGCCGCCAGCGCGAATTGGAATTGGTGCGCCACCAGGCCGAGGCGGCCGAAAAGCTGGCTCTGGCCGAGATGCGCCGGTCAGCCGAACAGGCTCGGGCCACCAAAAACTTGCGCCGGCTGGCGGCCGGTTTGGGTGGAGTTCTTCTTTTAGGGATCGTCTTAGCGTTGCTGGTCATCCAACAAAGCCAGATTGCCCAGGAGGGTGCAATTCTGGCGCGCAGCCGTGAGCTGGCTGCTGCGGCAATCGGCAGCCTTGGGACGGATTCGGAGCGAAGTATCCTGCTATCCTTGTTAGCTTTGAAACAGCGGGACACTCTGGAGGCAGAGAACGCCCTCCACAGTTCCTTACGAGTTTCCCATTTACAATATACCCTATCGGGTCACAAGGGAGCTGTCACAAGCGTGGCGTTCAGCCCGGACGGCACAAGGATTGCCACTGCTAGCCTGGATAATACCGTCCGCATCTGGGATGCGAGCAGTGGAAAAGCGCTTTTCACCATGACCGGGCACACCGGGGGAATCCACGAGGTATCCTATGACCCGGCCGGGGATCGCATCGTAACAGCCAGCGACGATCAGACCGCACGCGTTTGGGATGCTTTGACCGGAAAGCAGCTGATGCTTCTGAATGTCCAGGCAGGCTACCTTACGAGCGCTATCTTCAGTCCGGATGGATCGCACCTGGCAACATCGGGCCAGGATGGGACCATCCGGATCTGGGACGCCCGTAGCGGCCAGAACTTGAAAACTTTTTTCGCCCACAGCCAGACTGTTCGTGCCCTGGCATACAGCCGGAATGGGGCTTTCCTGGCTTCGGCCAGTGATGATAATACCGCCCGGGTTTGGGATGCCTCCACCGGCAGAGAACTGGTAAGTTTATCCGAGCACCTTGGACCGGTCTATGGAGTTGCCTTCAGTCCGGATGGACAGGCAGTGGCGACTGCCAGCGCTGACAACCTGGCGCACTTATGGAACATGCAAGAGGGGACCGCTCTTCAAACCTTTAGCAGCCATACCAATGCAGTCGAGGATATTGTCTATAACCAGGATGGCACGCGCCTGGCGACTGCCAGCGCGGATGGACGGGTTAAGCTATGGGATGCTGCCACAGGAAAAGAAATGCTCAGCCTATCTGGCCACCTGACACAGGTCAACCGGGTTGCCTTCAGCCCGGATGGCACGCGCCTGGCATCCGCCAACTCGGACGGCACGGCCCAGGTGTGGAGCATTCAACCCTTCCCGGAGGCTCTGACGCTGAATATCCCGGGAGGGACGATTTACAGCGTTGCTTTTAGCCCGGACGGCTCGCGCCTGCTGACTGCCAATGATGGTTTGACAGCTCCCATTTGGAATGCAAAAACTGGCGCCGAGATCATAACTCAGGCAGGTATTATCGGGCCGATCCGGCAGGCGGTATTCAGTCCAGATGGGAGGCGAGTGCTGACAGCCGGCCTGTATGGGAGTACCACGATATGGGATACTAGCACTGGCCAGCAGCTCCTCAATCTGGCAATCCCCAAAATCAATGCGGTAATCGTGGGCATAGGAGGTATCTTCAGCGCAGCTTTCAGCCCTGACGGAGTCAGCCTGGCCAGCGCCGGAGACGACGGCGCGATACGGATCTGTAATTCAACTACGGGAGCAGTCGACGCAATTCTGACAGGGCACAGCGACCGGGTAAACAGCGTCATTTACAGCCCAGATGGCCGGTTCCTTGCCAGCGCAAGCGAAGATCAAACCGCCCGGATATGGGATGCGGTTTCTGGTAAGTTATTGTTTGTCCTGCGTGGGCATCGTCAAGGAGTTACGTGGGCCTCATTTAGCCCGGATAGCTCTCTCCTGGCCACCAGCAGCAGGGATGCAACCATCATTCTTTGGAACGTTCATACCGGTGTGCAG
>DATKKB010000001.1:0-10931 GCA_035543095.1 Anaerolineaceae bacterium | reverse complement strand
GTTGATTGGGTTAGAAGTAAACGACCTTGTCCAATCCACAGATACCCGCCTGCAGCAAAGCGGGGTACGGTCGGTCGAGGAGCTGCAAAAACTGACGTACAACGTGATCGGAAACAGTGAAGATATGCACCGGCGCAACCGCCAGCTCAAGGACTTTCTCTTCAACAATCTATACCGGCATTACCGGGTGGTGCGGATGGCAGTCAAGGCCGAGCGGATCATCACAGGCCTGTTCGAATACTATCATTCAGAACCAAGCACCCTGCCAAAACACGTTCAGCAAATCATCAAAGAGTTTGGGTTGGAACGGACGATTTGCGATTACATCGCCGGCATGACTGACCGGTTTGCGATCGAGGAATACCAAAAATTATTCAATCCAGAGACACTGCCATAGGTTCAGGGTTATAATTCGTGGATTGCTGCAAAAATGGGTTAACCAAACGCATTGGAGAAACCGGAATGACTGAACCCTCTTATTTGACTGCCGAAGGGTACGAACGCCTTAAGAAAGAACTGGAAGAGCTGAAAGGCCCGGCTCGCCAGAAAATTTCAGCCCGCCTGCGGGCAGCGATCCAAATGGGCGATCTTTCGGAAAACGCCGACTACATCAATGCCAAAGAGGAACAGGGTTTTTTGGAAGGCCGCATCCTGGAACTTGAATCAATTTTGCGCAATTACGTAATCATCGACGAGCATCCCCATAATAAGGAGGTCGTCGAAATTGGATCGCACGTAACGATCCAGGAAGAAGATTACCCCCCGGAAACCTATTACGTGGTTGGTCCGAAAGAAGCAGATCCCAAAAAGGATCGCATCTCGTTTGAAAGTCCGATCGGAAGGGCCTTAATCGGCCGCCGGGTCGGCGACGAAGTCGTTGCATCGACCCCCGGCGGAGATATCCGCTTTAAAATATTGAATATCGAATAAAAAGATTTTATAAATTAAAAACATCCCGGTATAAAACCGGGATGCTTTTAATTCACCCGAATAGATCAGGCTTTGGTTTTAGGCCAGACGGCCAGCTCAAGGGTCAGGCGATCGAAAAAGCTGTTGCTCGGGAGGGCGCCTGAGCCATAATTGACGTCCACGACGCGTGCCTCAAGCTGCAGGGTGGCGGTTTCAAGCAAAATCTGTTTTCCGGGCTCGATCATAACCGGCTCGCCCTTAGAGGCCAGGCGCTGTAAAATGCCAACGTCCTTGAACGCAAATTCACTCATCAAGACTTTCGTGACCGTCTGAATATCGTTCTTATCAAAAAGCCAGACTTCAAAGGCAGTAACCTTCTTGGGGTCGCCCACGCCGACAGTTTCCGAAATACCGACGCCGCATTCGCCCAGGAATTCGCCGGTGGGTGAATCGATGCTGAACGAGTCATCGTAAAGGTCCACGCCGAGCTTATAAGTGGTCATGAACTGGGCAATCGGAGTCTCAACGCCCTGGGATTGGTAATCGGTCCGTTCGGCGGATTTGCTCATTTCCTGGGCTTGCCTGAAGGGGTTGGGAAGGCCGGTTGGGCGCTTGCCGCGGAAGATCAAAAGATAAGCCAGAGCGCCGCCGATTACGAGGAGGACCAGGCAGAGAACGATCAACAAAGTGGCGCTGTTGCCGCCGCTTTCAGGGGCGGGCGTCGTGACCGGGCCAGCGGGCTGGGTGACTCCAGCAACGGAGGTTTGTCCGGCTAAAGGCGTGCCGGTGGTAGGCTGGATGGCGCCGGTGACAGCCAACGAGAAGCGATCTACTTCTTGCGGATTTGAGCCGGATGCCTTTATTTCGGCCAGAACTGTGGGAGCATCCTTTCCCATGGCGGCGTAGCGCTGTTGGGCCAGCGCCAGGTCGGAATTCTTGATGTAAGAATCGACTGCCATGCGGGCATAATCCTGTTTAAAATCCGAACGCAGGCTGGAAGGATCGGTGTCTGTATAAGTGACAGGCCAAATACCCCAGCCAATGACCAGCCAGCCAATTAATATACCCACGACACCGGCTGCAATTGCCACGTACAATGGGTTTTTCGCAAGCTCGCGCACCTTGTTCATATCAGTCGCTCCTTAAAAAATTGTCCGGATAAGATCTTCTCAGGCTATATTAATTGTAGAACAAAATTAAAAACCACGCAATCAATATCCCGGTATTTATTTCATTTCATGTTGCAATTTTCGTGCCGCAAATAAAAATAGCGTGTTTCGACACGCTTAGCTTCTCGAAACACGCTTTAAGCCGCTAGGCTTCGACCGTTTCCCCCATCTCCTCGATCAAGAAACTTTCCTGGCAGTTTGTGCATTGAAATTCACGCTTGTTAGCAATCACGAGCAGTCCCCCGCACTTCGGGCACGGTTTGGTGATGGGCCGTTTCCAGGAGGTGAAATCGCAAGCCGGATAGTTCGAACAGCCAAAAAAGATGCGCTGCTTGCGGGTCTTGCGCTCGACGATATCTCCGCCATCCTTGGGGCAGGTGACGCCGATTTTTTGCAGCCAGGCTTCGGTGTGGCGGCAGGCAGGAAAGTTACTGCACGAGACAAATTTGCCATAACGACCCCACCGGATGACCAGGTCGTGGCCGCATTCTGGGCAGGCCTTGCCGATCTTTTCCAGCTCAGCCTTATTGACCGGCATTTCAGCCTGGGCCTTGGCTACCTGGGGAGCAAAGGAGGTGTAAAAATCGCTGATAACATCCTTCCACTCGGTCTCGCCGTCAGCGACCTTGTCAAGGTCTTCTTCCATACTTGCGGTGAAATGCAAGTCCACGATCTCAGGGAAATGATTGACCAACAGCTCGTTTACCAGGATGCCGGTCTCGGTCGGGATGAGCCGGCGGGCTTCACGAACCACGTAGCCACGTTCCTGAATGGTCGAGAGGATGGGAGCATAGGTCGAAGGGCGGCCAATCCCGTATTCCTCGAGCGTCTGGACGAGCGTGGCCTCGGTGTAGCGCGGAGGAGGCTGGGTGAAATGCTGATCCGGGTTGAGGTGCACAAGATCCTGGCGCTGTCCTTCGGTCAGATTGGGCGGAATTTTGACATCTTCCCCTTCGGCGTTCGCCTTGGGGTCCTCGTCTTTGGATTCCTCCATTACGACCAGGTAACCTGGAAATCTGAGCGTCGAACCGGAAGCCCGAAAAAGGTAATTGTGAGCGTTCGTTTTGCCCTCGACCTCGACAGAGACCGTATCAAAGACCGATGCTTCCATCTGGCTGGCAACGAAACGCTGCCAGACGAGCTGGTAGATTTTATATTGCTCGGAGCTGAGGAACGGTTTCATTTTTTCCGGCAGACGTAAAACCGAGGTTGGGCGGATGGCCTCGTGAGCTTCCTGGGCGCCGACCGCGCGGGTCTTGTACTGAGGCGGCAACGGCGGCAAGTAATCCTTGCCATAGGTCGACAGGATGAAGTTGCGCGCCTCATTCTGAGCGACTTCAGCGATATTGATGGAATCGGTGCGCATGTAGGTGATCAAACCGGTCGCCCCGCCTTCTCCGAGGTCCAGGCCCTCGTAAAGCTGCTGGGCCAGCGCCATCGTGCGGCGGGCCGTGTAACCCAATCGCCGGGAAGATTCCTGCTGGAGCGTGCTGGTGATGAAGGGCGCTTGGGGCTTCCGACGGCGCTCACTGCGCTTGATCCGCTGGATAGCATAATTGGCAGCGTCCATATCGCCCAGGTAGGAATTAACCGTGGCCTCGTCCTTGAGGTCAGGATCCTTTTCGTCGATCCTGGCAAGATGGGCCGTGAAATTCTGGCGTCCTCCTTCGGGCTTGAATTCGGCATCAATTGTCCAATATTCAACCGGAATGAACGCGTCGATCTCCTGCTCGCGCTCGACAACCAGGCGCAACGCCACCGATTGGACGCGTCCGGCTGAAAGGCGGCTGCGCACTTTTTCCCACAGGATGGGGCTGATGCTGTAGCCGACCAGGCGGTCGAGCACACGCCGGGCTTGTTGAGCGTCCACCAGGTCCATGTTGATCTGGCGCGGATGCGAAAAGGCATCGTTAATGGCCGACTCGGTAATTTCATGGAAAACAACGCGATGGCTGAGGCGCGGTTCAATCTCTGCGGCCTCAAGCAAATGCCAGGCAATCGCTTCTCCCTCCCGGTCAGGGTCGGTTGCCAGGTAGATTTCTTCGGCCTGCTTAGCAAGCTGCTTCAGCTCCTTAACGACCGGCCGTTTTTCATTTGGCACCCTGTACTTGGGTGTAAAGCCATTCTCCACGTCGACCGATAATTCAGAACGAAGCAGGTCGCGCACGTGGCCGACCGAGGCTTTAACCGTATAACCTTTTCCCAGGAAACGCCCAACCGTGCGCGCCTTGGCAGGTGACTCGACGATCACCAACTTTCCGCTGCGTTTATTTTTCTCGGGCGGGGTCAGCCCTTCGTGAGCGGGAGTGCGTCCCATGCGGTACAAGCGGGTCCCGCAAACTGGGCAGGTTCCCTTGGTAACGGGCGTTCCGGCTGCGTTGAAATCAGGCTGGGGATCTACAATCTCGCGTTTCGTTTTGCATTTGACACAATAGGCGTCCAAATTGACACCTCCTACTTACAAATAATTTTTAAGCCCGGCCTGTTTCAGCCGGTTTACAACTTCTTTCACTTTCTGAGCTTCATCTTTAGAGCAGATCAGCAAGGCATCACCGCTATCGATAACGACCACATCCTTCAAGCCGAGTGTAACGATCAATCGATCAGCAGATTTGCTGACCACCAGGGTTGAGCTGGTATCCAGGCCGATAAAATTGGCGCCCAGAATGATGTTGCCCTGGCTATCGGAGGGCAGGACGCCAAACAACGAATCCCAGCTACCAACATCGCTCCAACCCAGCTCTCGGGCTGGAATTACAGCCACACGGCGGGCTTTTTCCATAATGCCAAAATCAATCGTTTCCGGTTGGATTTGTGGCCATTCTACCATTAATACGGCCTGCCGGTCGGGCGTACCCCACGCCCTGGCAATGCGATCCAATCGGCCTGCCAGGTCGGGCATGTTCTGATTGAATTCGGCCAGGATGGTTTGGACCTGCCAGACGAACATGCCTGAATTCCAAAAATAATTGCCCTGCGCCAAGAACTTGCGAGCGGTCGCCTCGTCTGGTTTTTCGGTAAAGCGTACAACACGCTGGACCATTTCGCCGTTAAATTCACCGATGCCCTCGCCGGCTTCAATATACCCGTAGCCGGTGGAAGGCGTAAGCGGCTGGATCCCGAGTGTGACCAGGGAACCAGATTTGGCGACTTCATGACCGGCGCCCAGGGCTTGAAGAAAGCGAGGCACGTTCTGGATGATGTGGTCAGCAGTTACGACCGCCATCGTGGCCTGTGGATCGCGATAGGCCAGGGCAACAGCAGCCAGACCGACGACGGAAGCAGTGCCGCGCGGCGTGGGTTCAACCAGGAAATTCTCAGCCGGCAATGCCGGGTATTCGGCCTGGAGCGCGCTTACCTGGTCGGCAATCGTAACGACCAATATGTGCTCTAATGGGAACAGGCCGACCAACCGGTCGATTGCGAGTTGGAAGAGCGAACGATTCCCATAAAAGCTGAGCATTTGTTTAGGTGTAGCTTTACGTGAAAGCGGCCAGAGGCGTGTCCCCCCACCACCTGCCATGACAACTGCGAAGAAATGTTCAAACATGGTCATCAGTCCAGTAATGTGCTCCTGGTTCCCGCACAGATATGTAGTTCATCCCGCCGACCTGGCGTACCAACCCTTTTAATTCCAACATGGTGAGTGTAGCCGATACTTTATCAATTGACAAGCCTGATTGAGAGCTTATTTCATCCACATGGATCGGCTCAGCGCTCATCAAGACGAGGATGGAAGCCTCGAGGGCGTCCGAAGGCAAAACCTGCCGGGCTTGCTGAAGGCTTTGAACGTGATCGAGTTTTAACGCATCCAGGATATCTTCGACCTTTAACAACGGACGGGCTCCCTGCTGGATGAGACGGTTGGCGCCTTTGCTCTGGGGGGCGTTGATGTTGCCCGGCACAGCCAGAACGTCGCGACCCTGGTCAGCGGCAAAAGTAGCAGTGATCAAAGCGCCGCTGGTCTCGCCGGCTTCAACCACGACCGATGCCAGCGAAAGACCGGCAATAATACGATTGCGCGGCGGGAAATTGATCGCATCTGGAGGGGTGCCTGGGGCGTAATCGCTGATCAAGGCCCCGCATTCCATAATTCGCTCGGCCAGGCGTTGGTGCTCGGGTGGATAGATGCGATCCACCCCGCAGCCCAGGACGGCAAACGTGCGCCCGCCGGCCTTAATGGCCGAATCGTGCGCAACGGCGTCGACGCCGCGCGCCAGCCCGCTGACCACGGTGATGCCGTTTTGAGCCAGGAAAGTCCCGATCTCTTCAGCCACCTGGCGGCCGTAGACGGTGATCCGGCGCGTCCCGACGACGGCGACGGCAAAATCATCTTCCGGCAGAATCTCACCGCGCACGTAAATTACGGGCGGCGGCTGCTCGATTTCTTTTAGACGCCGCGGGTAGCTATCTTCTTCCCTGGTGATGACGGTGACCTTTAATTGGCCCAGGCGATCCATCACCTTTTCAAGGTCGAGGGTGGCCCGGAGATGCACGAGGGAATCAACAATTTTAGGAGATAAGCCGGTATTCAGCAGGGCATCCGCCGGCGCCTGCCAGGCAACTTGAGGATCGCCAAAATAGTTGAGCAAGGCCTGTAGGCGCACTGCCCCAATGCCTTTGACCATATTGAACCCGACCCAATAGGCCCTGGAATCCATTTGATTGAACGATTACAGCCATTCCGGCGGACGCACGCGCATCTGGCCGGCGTCCAAATCGACAAAGAGGATTACATCCTCCAAAGCAGGCAGAAGGATTTCCTCGCCTGACTCGGGCTGCACGACGTACACGTCATTTGCCCCCGTCTCGATGATTTCCACGATTTTGCCCAACAAGGCATTGCTCTCATCCAAAACCGATAATCCGATCAATTGGTGATGGTAATACTCGCCTTTCGGTAGAGGCGGCAGCGAGTCGGCCCGCACAAAAACAGTCCGGTTCGTAAGGACGGCCACCTGGTCGCAATCCGTAAAGCCGTCGAACCGCAAAAGGAGTCCCTTTTCGACCGAACGACGCCCGGCAATCGTTAAAGGCTCATAATCCGGGCTCAGATAAATGGTGGTGCCAACCCGCAGGCGCTGCGGGTGATTGGTCATCGTCTCCATCAGGATTTCGCCGGTTACACCGTGGGGACGGCGCAGCTGGCCCACAACTACAAACACAGGCTCGCCCGGCCTGGGCGAGCCTGTCTCGTTGTTTCGCCGGTTGATTGGTTTGATGCGGCGGCGGTTCATCTCGGTTCAATGACGTCCAGAGAAACCTGTTTTCCCTCGCGGGCAGCCGACACGCGCAGCAAAATACGCATTGCGTTGGCAACCCGGCCGGATTTTCCGATCACCCGGCCCATATCTTCTTTTGCTACACGCAATTCGAGGCGTGTCTTGCTGCCCATCCGATCCTGCCGGACCTGTACTTCCATGGGGTTATCAACCAGGGAACGGGCGATATATTCAATCAATTCCTTCAAGGTAGCTCCTTTCGGTCAGGTAAGCCTGCGGTCTTTCGACCGGGTTTTTCCTAGCCTCTGCCCTACAGCCTGGCGCACCAGCCTATTTTTCGGCGTGCTGCTCGTAGGATTTCGAAGCTTCAGCCAAAAGCGTTTCCTTGGCTTCACCCTTCTTAAATCGCTCAAACCGCTCAACCAGGCCAACGGATTTGAAAAGTTTGAGGACCGATTCGCTCGGCTGGGCTCCCACGCTCAACCAATGGTAAGCGCGTTCTTCGTCCAGTTTCAGCATGAAGGGATTGGTGCGAGGATTGTAGGATCCCAAGATTTCGAGGAAACGACCATCGCGCGGGCTCTCCTTATCGGCCACCACTACCCTGTAGCTTGGCTGGTGGCGCAAGCCTATTCGGCGTAATCTAATACGAACCATGCTAACTATCTCCTGTCCAAATTTGTGTATCTAATATTTAAAGATTGATCAGGATTTCCTGAAGAAAAGAGGATCGAGGGGGCGCTGGAGGAGAGCGCATGAGCCTCTATCTTCGAGGTTATCCAAACATACGGGAAATGCCACGCCCGCCTGTTTTTTGAATTGTCTTGAACATCCGCTGTGCTTCGCGGAATTGTTTCATCAGTTTATTCACTTCCTGAACGTCGGTGCCCGAGCCACGGGCGATACGGCGCCTGCGGCTGGCATTGAGCAGGTCTGGGTTACGGCGTTCGGAAATGGTCATTGAGTTAATGATGGCTTCAGTGGTGCGGAACTGCTTTTCGGCGTCCTGTGGGTTGATCTGCTTAGCCATCTGGCCCAGGCCGCCCGGCAGCATCTCCAGAATTTGGGAGAAGGGGCCCATTTTTCGAACCTGGCGTAACTGGTTTGCAAAATCTTCGAGCGTGAACTGGCCTTTGAGCATGCGCTCGGCCTGGTCGCGAGCCGTCTTCTGGTCTAAGTTGGCCTCGGCCTTTTCTATCAGCCCGATGACATCGCCCATGCCAAGTATCCGGGAGGCCAGCCGGCCTGGATCGTACAATTCGAGCGCATCGATGCCCTCGCCGGTGCCGAGAAACTTGATCGGAACTCCGGTGACGGTGCGGATCGAGATGGCTGCGCCGCCGCGGGAATCGCCGTCCATCTTAGTCATAATCAGCCCGGTCAGGGAGACCGAATCGCGAAAACCTTCGGCGACATGAAGGGCTTCCTGGCCGATCATTGAATCGACTACCAGCAGGATTTCGCTTGGGACGACCCGCTTACTGATTGCCTGAAGCTCATCCATCAAGGCCTGGTCGAGCTGCGAACGGCCGGCCGTGTCGATAATCAGGACGGTCGTGCCGCCTTTTTGGGCCATATCAAAGGCGTGGGCGCTCAACTCGGGCGGTTTGACTCCATTCTCGGTGAATACCGGCACGCCGATCTTATCTCCCAGGGTTTGAAGCTGTTTGATGGCTGCCGGTCGATACGGGTCGGCAGCAACCAGCATAACACGCTCGCCCTGGGCGCGCAGCAACCGGGCAACTTTAGCAGCCGCGGTCGTCTTGCCGGAGCCCTGCAAACCGACGAGCATGATGACGCGCGGCTTGGGACCTGACAGGTTCAAGCGAGCCGGCTCTCCCAGGGTGGCGATCAGCTCTTCGTGGACGATTTTGATCACCTGCTGAGCGGGGTTGAGGGCGCGCGAAACTTCAGCGCCGATGGACCGCTCGCGCACCCGGGCTACAAAGCTCTTGACCACGCTGTAATGAACGTCGGCTTCTAATAGAGCCATCCGGACCTCGCGCATGGCCGAATCGACGTCAGCCGCGGTCAGCTTGCCGTGCCTGCGCAGGTCCTGGAATACTTTATTGAGACGATCGGTCAGATTTTCAAACAAAACTCAAACCCATCCTGAATAGAATCCTAACCCCACCACCCGGGATGGGTGGTGGTGCAAGGTTGCATTTTAGCCTGTATCCGGGAGTTGGTCAAGGTATTTTCGCATCGCGCATCGAATTGGGGTCCGAAGGGTTATAATGTATTGATATTTTTGCCGAGTTTGAAGCTTTAACTATTGGAGAAGCTGAATGGCTAAAGTTGCCATCGTGACCGATTCGACTTCCAACCTTCCACCCGAAGTAATCCGCAATCTACCGATTTTCAGCGTCCCACTGCATGTCATCTGGGGTGAAAAATCTTACCTTGATCAGGTTGAGATGTCGGCGGATGAATTTTACGCCCGTTTGAAGACCAATAAAGTCATGCCCACCACTTCACAGCCCTCTCCACAGGCATTCAAGGACGTATACGTGCACCTTTTAGAAGAGGGTTACGATATCCTGACAATTACGATCGCCTCCAAGCTGTCGGGAACGATGGATTCAGCCATTCAAGCTAAAGCCATGTTGCCAGGGCGGCGCATCGAGCTGGTTGATTCACAATCGGTCAGCCTGGCGCTGGGTTACATGGTGCTTACGGCTGCCCGGATTGCCGGCCAGGGCGCGACCCTCAAAGAATGCAAAACAACAGCAGAACAGGCCCGATCCAAAATAGGAGTCCTGTTCGTGCTCAAGACGCTCGAATTCCTGGCGCGCGGAGGACGAATCGGCGGAGCGGCGGCATTCGTGGGAACACTGCTAAACCTCAAACCGATCCTTGAAATTCGCGACGGGAGGGTTGAAGCGGTCGAACGAGTACGCACGAGCGCGCGGGCATTGGATCGCCTGCTGGATATTTTCGAGCAGCGGGTCCGCCTGGATACTTGCCCGCCGCTGCGCCTGGCTGTGCTTCATTCAGACACACCAGAGGAAGCCCAGGAAATGATGGAACGCGTCCGCCAGCGTTTTGGAGTCGGTGAAGTAAGTGAAGCAATCATCGGGCGGGTCAGCCCGGTGATCGGGGTGCATGCCGGCCCTGGGGCGCTTGGGATTGCTTACATGACCGGAATGTAATCATATGCATTTCTTGCCCTTAGGCGGCATCTGGGGTAGAGCCAGGGAAGATGAAAGTAGAAAATAAAAAAAATCGAAACAAATCGTTTTTTGGATATTCAATTTTTAAGGTTCGAAGTAAAAATTGAATTTTGAAATGCAGTTAATGAAGAGATGACACGGTTAAGGGAAAAGAACGGAGGACGAGATTCGGCGAAGGCGGGAATTGAATTTGAAACAAATCGAGGAACAAATAGGGGGGCGTGAACCCCAAAGGGTGCTGCGAGAACGTGATGCGTGAAATGTGAAAGGGAATGGCTGAAAGCGTGAACCCTGAAGGGTGCTGCGCGAACGTGAAGGGAATGGCGGAGGCATGGGGCACCGATTCCAGTGTATGAAGGGCGGGGGGATTTGTCAACCCGTGCATTGACGCAAAATCCCTGTGCAAATACGCAATTATGGCCCCGATTGGCCGAGAATTTCCTGGGGGAATCAGTGCA